>JALDAG010000007.1 GCA_022729255.1 Candidatus Nanohalarchaeota archaeon | reverse complement strand
GGATGTTGTTCGACTATAAAAGCTCCTTTCTTTGCCCATCTTTCAAGTTCTTCTTTAGTTCTATTCCTCTCATTAAAACCTTCGAATCCGTTATTCAGAAGGTCGAAAGTAGTAGTCTCGACATCTCCGTCAACCGCTTTGAAGTCAAAAGTATCAGGTATGTCCCTTGAAACTTCTCCGCCACCATGTAAAACTCCGAATCTTACAGGGCCTCCGATTACAGAAAATCCTTTGTGTTTTGTCGATATTTTTTCCATCTCCTCTTGCTTCATGTAATCTCCACCCACAGAACTAACAGGCACAGCCATTCCAGTTGAAACAATCAAAAAATCTGATTCGATTACTGCGGAATACTTATGGTTGTCTTCCCTTATTTCATCGATAGTGAAATAACGTATCTGTTCTTTCTGAAGACCTGCATCCTTCAATGCACCGGCAATGTATCTTGGATATGTGGAGATGTATGGAGGAGCTCCGTGGTGTGCTGGTTCATCTACATAGCCGTCAAGTATAACCGCTTTCATCACTTAGAAACAAGATTCCAAAGTTTTTAAGCATGTTTTTTATAAATAAAAAAATTAAAAATTATTTTTCACAATAAATCCTTCACTCTTTTAGCAAGAAAAGGAACCTCCATCTCATCACTTGAAAGTCCACCGTGGATACTTCCAAGCTCTGATTTTTCTTTGTCATAGTAGACCATCAAATCGTTCTTCGGCAGAAGCAATATATCGCCTGAACGAGATTCAAAAAGATGTGATTTTTCTCCAGTACCAAACAAACCTTTCTCCACAGCTTTTTCAATTGAGAGTACATCGACCTTGTCCCCAATACAATCCCTGATTTTGCTCATCATCAGAGCAGGTTCTTCGGTGAAAATATAAACGTCTCTGGGACCTCCGGTAGGTTTAATCCTTCTACCATCAGAAGTTCTCCCAAGCAGGTTCCATATACCCTCATATTCTTTGAGATCAATATATTCGGAACCGGTAACATCTTTCTGACCGTGATCTGATGTAATTACAAACAAGGTATCTTCCTTCCTTTCATCAGATAGTTTCTCCAAAAAATCTCTTTTTAATGTTCTAAGAACAGTTTTTAATTCTGCGGAAACTTCATCAGAAAAAGGGCCGTATCGATGTGAAAGATGATCTATGTTTGAAAGATGGCAATAAATAAAATTCTTGCCTTCAGATTCTTTTAGTCTTTTTCTAAAATTAACTATAAGATCAGATACAAATTCGTATCCAAAATCATTATCGCTGATAGAAACCTTCTCTGAAAAAAATGAATCTATAATATCTCTGCTCTGAAACTTTAAACAGTTGACTCCTTTCTCCTTAAGTTCATCTATAAAACTTTCTCCTTCAAAAAGATTCTCAATCTCAACGTCTCTACCATCCAAATCTACCATAGGTAAAGGATTTATTATTTTTCCTATATTTTTTTCAAATATATCCCATTCTATTAGACCATGTTCCAGAGGGGGTTTACCCGTCCATATGGAAGTCAGGGCAGCCGTTGTAGTTGAAGGAAACACCGAAGTAATTTTTCTTTCAAGCAACTCCGGAAAATAATTATTTACAGTATCCAAGTTTTCCTCAAGAATTTTGATTCCCAGACCATCGATCAATACAACACAAACATTTTTTATGTTATCAAATTCCCCGTAATCCAGAAATTCTAATTTATCATTTGATGAAATGCCAAATAATTCCTTGACAGTCCCTGGAATTTCTGTTATGCTCCCTCCTCCATAATCAGGCAATACATTGTTCTCTTCCATAACTTTTCTTCGTTGCAAAAGATATAAAAAATAAGTTTGTATAATTGTGCAATAATGCAAAGTTTGTTCAAGGCACTCTCATCCGAAACCCGGCTAGAGATAGTGAAGCTTTTCGTGGAAAAAGGTTCTCCACGGTGTTACTGCGATTACGTAGAGGACCTAGGAAAGGAGAAATCCGTAATATACAGGCACTTCAAGAAACTTGAGGATGCAGGTGTCATAGAAACTTTCAAGAAAGGAAAGAAACTTTCTGGTAGACTTAAAAATCCGGAGAAAATAGAGAGATTTCTTGAACTAGCTGAAGAGGTGTCAAATGATGAAGATTAAGGTCTACGGTAGAGAAGGCTGCGCAAAGTGCACAAAATTAAAGGAAAAAATCGAAAAAGTTGTTAGAAAAAACGAGATAAAGGATACTGAGGTCGAAAAAGTGAACGATTTAGAGGAACTTGTCGAAAAAGGTATTATGTCGACGCCTGCAGTTTCCAGGGACGGTGAAATAGTTATCAAGGGTGAAGTACCATCGAGCGATGAGATCCTAGAATTCTTGGAGTGATATTCTTGGTGTTTGAGAACGTTGCTTCGCTGGTAGTAGGATTTTTAGGACTTACTGGAGGATTCGCAGAGGTTATAGATTACTTCATCCAAAATACCCTGAAAATCACCTTCATACTTTTTGCGATGGTTCTCATTATAGGTTACATCCGTACCTACATAAGTCCGGAAAAGACGAGAGAGTTCATCAGAAGAAAGAGTAATGTATCGGGTTACGTCACCGCAGCAGCTTTAGGTGTGGTATCTCCCTTCTGCTCTTGTTCAACTATCCCCATATACCTTGGTTTTTCAAAGGCAGGGATACCATCCGGTATGACACTTACTTTTCTGTTTGTATCTCCGATGGTCAACACAGCTGCAGTTGTGGTTCTTCTGTCAGTTATGGGTATAGTTCCAACGATGATGTATATTTTAGGAGGAATAATCGTTGGAGTCATGGGAGGTTTTTTCCTTTCAAAAACGTTTTTCAAGGATGTAGACCGGAAAGTCGAGGACCTAAATGTGAAGGAAGAAAATACGGATCATAAAGAAAGGCTCAGAAAGGCTTTTGTAGAGGCCAAAAAAATAGTCAAGGAGATTATTCCATATATATTGATAGGATTCGCCATAGGAGCAGTCATCAGAGGTTACATGCCTGAAGAATTTATAGGCGAACATCTTACAGGAAACCTTGCTGTTCCCGGTGCTGTATTTCTCGGAATACCTGTATACACAAATATTATGGGTGTGATACCTGTTGTAGAATCCTTGATTTCCAAGGGACTGCCAATGGGTACGGCAGTGTCCTTTATGATGTCTGTGGCTGCTCTATCGCTTCCACAGTTCATGATGCTAAAAAAGGTGATGACAAATAAACAGCTTGCTGCTTATGGAGTTACACTGGGAGTTGGAATAATAGTTATAGGAATGATCGGCAACTTTTTGATTTAAAAAGACCAGAAAGGAAAGATTAAAAAAGATGTGTGAAAAATTGTTCACATAACCAGTGATTCAAGCATGGAACATTTCAACACGATTTACCTGGACAACAACTCCACAACTCCTGTCGATCCAAGGGTCAAAGAAGAGATAAAGCCTTTCTTAAAGGAGAAATACGGTAACCCTAATTCCCTACATAGAAAAGGAACTGAGACCAGAAAAGCGATTGAGGAAGCAAGAAAAAAAGTTGCTTCTTTGATAAAAGCCTCAGAAAAAGAGATATACTTTACAAGTGGAGCAACAGAGGCTAACAATCTTGCGGTTAAGGGTACTGCTCTTGAAAGAAGAGATGAAGGCACACACATAATAACCACGAAAGTCGAGCACGACTGTATTATCAAGGCTTGTGAGTCACTTGAAAAACAGGGTTTCGAAGTTACATACCTTGAACCTGACGAAAATGGCGTTATAAAACCTGATAAGATAAGAGAGAATCTAAGGGAAGATACAATACTTGTTTCTGTCATGATGGCGAACAACGAGATAGGATCGTTACAACCAATAAAAGAGATAGGAAAGATTCTTTCAAAAACCGATACATACTTCCATACGGATGCAGCCCAGGCTCTTGGCAAAATACCTGTGGATGCCAGAGAGCTGGGTGTTGACATGTTAACTTTGAATGCGCACAAGATGTACGGTCCAAAAGGTATCGGAGCACTATGGAAGAAAAGAAATGTCAGGTTGGAACCTCTTATCCACGGTGGAGGTCAGGAAAACGGTTTGAGATCGGGTACCGAGAACGTTCCCTATATAGCTGGTTTTGGGAAGGCAGCTGAACTAGCTGAAAAGGAGTTAGAAAAAGACAGAAAGAAATTAGAGAGACTGACCAAAAAACTTTTGGAGAAGCTGGACTCTAGAATAGACGACTGGGTACTTAACGGACCTGATAAACCGAAGGAAAGACTGCCAGGGAATCTAAACGTTTCCTTTCATGGTGTAGAGGGGGAAGCATTGATGCTAAAACTTGATGATGAAAACATACAGGTGTCCACAGGTTCGGCCTGTGCATCGGAAAGCCTTGAACCATCACATGTGCTTTCAGCAATTGACAAAAATCCTGAAGTTGCGCATTCATCAATAAGGATAGGTCTTGGAAGGTTTAACACCGAAAAAGATGTGGAAAAACTTGCAGAAACTCTGCCTGATATAGTTGAATCGCTAAGGCAGATAAGCTCTATAAAAACATTTGAGTGATTTGAATGTATAACGAAAAAGTTATGGAACATTTCAGGAACCCTAGAAACATGGGAGACCTAGAAGACAAAGATATTGAGATAGAGGTAGGGAACCCTGCATGTGGAGACCTGATGAAAGTATTTCTAAAGGTAGGTGAAAAGAAAGGAGTAAAAATAATCGAAGACATAAAGTTCAAGACTTTTGGTTGTGGAGCTGCTATAGCTACTTCTTCAGTTGCAACAGAGCTAGTCAAAGGCGAGAGTCTGGATGATGCGGAAAAACTCGAGTTCCGAGATATTTCAGAGGAACTGGGAGACCTCCCAAATATTAAGATGCACTGTTCTCAACTTGCTTCTGTAGGTGTTCACGAAGCGATTTATCAGTACCGTAAAAAGAACAACATGGAAATCTCTGAAAAACTTGAAAAGAGTCATGAAGAAGCTTTGAATACCTTGGAAGCTACCGAAGAAAAAAGAGAACAGATTTAACACGTTTCGAAAATCTTTCTAATAATGCTTTATAGATATATCCATTAATTTAGTAAAGTTAAACTTCAATGTTTGTACCAACAATGAAAATAATTATCGATGAGGATAAATGCATTGGCTGCATGTCATGCACAAGTGTATCGCCAGAAGTATACGAGATGAATGAAAAGAGGAAAGCAGTGGTAAGAAAAGAAGTTAATATAGATGAAAACGAGGATGAAGCCGAAAAAGGGGCTGAAATCTGTCCTACAAACGCTATAAAAATAGAAAAATGAAGAAAACAAGAAATCCTGTTGCTTCTGGAAGATTTTACCCTTTCAAAAAAGATCTGCTGGAAGAAAAGATAAAAAATTGTTTCAACCACAGACTAGGACCCGGAGATGTACCAGTGAAAAACGAAAGTAAGGGTTTCAAAGCAGGGATGGTTCCACATGCAGGATACGATTTTTCAGGGCCTTGCGCCGCACACGTATACAAAAAATTATTTGAATCAGGGATCCCTGAAGTAGTTGTTGTAATCGGAACTCTGCATACAGCTGATTTTGATGGAATTTTTCTGGATGATAGGGATTACAGGACACCTCTGGGTGAAACAAAAAATATATTCGGTGAACTGGATAAAGGGAAATTCAAAGTAAGACATGATGTTTTTGACAGAGAACACTCTATAGAGGTTCAACTGCCTTTTCTTCAGCATTTCAAAAAAGATCTAGAGTTTCTGCCTGTAGGTGTGTCAGGTATAGACCAAGAAAAAATTGTTGAGTCCGCTGAAAAATTATATAAGATGGTTGAAGGATTCGAAACTGTCTTTCTGGCTAGTTCGGATCTTTCCCACTGTGGTCCGAGGTATGGGGATAAACCCCCTAAAGGCGTTGATATAAGGGATTACATGGAGGAAAAGGACAGAAAAGCGATAAAACATATTTTGGAAAGAAGGCCTTACGAACTCATAGAAACTGTTGAAAAAGAAGGAATTACTATGTGTGGTGCTCAAAGCGTTGCTTTGATGCTTCAAACTTTGAAGGATTTTGACCTCAAATCAGAACTTTTGAGCTATTACTCCTCAAATGAGATACTGGATGGTTCAGATGCCGTGGGATATGCAGGCATCTCATTCCACCTATGATCAAAGATCCATGTAGTCTTTTCCACCTATATTTATCTCGCAACCACAGTTGTTACATCCGCCATAATTGTTAAAGTTTATTTCTACAACCCTCATACCTCTCCTCTTGATCACTTCTTTACCGCATTCAGGACAATAAGTATGTTCCCGCTGGTGTCCGGGAATGTTTCCACAGTAAACATACAACATACCTGTTTTATCAGCTATATCCATAGCTTTTTCAAGTGTTTCTACAGGTGTGGGCGGTACATCACTCATTTTGTGTCTTGGTGTGAACCTAGAGAAGTGTATTGGTGTTTCCCTACCTAAATTTTCCTTCACCCACTCCACTCTCTCCCTTATCTCTTCTTCTGAATCGTTGAAACCAGGGATTATCAACATAGTGATCTCTATAAAAACTCCTTTCCTTTTCAAGATTTTCAAAGCATCATATATCGGTGAATCATCGTGAACATCGCATAAATCCCCGTAAAACTCTTTTCCACCTTTCAAATCTATGTTTATCCCATCTATATTTTCGCCTACTCTTCCAGCTACTTCTTTAGTCATATAACCGTTGGAAACAAAAAGATTGAAGGTCTTTTCACCGGTTTTTTTGACCGTATCAAGGCAGTACTCCAGGAAAACGGTTGGTTCAGTGTAAGTGTATGCTATCCCCTTAGAGCCTGTGTCCTCTGCGTTTTTAACAACTTTCTCAGGTGATAAATTAATCCCTTCGATTTCAGACCATCCATAGGATATAGAATAGTTCTGACAGAACTTGCATCTCAGATTGCAGCCCATTGTTGCTATAGAATAGACATCAGTACCCGGTGCAAAGTGGAAAAAAGGTTTTTTCTCTATGGGATCTACTGAACTAGATACAGGCAACCCATAAGTCAGAAGATTTATTTTTCCTCTCAAATTCTTTCTAATACCGCAAAAACCTATCTCTCCATCTTCCAAGATACATCTCCTTGGGCAAGTGTTACACCTTGCCTTTTTATCCTCCAACTCTTCGTAAAAAAACGCTTTCTTCATAAACAATTTTTGGGTTTCATTATTAAAAAGAGGTTAATAGTAAAAAGAGTTTTAACATCTGAATCCAATTTTTGACCATGAAAAAACTTTCAAGAGAGCAGGGAGTAAAATCGGTAAAACTGGCCAGGGAAACCATCGAAGGATTGTTCAGGGAAAAATCTAAACAGAAAAGCTATAAAGACAATTTCTTAAAACAGAAAAGAGGTGTTTTCACAACACTGACAAAAGATGGAGAGCTCAAAGGATGTATAGGTTTTCCTAGGCCTTTAATGGAACTGGGAAAAGCTATAAAAGACTCTTCTATTAAAGCAGCTACAGAGGACCCTCGTTTTTCTCCTGTAACCGAAGAAGAAATCGATCAAGTATGTATAGAATTAAGTATCCTGACACAACCCGAAGAGATTGTTTATGAAAAAGATGAACAGCTCATAGAAAAAATCGAAATCGGTGAAGATGGTTTGATAGTAAGTTCAGGTTTCAGAACAGGTTTACTTCTTCCACAGGTCGCTAAAGACAATCAGTGGGATGCCGAGGAATTCCTATCGAATACCTGTGTAAAAGCAGGTTTAAATCGGGATGCGTGGAGGAAGAGAAATCTCACTATAAAAAAGTTTCAGGCACAGATATTCCTGGAGGAAGAACCTGGCGGAAAAATAATAGAGAAGTGAATCAACTTTTTTTGAGTAGTACTACTCTCGATGACTTATTTTCATCTCTATAATCATAATTCGAATTTCCTGAAATTTTTTGGGCGAATTCTTTAACTTCGTCGTGTTCAGGCATGCAACCTCTTTCCAATCTTTCCATGGCGTCGCCCACATGCATAAAACCCTTTACCTCCACAAAATCAAAATCTCCTTTTTCTATAAGTTCTACAAATCCTTCATGATCTTTTGTATTGTGGTTTTTGACCGCTGTAATCCTGCAAACCGTTCTTGAATCCATATCCTTGATAATATCCAATGATTCCATCAGTTTATCCCACATACCTTCTTCCACAGGATTGTTGAACCTCTCATAGGATTCCTTGTTTGTTGACTCCAACGATATGTATAGGTTAGTCGGATTTATCTCGAAACCTTTGATCCTTTCAGGAAAGGTCCCGTTAGTGACCAGAAAAGTGGAGAAGTTTCTTTTGTCAAACTCTTCCACCAACCTATCTATCTTTGGATACATCATTGGTTCGCCTGTCAGAGATATTGCTACCTGGTTAGGGTTCATCGCCTCTTCCAACCTTTTTTCAGAGACATCTTCATTACCGCCAAAACCTGAGAGTAGTTCCCTGTGTTTCTCTATGCTTTCCTCGACAATTCTCTCCGGTTCATCTACCGGTCCCTCCCACTTAGTAGAAAAGTGAGATGTATCCCTCCAGCAGTGGAGACACCTGTGGTTACAAGTAAGTGCAGGTGTCATCTGTAAACATCTGTGGCTCTTAATACCATAGAACTGCTGCTTGTAGCAACAGCTTTCGCATCTAAGACATTTTTTCATCCAATTACATGTGGAAACAGCAGAATGATTGCCAACTAAACGGTACTGTCTCTTCAAAAGCTTCTTTCTCCACTCATCATCTATCATATTTTATTCGTTTAAAACCAAGAGTTAAAACTTGAACGGATTATCATAACTAATACTCCATAAACCTTTCTTCCGGGAATTCTTCCTCAAAAAAACTCTTGATCAGTTCAGATGATTCCATGTCCAACTGATAAACATCAGCTATCACACGACCAGGCTTCATCGGGGTCAATATATCTCCATCATCCTTACACTTGTACATTAAATCTGCGATAATTGCCTGAGAATTTTTTAGATAAATAGAGGCTGCCATAGCCTCCAAATTCCTTCCCTGTTGGTCGAAAATCCTGGCAAAAACTGGGTCATCTGTTGAAAAGTATCCGCAAGGCCCTTCAAAAAGATACATCTTTACAGACTCAGCTATATACTTTTCTCCAACAAACTCATTTATGCTCTGTTCAACATCTTCCACCATAATATCTACATCCATAAAATCGAAATCCTCCTTGCTTTCAGGTCCATAAAGCGGTTCTATGATACCGTTAAAATTTCTCTCCATGTATTCCAGAGAAAGTTTCATGCCTGAGTATTCGGGTATGAATTTCGAGGAAAAATTAACAGGTCGCATTGTTATCACTTAATAGTTAACTACGGTTTTTTATATTTCATTCGGGAAAAAAGTGTTTGTATGGGTAAAAAGGAAAGATTAAAGTTGTTTTTCAAAGGTATTTTGATAGGTATAGCCCAGACAATTCCAGGTATTTCAGGAGGCACTATTGCATTTATCACAGGGATTTATGAAAGATTAATCTGTTCTATCGATGCCATCGACCTAAAAATACCTTTTTATATCCTTAGAGCAGATTTTGAGAAAGCAAAAAAAGGTATCAAAGACATAGATTACGGCTTTTTTATACCTCTAGGTATCGGTACAGCGGTTTCTATAATCTCTGTTGCCAACCTAATGGTTTTCGCAATTAACCAGTGGAAAGCCATTACTTTCAGTTTTTTCTTCGGTTTGATCCTGGCATCAGCTATAAAAATATTTTTGAAGGTCTCTAAGTACAGCCTAAAGAACTCTATTCTTGGTTTGGTAGGTTTCTTCATCACATTTTTTTTCAGCGGATTAACCCAAACATTTAATCTGCAAGGACTCCACTTACTATTTATCTCGGGTTTCATATCCGTACTTGCATTGATGCTGCCCGGTATCTCGGGATCTCTTTTGCTTCTAATAATGGGGCAGTACGAAACCGTTATGGACATAGTAAGCAACTTTCACAACAACATAGTGGAGATACTGGTTTTCATATCAGGAGGAGTTTTATCCTTGTTTTCAATCGTTAAACTACTTTCATTTCTTTTTGACAGGTTTGAACAGAGCACAATAGCTTTCCTCACTGGTTTGGTGTTTGGTTCATTAAGACTGCCCTACATAGAAATTATGAACGTTGTTCACACAGGATTAAATCCTTACTTGATGTTTCTCTCCGCTTTAACAGGTGCTGTACTGGTCTACTTTTTGGAAAACAGTTACAGTGTTTAAAAATAAAAAGGATCGCATCAAACCTAATTGTATGACCGCGACTTTTATAGGGGATGTTCAGGTCTACTGGATAAACCATGCATCAGTGAAGTTAGAAGGTTCAAAGAGGATATACATAGATCCCTTCTCAGATACTTTCACGAAAAATTATGGAGATGCTGATATAATTGTAGCGACCCACCCTCATTTCGACCACTTCGATCCTGAAGCGATCAACCAAATTTCAAGAGAGAACTCTGTTCTTGTCGCTAAGAAAGGATGTGATATAGGACAGTTCGACTTCGAGGTAAGGATAATCGATATAGGTGAAAAGCATTTTGTTAAAGGTGTTTCTATAAAATCGGTACACGCCTACAACGATAAGAGGTTCAGGAATCCTGGTGAACCCTTTCATCCAAGAGGAGAAGGGATGGGCGTGATAATAGAGATGGATGGAACAAAGATATACCATGCAGGAGATACAGACATGATTGGGGAGATGAAGTCCCTGGAAAAGGAAGAAATAGATGTAGCCCTCCTGCCTATAGGCGGTACATACACCATGGACGTAAAAGAAGCTGTAGAGGCTGTAAAAACGATAAAACCTGATACCGTGATACCTATACATTACAACATGATCGGTAACACAGAAGCAGATCCCAAGGAGTTCAAGAGAAAAGTTGAGAGCTCCACTGATGCAAAGGTCATAATTCTAGAACCTGATTCTTAGAACTTGTCATCTGACAGTGACTGATTTCGCAAGATTTCTGGGTTTGTCTATGGGGAGATCCTTCTCATATGCGGTGTGATAAGTCAATATAAAACCTGTTATAGAGAACAAAATAGGTAAAAAATCGGATTCAGGTAGCTCAAAACATCCGTAAAAAGGTGAAGTCCTCAAGCTTTTAGCCCCTCTTGATTCGACCTCCTCTACATTAGAAACTATGCCACTGTCCTTTTCAGGTATCAAAGAAACGACGGGTGTGCCTTCCTCTATAAGTGCGAGTGTTCCATGTTTCAGTTCTCCTCCTCTCAAACCCTCTGCATGGATGTAGGATATCTCCTTGAGTTTCAGAGCTATCTCCTTCGCTATAGGAAAGTATTTATTTCTTCCCAAGACGTATAGATCGTTTTCATCCTTTATGTTTTTCGCGACGGCCTTTGATATCTCTTGGTTTCTCTCTAAAGTCTTTTCAATATCTTCAACCAGTTTTTCAAATTTTATGTCTTTTCCAAGTTCTTTACAGATAAGGTAAAAGGTAACAAGTTGGTTTGTGAAAGTTTTAGTGGATGCAACGCAAATTTCCTGTCCCGCAAGTATCTCTATAGATATATCGGATTTCCTCTGAATGCTTGAGTGAGGTACGTTCACTATAGATAGGATATCGCAACCAATTTCATCTGCTACATCAATAGCATCCAAAACATCCATGGTTTCTCCGGATTGAGACACGGCCAAAACTACTGTGTCCTCCATAACATCTGTTTCATCAAATTCAGATGCTACAATAGCTCTAGCATTGATACCAATATCTCTCAAGAGTTTTGCACCGACCATCGAAGAGTGAAAAGAGGATCCTGAACCCGTGATAATTATTTTATCACTAGAATTTATCTTCTCAGCGATCTCTTCAAAAAATTCTTTTTGGAAAGTTTCATAGGAATCCAAAAGTCTTTTTACGGCGTCTGGTTGTTCTTGAATCTCTCTTATCATATGGTGGTCGTGTTCATCATCCAGATCTCTTCTTTCCTCCCATTCAAAATCTTTGATCTGTCTTTCCACGATATTGCCTTTTTTATCGAAGATTTTCAAGCTGTTTTGCTCAACAACCGCTAGGTCCCCATCCTCAAGGAATATAGATCTTTCCGTGAAACCTGAGAAAGCATAGATGTCTGATGCCACATAATTTCCGTTTTCACCTATACCAAGTGCGATAGGTGATTTCTCCTTGCATACAAATATCTTTTCTTCAGCTCTTTTTACAACTAAAATAGCAAAAGTACCTTCAATTACATCCCTTAAAGCTTCAAGGGCTTCTAAAATAGTTTTCCCTTCTTTCATTTTTTCCTCTATGAAGTGTGCTGCGACTTCAGAATCAGTTTCTGAGATATAATCGTGTTGTCCCAAGCTGTCTCTAATCTCTTTATGGTTTTCTATTATACCGTTGTGAACTACAGCTATTTCTCCTTCACAACAAAGGTGTGGATGAGCGTTTTTTTCTGAAACAGCTCCATGTGTTGCCCACCTTGTATGACCCATACCCGCATTAACATTATCAAATGATTCAAAACCGGAGAAAAGTTTTTTTATGCCTTCAACTTCTTTTTTGCAGAAAATCTTGTTTTCTAGAACCTTTGCGATTCCAGCGGAGTCATAGCCTCTGTATTCAAGTTTTGATAGTCCTTCTTCTATTATCTGCTTGACATCGCCTTCACCAACATAACCTATTATCCCGCACATCGGTGTTTTCTGATTTCTTTTCTTGAAGATAAAAAACCTTTCTAAAAAAGTTTTTAATATATTAAAAAATAATTTTTAATTGATGGCTAGGCTAATAAAGGAAACAAAAAAAGGGAGTTTTTCCAAGGATACTAAATTGATAGACGATTTAGATAGTTTAAACGCTCTTTCAAATCGGACAAGACTTGATATACTCGAAGAACTTTCAAAAAACGCTGACTATCCTTCCAACCTTGCAAAAAATCTCGGTATCTCGGAGCAGAACATCCATTACCACATAAAAATGATGGAGTCAAGAGGAATAATAGAGAAGGTCACCGAAGAGTTCAGAGGCGGTTCACTTGCAAAATTTTATAGACCTTCAGCCGATTCTTTCGCCTATGAAATACCTGGTACAAAGGAATTACCCGTGGATAATCGTTTCGTACAAGAGTACGAGAATCTAAAAAATTTCTTCATGCCTTTTATCAGTGATGGAACTCTAGACATGAAAATTGCAGTTGGTTCACCAGATCCTCATGGCCCCAACCAGGTAAGAGGACGAGATGGACATCTTGCAATCGACTTAGCATGTAAACTTGGTAATTTAGGACATTTTGACGCATCCAAAGTTGTACTGGACACGGAGATCGATATTTTAGAGGAGGATAACAACCTGGTTCTTGTGGGCGGTCCATTGACCAACCTTTTGACCTCCAAGATAAACGGTTATCTGCCTGTGAGGTTCGATATGGAAAAATTTCCATACAGAGCTATTACTTCCAGAAGAACAGGAGAAACTTACCACGAGGCTTCAATAGGAGTGATCAATAAAATCAGGCATCCGAGCTATGACGATAATTTCATAGTGGTTGTTGCAGGTATAAGGAACAAGGGTACAAGAGCAGCTGTTAAGGGACTTGCTGAGAAAAATGAGAAAATCCTTAGGGATTATGACAAGGAGGAGCACTGGGGAAGGATAGTTATGGGACAGGACTTGGATGGAGACGGAAGAATAGATGATGTTAAAGTTGTGGAATGATCTCATTCATTGGCAAAAACGTAGAGGTGTGAACTGAAAGCCTCTCCGATCTCTTTCTCAACCACTTCTTTATTTAATGATCTATAAGAATCTTGTATAAAAGGTAGTATTTGTTTCTCCAACAGTTTTTCCACGGAATTTTCTGCTGCCTCATCGCAGAAACTCTTAGAATCAGAAATCCTTCTGAGGTGTTCGATATCATAGTTCGAAAGATTGACACTGTTTTTTTCCGTAGAGAATTTTCTCTGAGAAAGGACAACTTCAAATCTGAGAACGTCTTCACCGCATTTTACTGTTTTCATAGATCCTTTATCGTGGCTTTGCCCTTACAGATCTTCTGAAGATCGGATTCAAGCTGTTTTTTAGCTCCTGCAGGCATCTTTAATTTCGCCATGAATCCCTGGTCGCCCCACTCTTCTTCCAATACTTTTGCCTGTGTTTTTATCTTACCATAACACTTTCCAGCGTATTCGTTGGGTATCTTCACTGCGAACTCTTTTTCTTCCATCGAGATTGGTATTATCGGCCTGATAGCTTCGACTATCTCATCAAACTGTTCTTCTATACTTCTCATCGCATCGATGTTCGCTCCTGCTTCTTCTATAGCGTTCTCTATTCTTTGTGGAGGGTGAGGTGAATTGGTTTTAGGGTTCATAGCCCTTCTGGATATCATAGAAATAATCCTTTTCTTTTTCTCCTCCCTCTTTTTGTTCTTTTGCTCAGCGGTAAGCTGCAGGTTCCCTCTCTCAAAAATGATTTTTGCAACTTCAAGTACATTCGAAGTGCCGAACTCATCCTCTAATTGTTGAGCTGATGCTCTTTCAGCAGCGCTTGAATCGGTGAACACTTCTCTGACAAAGAGGACTTTTTCAAAGTTTTCTATTTTTCCCTCCTTGTAATCCAATGATTCATCGGGTTTAACAAGAATTTCAAAATCTTTATCCCCCTTATAATCTACTTTTATAGAGTCATCAGCCATCTTTCCACCTCAAAGTGTTCTAAAATCCTACATCCATCTCTCTAAGTTCTTCCGGTTCGACTCTTCTGAACATGTCCTTCTCATTTATCAAACATAACTCGATGTTCTCAGCTTCTAGTTCCTCATCTACTTCCTTGAGAACCTTTACAGCGAGATTTATGACATCGTGTTCTTCCATGTTTTCCTCATATTCTTCTTCAAAGATGTTCATTACTTTTTCACTGCCTTTTCCTATCGCTACAGCCTTCCACTCCTTCAAGATACCTGAAGGATCCGACTGGTAAAGTTCAGTTTCACCGTTCTCTATTCCTCCTGTAAGCATAGCAAGACCAAAAGGCCTAACACCACCATACTGTGTGAATCTCTGCTTTATATCCGCAAGAAACTTTGCCTGTGACTGAACCGTTATCGGTTCTCCGAAGGTCATCCTGTTTTGTTGAGCTTTCTCCCTAGCTTCATCAACAAGAACCCTTCCGTCAGCTACAAGTCCGGAAGTACAAACACCAAGGTGATCATCCACCTTAAATACCTTTTCAGGATTCCTTGCCTGTAATTTAGGAGTCTTCCTAGTAGCTATAAGTAGTACTCCGTTTTTATAAGTCATCCCAATAGAAGTTGAACCTTTTTTAACAGCTTCTCTAGCATATTCTACTTGGAAAAGCCTTCCATCAGGACTAAAAATTGTCTTAGCTCTGTCATACTGCATATTTTGATTTCCTAGCTGCATGATGAATTCACCATTAATTCAGAATTAACCAAAAATTTTTTCTCAAACTTTAAATAAAGGACGGTATTTTGTGGTCTGTTTTTGACAAACATTTGAATATAACAGTGTTATATCTTGAAAAGGAAAGGTGTTTTACAACCTTTCCTTCAGACCTTCAAGGGCTTTTTTATGCCTTGCCTCATCTTTCGCTGTAACAATCAGGTAAGCTTTTGCTTCTCCCTCTTGATCTTCAGCTACCTTCATTCTAACTGAATTTGCTTCTCCTTCTCCTTCTGTCATTTTTTCAAGGTTCTCTTTGGTCTTCCCTATCTTTCCTGCTAATTCAGCCGCTATACCTGCATGTTCTGCTTCTTGTATAGCGGTTTCTCTTAATTGACGAGCTATCTCTGGATATCCTTCTCTCTCCGCTTGTCTTGCCATGCCCATGTAAAGGCCTGCTTCTTCCGTTTCATCTTTAAACCATTCTTCAAGATATTTTTTGTAATCCATATTGATCACCTCATATATGGTTTCATCTTAGTGTATTAGGATTCTTTATGACAGAACCACCAGTCATAGCACTTGACTTCTCCTTTTTCTTCCTGTTTATCCCTCTTCTTAATTTCTTTTTCACTGGATGCAGGCGGAAGTATCACATCATCCCCTACAATCTCGTTTTCTGGCCAGTTAGCTGGTATTGCTACACCCTCCTTTTCGGACTTCTGGAATCCTTTGATCATCCGAACTATCTCATCCATATTCCTGCCAAGTTCAGCAGGATAGTAAAGGATAGCTCTGATTTTAGACTTTGGATCAACAATAAATACTGCTCTTACTGTTGCTGTATCCCCTTCACTGTGGATTAAACCAAGTCTTTCTGCTACTTTTCCGTTTCCATCAGCTATTATAGGAAACTCTATCTCTTCTTCTAGGTTGTCTTTTATCCACTCAGTCCACTTCAAATGACTGTGAACTTGATCTATACTTAGACCTATCAGTTCAGTGTTAAGCTCACGGAACTCTTCGTATCTTTTCTGGAAAGAGTAGAATTCCGTGGTGCAAACTGGTGTGAAGTCACCGGGATGTGAGAAAAGGATAAACCACTTACCCTTATACTCTTTTGGAAGGTTTATATCCCCATGACTTGTTTTTACCTTCAACTCAGGAAACTTATCGCCTATCAAAGGCATCCTATTTTCTTCTTTCATTTTTTATCACCTCAGTACTCTCCTACATCTTCAGGAACGTTTATGTGTAGAGGTTCATCGCCATCTTCCCAACATGCCGGTATCACATCGAACTTATCACTAGTTCCGGGATTATCATATATGTGTTTCAATCCTTTGAACGCATTGTAAATATGGTCTACGTCCTTTCCTAGTCTGTTGTTCAATGATGATATATACTGTACAACCCCTTCAGGATCTATTATAACGGTTCCTCTCTGTGTCATCCCGTCATCTCCTAAAAATCCGAATGCACTAGATATTTTTTTCTTGATATCTTCTACCATAGGGTACTGGATTTTGTTGACTCTCTCCGATGTTTCGTACCAGACTTTGTGTGAGAAAACAGTGTCTGTTGAAACAGCAAATACCTCAGCGTTTTCTTTTTTGAAGTCTTCATATCTCTCTGCGAATCCTTCAAGATCGGTCGCACATACAAATGTGAAATCTCCGGGATGGAATGTTAATATCATCCACTTCCCTTTGTAGTTGTTTGAGTTCAGTTTTTTAATCTGACTGTCTTTTGGAAAATAAGCATTTTCTTGAAAAATCGGTGCTTTTTCACCTACTTCTATCATTTTATTCACCTACTTTCGTTATATCCTCACATATTTATATACTTTTCCACTAATTTTAGTTCGATATTCAAAACAAAAAGTTTTAAAAAGACTATAACACAATTTTTGTAACAATGGATAATAAAGACAGAAAGATACTGGAATTGTTGGAAGAAAATTCTAGGAGACCCTTCACCGAAATAGCTAAAGTATTAGATATGAGCGAAACAGCGGTAAGGAAAAGAATCAGTAAATTGGAAGACAGAGGAGCTATCAAAAAATACACCATCGATATCGATCCGGGAATCCTTGGCTATAACATTGTGTCAATAACCGGGATAAATACCGCGCCAGAGTGTTTTCTGGAGATAGCGGAAAAAATCAAATGTTTAGAGAATGTCAAGGATGTTTCCATAACGAGCGGCGATCACACAGTAATGGCCACAATATGGGCTGAAACTGGCGAACAGCTGTCAAAAATAATCTCTGAAAAGATAGGTACTATAGAAGGTGTCGAAAAAGTTTTTCCAGCGATAGTACTTGAGAACCTTGATGATTGATTTCAATCCACAAACTTATTCCTAGCAGCCTTCAGTGTTCCTGACACTCCTTTAACATGTATACAAACTTTTTCATCGTTTATATCTGTGATAAGGGCTAAGCAAGTTCTTATATCTTCTACACTGTTTTTCCCTGTTTTTATACCAAAAATTTTTTTGTCTCTATAGAAAAGATCCTTCATTATCCATGGATCAGCCTCTGAAACCCCTTTTTCACCGAGAAATTCTAGCATGTTCTTCCACAGACATCCAACTATATCCCCTATATCGAAGATCTTTTCAGACTCGATTTTACAGACAATGTACCTCTGCTTTTTTCTCATGGAAGGAGGAAGTCTCTTAAGACTCATCATCAACCACCTCAACTCCAGGCATCACAAAATTATCTGAAAGAACTTTTTCAGATCTTTCAACAATATTCATAGGGTTTCTTGATACCATTTTTCTTGATTTTTCCTCATCCAAACCCAATATTACGCCTAGACCCGTCATGTCCAACGGTTTTCTCATCTCCATTTTATCCCTGGAGTTCGATACGATGCATATGCCAAAACTGAACTTTTCATGAAGTCTCAACTGCCTCCTTATCTGAGATAGTATCTGAGCTCTTTTTTTCCCTTTTGTCCTCAATAATTTTCTCCATCCAATCCCCAACATAACCTGATTTTTCTCCATCTTTTTTGACAAAACATGATCGATACCAGGATCCTTCCTTCCTTTCTCAGGGTTTAATAAGATATCTATCCTTGAATCTTCAGATGCTTTCCTGTTTATCCTATAACCGTTACCCTCTACTACCAGGATCTCAACCTTGTCCCTCAAACCCGAAATCTTATCATTCAGTTCCTTCACTTTACTCGTAGAAATCTTTATTCCCTTTAAAACACGTACATCCGTCTTACTATCAACCTTTTCGATCTTTTTCAAATACCTATCCATATCTTTGATACTGTCTTCCCTGTCGCATATGCCCAAAAAACCTATTCCAAGTTTTTCAGCAAATTCTAGGATTTCCTCTATGCTATTTTTTCCTCTTCCTTCGGATGTCTCAACGCATAGATCGGCGATGTTCACCATGAAGATTATTTTTAAAACAGAGAGTTTTAACTATTAACCCAAAAAAAAAGGATCAGGTTTTCGGAGATGTCCTGATTGCGACTCCTTCATCGTACTCTCTTTCATCCCTATCAAGAGAAACCGAATAATCCATCTCATCTAGAACCTGTAGATAAGTTTCCTCTTCTGAAAAGTAATCTAAATCCACTGGTACGTTTTTACCTTCGAGCATAGCTGCTATGCCTTCTTGAAGCCATTCATCAGGTTTTACATCAGCCTCTGCACGGAAACTTGCTTTTCCTTCCGCATAACTGATTTCTACATTTTCATTCGACAGATGGTATATCCCGCCAGATTTGTCCACTTCAAACCCGTATCTTTCCTCAAGGTTTTCTACGATTTCTTCCACGTCCTCGTTTTCAAGATCTTTTTCCAGTTCGAAGTAGCCATCACCAGACTCAAAAACATAACTATTTTCCATTTTTTTACCACATTCTATATTTAACTAATGATTGTTTATCTTTCTATATAATTTATTTACAAACTTAACTTATAAAGTTTTTTCCGGTTTATATAGTCCACTTATCGGGTATGGTGCTGTAATCTATCTCGTCAGCTGATATTTCTCTCACTTCTTCCCATGGAATATCTTTGCATTTTATTTTCTCGCCATCAAAGGTTATCCTTAAACCCTTTTCTCTTGGTACCGGCAGACTGATATCATCAAGTTTCATACCCTGTCTTGAAGCCATCACTATCTTGCTGACCTCTCTCTGAAGTTCTTCTATGTATTCATTATCCCTCTCCTTTACAATTGTTTTGAGGTGTACATCCCTTCCCCAGAGATTGTAAACAAATTTTAGTGTTTCTTCTGCTTTATTCAAATCCATCTCAATACCGTTGTAGTCGTGTTCCAGTAAAAGCTCTCCTTTGTTGTTGAAATTTCCGTTCTTAACTTTTATCGTGGGTTTACCAAAGTTCACGGTTTTTAACAACATCTTCTTCTTAACATCTTCCGCTTCTGTGCTTGTTGCTACCGGGATATGGTTTTCTCCATCAGTTAAGTTCTCATAAGCGAAGTACTGGTTTTTATCCACGAACTCCTGTGTAAGGAATTCATCTATAAACCTTGAGTCGTTGTAATTCGATCTTACCTCGTACATCCTGTTCCATCCAACTGATTTATCCACATCTTTGATAGCTTCCTTCACACTACTGTAAATGTCTTCGGTACCCTCAATCCTTGATATATCATCAAGTTCCTCTTCAGTAATGTCTCTCAGAAATCCTAGGGAGTTCTTATCGTTGAAACAGTAATGCCTTGAGGCCATTCCCTCATAATTAAGAAGTCTCCAGGGCTCATCCTCCACATCAACAAAACTATCCAAAGATTTTTTGACGTCTTCAGGTTTAACAACCCTCATTTCATTCCCAAGTTCTATCTCATCCAGTAATCCTTGATCAACATCTTTTATCATATCTAAGAAATCTTCTTTTTCGATCCCCTCATCAGGTATTTCGCTGTAAACCCTGTAAAGTTTCCTGTATACATCCATGTAGTTCTCATCTATGAATTCCTCTCTGTCAAAAATCCTTTCAACGTTCTCAAATCTGATATCAACAAGATCTTCATCTATCAAACTATCATAAACACTTTCAAAATCCACATTAGAATGTATATTATCTTCATTGACTCCTTCAACGTTTAATAACTTGCTATAAATTTCTTTTCTGTTCTCTTTTTTCTCCAGATACTCCCATAACTCTTTCCCTATCTTATAAGGGTTTGATACGCCGCCGCTGATAACTTTTGACTGAGTCATCGCGAACTTTATGAATTCATCGTCCTCGGCAAATTTTTCATCTGCCATCGCTTTCGTGTGCCAGTAAGCTGCCCAACCTTCGTTCATGGTCTTTGTCATTCTCTGAGGAGCGAAATAAAAACTTTCAGCCCTTATCATTCTGATAACATCTTTCTGCCATTCCTCCATCTCAAAAGCTCTTCCCTCTTCCTCATCATAAGCCATACCATGTTGTTCCAAGAACTTCAGAAGATCTCTTTCAGGTTCTTCCGGTACCCCTTTCCTCTTATCTTTAACATCCTCATCAACGTATCCTTCAGTGTTGAATACTTCGTCTATAACATCATCGGAGAAGCCCTTATCCTTCAGAACCTCCCTCATATCTCTGGCTTCTTCATCTCTTTCAACAAGTTCCTTGATATAAGTCTCGGGTCTGTACTGATTTATGTTGTACTCTATGGTCAAAATATTGTCAATCCATCTCTCTACTTCGGATCGATCTATTTCCGGGTCGTTCATATACTTCTTTATCCTATCAGCATGTTCTGAAAGTTTTTCAACTGCAGAAGGAGCGTCTGATAAAAGTTTAAACCATTTATTATTCGCGAAAAAATCGGAGTGAGCATCCACGTGAGCCATCACTAACTTCTGAACCACTTCATCGTTTGATTCCTGAAGATAAGCGTGTGAAGGATCGGAATTTATAACCATCTCGTAAGGAGCCGAGTTAAAATACCTGCTCTCCTTCGATATCTTATCATACATCATACCCCATCTCCAGTGAGGATACCTCTCCTTAAATCCTCCATATGCTCTAAGCTTGTTTATGTCATCGTAATCGACGAGCCAGTTATTGATCTCGTATGGTTCAAGACCGAACTTCGATGAAAGCTCGTGGATATCCTGTTCAGTATCTGCAAGTTTCTCAGCTTTCTCCTTGATCATGTTATCTTCGTATGAAATCTCTATTCACCTCCTCCTTCTTTTGATAATATGTTGTATATCGCGAACATGATATCGTCGGCGGACTCCACATTTGATACTGCAAGGTTCTCTTTCGAGTAATGTTCCTCCAGATCCGAGGCAAGATCAGCATAGCCTTTTCCGTTAGGCTTTACTTGTACATATGCATGGTAGTTGGCATCTATATCTTCCATAAGCGGAACCATCTTGTTCACGGTGTCATCGCTGTAGTTTTCTCCATCTCCTCCGGCGAATACGTACCTGTTCCACTCGCTCCAGGGATACTTTTCATCAAGGATTTCCTTTGCAACCTCATAAGCCGATGAAACCCTTGTACCGCCTGAAGATTTCATGGTGAAAAACTCGTTCCTTTGAACCTCCTCTGCTGAATGATCGTGAGCTATGTATACGAATTCTGCGTTCTCATACTTTCCCTGTAGATACCAGTCAAGAGGTACGAAAACCCTCTTGATAAGATCTCTTTTCTTCTCTCCCATCGATCCTGAGCAGTCCCTAATATTCACAACAACAGCGTTCTTCTCGTACTCTCTCTTTATCTCCGGATGCTTGTACCTTTCATCCTCTGGACTTACTTCTATATTTGTAATAGCTTCCTGAACTATGTCAAACCTTGAAATACCGGTATAGTTATCATCAAGCTCCTCAAAATCATCATAGATTTCTTCATCATCGACTTTTTCTGCTATCATCTTCAGCTTTGAGAAAGGGATATTGTAATTCTTCTCGGTCAATATATGGCGATAAACAGAATCTAAATCCTGGTCTTTTACCTTCAAAGCTTCTTTTATGTACTCCTCATCATAAAATCCTGCTATAGCTCTTTGAACACCTTTTTTGAAAAGGTGATCCATATCCAGATTCGCCCTCGGACCGTTTCTTGCTCTTTCCTTGTAGGCGCCTAGATTCTCTTCCTTGACTTTTTTACCCTTTGGCTCCATCTCCGGAAGCTCTAGTTCTTTCTCAAGTTCTTTAGCGAATTCCTCTGGATCCATGTCGTAGTAACCATGTTCACCTGATTCATCACCTGGTTCATCACCATCACCATCTTCTTTCTGAGGTTTCCCTACGGGTTGTCCCGGTTTTGGCTGGCCATTTTCTCCTTTGCCTTGACCAACACCTCCCATATCGATACTGCTGTAAGCAAATTCCGGCAGATCAACAATTTTTATAGGTATATTTATCGAGTCGGAGTTCCCAACTAGATCTCCCTTCTTGATGAACTCGGTAAGATCCTGTCTCTGTTTTTTCCCTATCTTCTTAAACCGCCTGTAATCTTCTCTAATTCCCATGATTTATTCCCAATTAATCCGTATATCTGACGAAGTTTTATGCTGCAGAGTTCCGATTATCTCGGATATAACGTTGTAGGACGCTATTTCAGCTGATTCTTCGGTGTATCCTAGCTTTTCCACCATGTTTTCTATGGCCTTAGCTTTCACCTCTTTTGTATCGGTTCCTCCAGGAGGACTTCTCCACCTGCTCGGATCAAAATTCCTCCATTTTCTGAAAACGGTGGACCAACTGTTCTCCACCACTTTTTCCTTCAAGACCTCGATCTCAGTCACGTCTTCGGAGAAAACAAATTCATCCTCCTTCTCCCTGGCAAGCTTCCTTATCCCGTCATATATCTCCTTTTCCCTGAATTCTTCGACCTCTTCAGAGGGTTCTACGCCTTTGTAGTCCTCTGATCCGAACATCTCAAGCTCTTCCATCTCAAATGTTCTCATGAAAACATCGTCTGCATCTCCTCCTTCCTCTTCTTCGTACCATTCTGCCACCGACTCAACGTAGTTGACAATCTCTTGTTCAGATGGCTTCATATCATGTAAAAGAGCTTCAAGAATGTCTTCTTCTTGTTTCTCTATAATATATTTATTCACGATTTCATCCATTTTTTGGTATTCTGAAACCTCTTCTTCAGATATTGAGCTCTTAGAAAGGTTTTCTGCGTCCGACAAGGCCTCTACGATGTCAGATGGCATCAAAATGTCGGAATGTTTTCCTTCCTTACTTTCGATCTTTTCAAGAAGTTTTTCCCTTGTGTATGTAACAGGCACACCTGTCTTCCCGTCTTTCTTTCCACTAAACTTGAAACAATCCTTCTCAAGTTTTTTCAGTCCTCTCTTTAAGAATCCTTTGTCGAAAAGTATCGCTTTGTCCAAAACAGTGAAATCATCCTTAACGCCTTCAACATCATCAGATAGCTCCATGTCATCCTCTAATCTCGTGACTATATCATACATCGCAGCTGCTTCTAAAGTATGCGGTGCTATCTCTACTTCTCTGTCACTCACCTCCATAAAAAGCGATTTAGCGATCTTTTCCTGTTTATCTTCCTCGTCTTTATACTCCCAAACCCTGTACTCAGAGGATATCTCCCTCCTCAAAAGCTCGGTTTCAAGGCTGTAATTTGTCAGGTATCCGAACTCGTGTTTTTTCATTCTTCTTTTCAAAGCTCTGAAAGGATCTTTTTCACGTAAATCCTGGCTTTTTGAAAGGTTGTATTCAAGATCAGGATTGGATATCAACATTATAACTGTGTCAAGGTCCATGCTCATCGCATCGCCTATTTCGACCTGTTTTTCCTCTGGAATGTTTAAAAGCTTCTGTAAAACATCTTTATGTTGCACAACATCTTCAAGTATGGTTAGGCCGTTGTTGCCCTGTGAAAAAACACCGCTGTATTCAAAAACCCGTGGATCTCCCCTACCGTATTTTCTTATGTCAGAAGGATCTCCCTTCCAGGCACCGACCATCCTCTGTTTAGGTGTTCCCTCCTCCTCTGACTGAAGTATCCCTATACCGTGACCTCTTTCCACCACGTAATCAACGATTTTCAATTCATCCTTGGAATCAAAGAGATCTCTGTATCCATCCTTGCCTTTTTCCTCCAAAAATTTCCTGTCAAAGGGTGATACCTCTCCATCAACAAGTAGATCCTGGTTTTTTTCTTGTTTTAAATGCGAGATAAACTCTTCCCTTATGTCAGAGTAGAGAAGTTTTAACGGGTTCTCCTGCACAGGGCTCTTCACCCATTCACCCTCACTACCATATATCTTCGATTTAGATCCAAAACCTATGGGCCCTATGTTCGATGTTTCATCTGTCCGCCATGCAAGTGTGTACCTTTTCCCCTCATCGGTCTGTGAATACGTTTTCAGACCGTTGACAATACACCTTTTGAGTTCTGATTTTCCTGTTGCAGTTGGACCTACTACCCAGAGCATTTTGTCTAGGCTTCCGGTTCCTTCAGCCATCTTCTTGATGTCTTCAACAAAAGAATTAAGCTCGTCCGTATTTCCAAGAACAGCGTTTTTCCCATCATTGTAGGGGTCATCAAAAAAAGCATACCTTTCTTTTACTTCTCCTTCCTCTATTATCTCTCTGGTACCTGCGGATTCTATTGCATCCACTATATACTTGGCTGCATGAGACCCATATGATGGTTCTTCGGATACCTCTTCCAAGTATTCCGAAAAGGACATGGAGCCCTTTTTTTCTTCCTCTAGTCTCTCAATGTTTTTAGATAGGATGTCATCTATACTCATCTAACCACACCCTGTATTCACTCCATCTCTTCCTTGGCAATCTTCGCACCTGCATAATTAAGAACTTCCCTGGCTCCTCCCTCGGAATAACCTATATTTTTGAGGTTTTCTATCCATTCAGAGTCTTCTAACTCATCATCCGATTTCTTGATCAGTGCTGACAGATTTATGTTCTGTTTTTTGTCCTCCCACGATTTCATCTCAATAGCCTTTCTCAAGTTCTCGTTTTCAGTGGGATCAAGTGTTTTGCCCTTTCTGGCTCTCCTTGCTATCCAGTTCGATATCTGTCTCCTGAAACTATCTTTCATGTCCTTCCTTATACCTATCTTTTTTTCGACGTCTCTCATGAACTTCTTGTCCGGTTCCCGGCTCTGCTCAGTGAATTCGTCTTTTAAAGTGGTGTCATCTATGTATGCCGCTACTTCATCAAGGTACTTATTACCCATCTCTCTTATCTCTTCTTCATCATACGCTATAGCTCTTCTGACATCGTTTTGTGCTCTGTGGGAATACTCCTCTTTGACCGCTTCAAGGTTGTCCAGGTAACTTTCGATATCCTGGTCTTTTATCGTTCCTTTCTTAGGCATCTCATCCTCTATGTGTTTGAAAACGTTCAAAGGCCACACGAAGTCTTTTCCTTTCCTGTTGTTGGACATGATGGAGTAATTTATTGCCTCGTTTATGAACCTTGGCGATATGCCTGACATACCCTCTATGAGATCCGCTTTTTCATCTGACTCGTCTTTGATCTTCTTGATATCGTATTTACCGCTTATATCTAGTTCGTCCCCATTGTAAAGCTTAGCCTTTTCCAAGAGACTTATATCAAGTTCTGAGAGAGGTGAGTCCTTAGGGAAATCAGGGTCTTCCAGTCTTGACATAACAGCGAAAAGACCGGCCATCTCCATCGTGTGCGGCTCTATATGTGTATCGTTGTCCGAGTTCTCTATGCTCCTCTTGTATATCTTGGCCTCTTCCTCATACTCAAGTATGTACGGAACATCTATCCTTAAAGTTCTGGAGTTGAAAGCCTCCATCTTTTCATCATCAGCTTTTTCCTTGAGTTCAGGCATGTTTGTCCTTCCTACTATCACCGAATCTATATCGACCTTGGGATTGTTACCCCTTGGCTGGATCCATCTCTCTTCAGTGGCATGCAGAAAGTCGTACAGGAACTCTGTTTGAAGCTTTAAAAGTTCTTCTCCGCTGAATATCCCTCTGTTTGCATTGCAGAAAGCTCCGGAGTATGAAAAAGCTCTTGGATCTCCTGGACCGTAAAACTCTTTTTTGGACACCATGAACTCTCCTGTAAGTTCGGATTCATCCTGGTTTTTTGGATCCTGAGGTACAAATGTTGCAATGGCCTGTTTCCTGTTCTCGTCGGCCACAAGTCTTTCTATCTCCACATGGTTTTTGAGAACTTCGCTGATGTCATCATCGTATTTTTCCAGGAGTTTTTCCATGTAGAAAGCGGACACCGGATCAGGGCTTTGTTCCATCCTTATAGAATATTTCTCATCCAGGTTATCATTCATCTGTCTCAAGATATCTTTTTTCATCTCTCCCTTTGGCAAAAGTACGAGAGGATCCTGATTCATCGGAGATCTTACCTCATCTTCTCTCGGATCCTGTATCTTCTTATGTTTGGTATTCAGTTCTGTCAGGTTTGTCCACTTGAAAGTGTACATCTTCCCTTCTTCCCTTCTAGTGTAATCTTCGAAGTACTCCCTGACCCTTCTATCAAAGTGGGATTTTGCAGCTCCTACAGGTCCTGCCATCAGTATAAGTTTTTTCTTGAGCTCCATGTCTTGAGCTCCATTATCCAATATATCCACGTATTTGTTGACGAATGTATGGAATTCATCACCGTAGAAAACGTTTTTACCTCCATCAAGAGGGTCCTCGGAGACCATCTTGTATATATCTCTTCCATTGATCATCTCTTCATCTTTCCCATAGAATTCAAACATGTCAGAGACTCTTTGATACGCACTTCTTGAGATATAAGGGTTATCTATCGCCTCTTCTATGTACCATTCAAACGACTTGTTATCGTTCATGTCTTCAGGAATGTTTTTCTTGTAATCTTCATTTAATGCCGAAAGTATCGATCCTTCTTCCATATTCACACCTTGTCTTTACATTAACCAATGATTTACTTTATTAAAGTAACAATTAATAGTTATAACGGAGAATAACTTTTATATAATTAAACAAATTTGTAAGAATTGTTAACATACATACAAATATATTATTTAAATGTGTTTGAGCAAAAAGGCCTCACAGGTATGCGAGAAACGGGACAGAACACCTGTTTATTTAAGTTCTCATGAGGAATAAAACATTAGTGGTTACATGTTTAACGCCATCAAGGAATTTTTTAACAGCATATTCGGAACAAAAAAAGACATTTCTCTCGGCATATATGGCCCTCCAAATGCTGGTAAAAGCACTTTGGCAAACCAAATATCACTTGATCTATTAGGCGAAGAGCTTGGAGAAGTTTCAGAAGTGCCTCACGAGACAAGAGAAGTTAAGAAAAAAGAGAAAGCTGTTTTAGAAGTTGATGGACAAGAGATAACGATGAATCTTTTGGACATGCCAGGTATATCCACAAAGGTGGACTTCAAGGAATTCAAGAACTTCGGGCTTGACGAAGAAGAATCAAAAACCAGAGCAAAAGAAGCAACACAGGGAATAGTCGAAGCTATAAAATGGCTTGATGACGTTGATGCCTGTTTAGTTGTTTTTGACTCCTCAAGAGATCCCTATACACAGGTGAATGTCACCATAATAGGTAATCTGGAGGCGAAAAACATACCTATACTGATAGTCGCTAATAAAATAGATCTCGATGATTCAGATCCTGAAGCTGTAAGAGACGCATTTCCACAGCACCCTGTTGTCGAGATATCCGCCAAGGAAGGAGAAAACATAGACAAGTTGTATGAAGAAATAATGCATCATCTGAGCTGAAATAAAATGTCCGAATCAACAAAAGGAGTACCTATAGAGTTTTTAGGGAAGAACAGTTTTGAGAAGAGAAGTTTTCATGAAAATCTTGAGATAATAATAGAGGAAGTGAAGAAGGGAAAGATACTGATAATGGACAACTCCCTCAACCCTCAGAAAAAGAAGAAGCTGATAGAGAAATCCATGGAAGCTATAGACGATGATTTCTCAGGAATAGAATTTACGAGTCTTGAAACAGGAGATTTCATAGATAAAGCTCTAAACAAGATATACATGCTTCTAGGAAAAGATAGGAGAAGAGGTTTGACCATTGTAGGAAACTCTCAAGCCATGGAGAAAGTTAAAGAAGACAAAGAATCTGTTTCTTTTGTGGCGAAAGACACGGGGAGGAAAAATGCCTCATAGATGTATGAACTGCGGTAAAACCTATGATGAGAACTCCCAAGAACTTGTGGAGGGTTGTAGCTGCGGATCATCAGTTTTCATGTTTGAAAAAGGGGATCAGAAAGACGAGCTTGACGACGAAGTTTTGAAAGAAGTCGATGACCTCATAAAAAAAATAAAGGACGGTGAAGAAGAAGACGGTAAAGAACTGGTGATTGATCCAAAAACGATACATATAGAAGAAGAAGGAGTTTACTCGATAGATCTTAAAAAGCTTCTAGCCGATGAACCGTTGATACTTGAGGTCAAAAACGATCGTTACTACCTACACCTTGCATCCATGTTTAACAAGGAAGGTAAATTATCGGCAAAAGACCTTGAAAAAGCAGAGAAAGATTAAAAGGTTTTTATCTCACCATCCAAGACCTTCTCCATGACCTCTGGTATCCTGCCTATCCACTCTTCACATATACTCTCCACATCTTCTGAAACATCCACATCAGGACTTTTCTGTTCTATGTCAACGTTAAGTAATTGTGGTTCATCCACAGGTTTCCCTATCATGCTCAAAATCTTTACAGTTGCTGATTCAACATCCTCTACCTCCTCCACAATTTTTTCAGCTATAAAACCGCTCAAAACATTATATATTTTTCCAACGTGTGCCACAGGGTTTTTTCCACTTGTAGCTTCAAGTGACATGGGATTGAAAGGTGTTATTAAACCATTAGTTCTGTTTCCTCTTCCAGTGGAGCCATCGTCACCCATCTCCGCAGATGTGCCTGTCACAGTTATATATACAGAACCTTTTTCAGGGTGGTCTGCCGTGTTCAAAAAAACATCGAATTCGCCCTCGTAAAGCTCCTCAACAAGCTCATATATGCGGGAAACAGCGATCTCTTTCTTATCCATGTAATCCTCCAAACTTTCAACTTCGGAACTCAAGAAAGCTGCTGCAACAGTGATATTAAGTTTTTCCTTATTCCTGTATGCCATAACCTTTACGTCCTCACCTATCCACGGCATATCTTTTTTTGTCTCATCGGAATTAAGGTATTTTTCTATCTCCTTCACAACGTTTTCTGTTTCCGTATAAGGATAATATCCAACACCAAAGCTTGTGTCGTTTGCAAGAGGTGTTTCCTTGCTCCTGGAATACATTTCAGTCAGATCAGGGGATCCTTCTCCAATCTTAGATTCTATATTGATATCGCTCTCAACATCAAGGTTTCTTATCGTGGAATCAAGGTATTTCTTTGCTGCACTCACCGCTATATTATCAACATCGATTTTTTTACCATTGTACTCCTCTGTTGCCCTTCCTCCAAGAAGAATATAAATCGGTTTCTCGATCTTTCCTCCACCGAACTCCGGACTGCTCTTCCCACCTATTATCTGCACTTCATCAGTATTGTGGTGAGCTATAAACCCGAATTTTTCCCTGTATTCAATACTAAGCGCCCTTGAAACGGCCTCAGATATGCCGTCAGCGATTGAATCAGGATGACCGATACCTTTTCTCTCGACCATCTCCACTTTTTTTCCGTCAAAATCCTTGGTATTAACATTTATCAAATAAATCACTAGTATAAGTTTCTAAAAATAATATTAAAACTTTTAAGGTCTGTTCGGATGAAATAAAAATTTATTCATCTTTCGGGTATAATATCGCCTATCTGTTCTTCAAGTTCCGGATTGTGTTGAAAAACTTTGTTGGAAAACTCGTGGAATTTTTCGTCAACCATGATGTATGAAAAGCTACGACAGTAATCAAGAAAAAACATCTTTTTCATGTAGTCAGTTGAATACTCACAGCAAACTTTTTTAGGAACGCTGTAGAGGTTTGCAAACACCTCGTTCAACACATTTTCTTCAAAATCTTCTTTTTTATCGTTTAATAGTGTACCGTTAAGCCAGTTTTCCATAAAACTTTCTCTTTTACCCACAAGCATGTCAAGACCTTTTTCCGTGGGATAAAAACTTTTTATAAGCATCCTGTTGACATTTTCATTTTTTATGAAGAAAGATTCTAGTAAACCATCATCTACCATCCTGTCTACTCTTCTTCCAACTGTTTGAACTGAAAAAGTTGAGTCAAGAGGCATTTTTTCGATGTTTTTATCCAGTCTTCTGTGAATCTCTTTTTTCCATAGAGGGCTTCCAGAAGATTCTAATATTTTAAGTATAGCGAAGTCTTTTTCATCGATATTCATCCTATTACAAGAAATTACCTAATATTTTATATTAACGTTAAACCCGTTAACAGGCATTAAGTTATATGGAAACACTTTGCCTCTATAAAAGAAATATTCAGAAATATTTTATCCAAACATTCCCAAAAAAAACCGGATCTCCAGCCGGGGGAAATCCTTTTTCCCCGGTCAACTCTTTTTGAGTTTGCTGTCCACAATCTTCAGCAAATCCTTCTGATTATCATGCTCCAAGATATCCATGGTGTCCCTGAAGTTAAGGAAAAAACCCTTTGAATGCTCGTTATCAGGGTTCTTACCTGTATAAACTCTTGCATCTTCGGGTGCTCTGGCCATGAAACACTTGTAAATAGACCTGTATTTCTTATTGTCTCTTAAATACGTCCACTCATGTTCTATATCAAGTTCATCAATTTCAATAGGTTTAATTCCTGTCTCCTCCTCTATTTCTCTCATGGCTGCTTCTTTCACGTCTTCACCAGTGTCAATTCTGCCTTTCGGGAATTCCCAGCCCTGCCAATTGTGGTCTCTCTTAAGAACACAGTATCTGGGATGACCATTCTTCTCCTTGAAAAGACATATCATCACACCCTTAACTTCTTCCATGTTTAAAAATCACTCTAAAACATTTTAATGGTTTTTGAATCAACGGAAATGAAAACCGTAAAAGTGAAAAAAGGTTGAACAAAAAGAAACAGTATGGAAAAATATGTTCTTCTTGGAGGAAAACAGGGACAGGGAATAAACAAGGCATCAGAGGTTCTGGCTAAAATATTTTCGGATAAAGGATACTTCACATTCAAATACCGTGATTATAGCTCTCTTATAGAGGGAGGACATTCTTTCAATGTCCTGGCTTTTTCAGACAAAAAAATAGACTCTCACAGCAAAAAGGTAGATATTTTAGTGGCTCATGACAAAAAAACGTTGACAAAACACGGTGAAAGGGTCGCTGAAACCGGTGAAATCTTTAAAGTATACGAAGAATTCGATTCAATTAATCTTAATATATCATACAACATGGTGTCTGTTGGCCTCTTATCCAAGTATTTCGGCATAAAAATAGAGGCTGTGAAGAAAGTATTAAAGGAAGAATTCCCGGAAAGATTTTTTGATCAAAACTTCAGGGCCGTGAAAAAGGGCTATGAATCAACAGAGAATGTTTGTAGTATAAAAGATATGGACCGTGATATCAAGATTATGTCGGGCAGTGAAGGAATCGCTAGAGGAGCTATTGATTCAGGTCTGGATGTTTATTTGGCTTATCCCATGACACCTGCCACACCCGTTCTACACTTACTCGCTGAGAAAGAATCAGGTAATTCACACGTAACTTATCAGCTAGAAAACGAACTTTCAGTTGCGAATGCTGCACTTGGTTCAGCCCACACAGGTGCAAAAACCATGGTAGGTACTTCAGGAGGTGGATACGATCTTATGCAGGAAGCAACATCTATGCAAGGTATCTCAGAGATACCTTTGACAGTTTACCTTTCTCAGAGAGCGGGGGCCGGTTCAGGCGTACCCACTTATACAGAACAGGGAGATCTTGAAGTTGCTTTGAAGGGAGGGCACGGAACATTTCCAAGAGTCGTGATAGCTCCAGGAGATTCTAAAGAGTGTTTAAAAGCTGTCAACGAATCAATGTATTTCTCAGAAAATTTTAGACTACTATCTGTTCTTCTAGGGGACAAACATGTTGCCGAATCAGACTTCAGCTTTGAATCGGATGTTGAACTGGTTGATGTCGGAAGGAACATAGACATGGATGAAAAAGAGGGAGATTACGAGAATTATGCGATAACGGATGATGGTAACAGTCCAAGAAGCGTCCCGGGTATCAATGTTGTTAAATCCACGTCATACGAACACGATGAAAAAGGCATAACAGTTGAAGACCCTAAAAAAATTGAAAAAATGGTTGAGAAAAGGAAGAGGAAAGGGTTGACCGTTAAAGAGGCTTCAAAAAAGTTTGAAAGATTTAAGATACATGGAGAAGAAGATTCTGATACGTTGATCGTTGGATGGGGTTCGACCAAGGGAGCTATAAAGGACGTTGTCGAGGATATGGGGCTCAAGTTCCTACAGCTAATATACCTTGAACCATTTCCAAAGGAGGTCTCAGAGATAATAGAGAAGAGTTCGAAAATCATTCTTGTTGAGAACAATTCCGAGGGATTGCTCGCTAATGTTTTGAGAGAAAAAATCCTTTTTGAAGTAGATGAAGAAAACATGATACTTAAGTACGATGGAAGGCCGTTCAGGAAAGACGAGCTGAAAGAGGAAATAGAGGTGTTGGTATATGACGATTAAAGAATCTGACTTAGTAACGGGTGCTGAAATGACTTGGTGTCCAGGATGTAATAACTTCATGTTGCTTTCAGCGGTTAAAAAAGCTATAAAAAACGTTTCTGTAGACAAAGGTCTGGATAGAAAGGATTTTTCGATGGCCGCAGGTATCGGTTGTCACGGAAAGATGTTCGATTACCTAAACGTGGGTGGTGTATACAACCTGCACGGAAGGGTTTTACCCACAATGATAGGAACAAAGATAGGGAATCCCAGCCTTGAAGTGATTGGTTTTGGTGGTGACGGAGACACGTATTCTGAAGGTGTATCTCACTTTATACATGCATCTAGGTTCAACCCTGATATGACGATGGTGGTGCACAACAACAAGGTCTTTGCGCTTACAACGGGTCAGGCCACACCCACTTCAGAAAAAGGTTTCAAGTCCAAGGCTCAGCCCAAAGGACATACTGAACCTGCTTTGAACCCTTTAGAACTTGCTATTGCAAACAACACAAGTTTTGTTGCAAGGGTAGATCCCAAAAAATTTGGTAAAACGGTTGAGGTGCTGGAAAAAGCCATGAAGTGGGAGGGTTTCTCCTATATAGATGTCATAATGTCGTGTAAGAAGTACTCTCAGGAAATGGATATGTTAAATGAAAAATCCTACTGGATGGAAGAGGAAAGAAGAACCAAGGAAAAAGCTCTCAAAAAAGCTGCTGAATGGAACGAAAAAGAAAAACTTCCTCTCGGCATATTTTACATGGAAAAAAAGGAGACTATGTCAGACAGAAAGGATAGCCTCTCCAGTTTAAAGGATGAAAACAAGGGCTGGTTCCAGACTTGAGATCTATGTTATAAAAGCGGATATCATATACCCTATGTAATGTGAGGTGAAAACCACTATTATTGCTATAAACAGGTGTTCCATTACAACTTTCCAGCTCTTTTTTTCTTCAAAACTGCCTATGTAGTAGCTAAAAGCTCCTAATAGGATGAAACCCCAAATAATCGAGATAATTATGGCTCTTGATATGTCTAACATCAACAGTGGAATCACAAAACTGCAACCTATCAGGATTTTGGACAAAAAAGTGTATGCTGTTGATCTCCAAACCGTTCTGTGGGAATACTTTCCCTGGCTTTCCTCCAAGATATGAACTCCCAAAGCATCGGAAAAAGAATCAGCAAATGTCACTGTCAGTATACTACCTATAACTGCAATCCTGGAGTGTGTGCTGGCATTAACACCTACCATAAGACCTAAGGTTGTTATCACTGCGGATGTCAGTCCAAAACCTATACCGGTCTTTGCTGAGTGTTTCATGGTACTTTATTTGTGAAGTTCGGTATAAAACTATTATTCAAGGTTCAGTTCCTCAAGTATCTGGGCTCCGTCTCTGGAATCGATCTCGGCCTTAATACTAATGTGTTCCTCTATACCCGAGTTCTCCAGCTTTTTCTTCAGGAGACCTGTTACTTGGAAGATACCTGCACTGTTATTCATCTTGATGAGAACTTCCACTTTATCGCTTTCTCCGGTTTCCAAAACTACTTCATCCACTGCCGCAGCTGAAACCGAGTGTATATCTATAGAACCATTTTCAAAGGTTATCTTAGACCTTCCTTTCTCCATATCAAGAGCGTCTGCAACCCTCACTATACCTGCCTCAACTGTCAAGGGCTCACCATTTGATCTGTGAGAGTATATGGCGTGAAGGACTTCGGATCTTATCACTTTACTTTTACATTCTCCGTATAGACCCTCAAGCAGTTCATCTATTATGTCTTTAGCAAGGAAAAGAGAGTTTTTCTCGTGGTGGTATCTGTGTATGGACATACCAAGATCATGCATTATTGATGCGAGAAACAGCACTATCTCAGCATCTTCCTTTTCGAATCCTTTGTAGTTCTCAACCAGGCTTGAATC
>JALDAG010000013.1 GCA_022729255.1 Candidatus Nanohalarchaeota archaeon | reverse complement strand
TTGAGGATATGTACAAGATTTTATTTTTGATACTTAAAACGATTTTTAGGAAATTTTTGTAAACACTGTTATAACTATTTTTTTGAGATTAGTTCCCTCTTAAGGTATTTTTTTAAAGATTTGTCACCAATTTAACCATCTATTAGAAATTAATGATTACTTAATAGTAATTAATAAGTTAATAAGAGGTTTTTATGGATATGAGTACCAAAATAGCAGTTTCTTACATAAAAGAAGGGAAGGAAGTAGAAAAGGATAAAGTTTTCGATTTTTTGGACACATGGGCTTCTGTGGACTACTTTGATCCGGAGAAAGAACACCCGGAATTTGAAGAGGAATCCTTTAGAATTTATGATCTTTATCATATGGCTAAGACCAGGAATGAGTCATTAGAAGATCTCAGGAGAGCTGAAAATAATGGTGTTAGAACAATTAATCCATATTCGGCTGCTAAGCTCGTTGATGACCGATATAACTCCATAAAAATTCTAGAAAAGAAAGGTATAAAGGTTCCAAAAACAGAGTACGGAAGATTTGAGGAAATCTCTCTAGATTTACCTCTCGTATCCAAGGAAAGATTTGAAGGAGATGGGCATGACATAGAATTGATCAAAGAATTTTATGAAGGCGAAAAATTCGTACAGGAATTTATCAATTATGACGATAGTTTTAAACTTTACAAGGTAGGAGAAAATGTCAGGTCTGTAAGGCTATCATGTAGAGGTTTCTTTGATAGGGATTATGTTTCTTCTGTTGAGATAGGTGTTGAGAAATATTTTGAAAAACTTGTTGACGACATATTCGAAGCAACAGGACTCAACCTCTTTGAGGCAGATATCCTAAAATCACATGAAGGCCTATATGTAGTTGATGTTAACTCAATGGTAGGTCTTCAGAACATCAAAGATGGTGTTGAGATCTACAACGATCTTTTGATGAAAGAATCAGGATATTCGAAAAAACATTTTTTTCCTAAAAAGAGGATATGAATTTTCTTTTACGCTTGTAAAATTTAGTCTAGAAAATAGCAAGTTATATTTACCAGTTGTTGAATTATACATTATAATGAGTTTTCAATTATACAGTGAGAGAAACAATAACTTGTTTTTCTATCGACGAACCAAAGAATATTTAAACAACCAACATCAATTAGTTATTACTACTAAGTAATAAAGGTGATTTTATGTCTTATCTTGTGGAATGCATTGAAAAATATATGGATGATGAGGGTTGCACCAAAGGCAACAGAAGAAGACCCTTGATAATACCCGATACAAGCTTTGTGGTAAAGGGTTGTAAGTACGATAATTATGAGGACATATCCTGGGATCTTTTAGGAGACAACTTAAGCTATACTGATGGACTAAAAGATGAATACGAGATTCATAACAACACATACATCAATGGTTACGAAAAGGAAATATCGGATGATGTCTATGAAAGCCTCATAAATTATGGGAAACACGTCAAAGAATTTTTAAATGAAGATTTTGATGAGATCGAAGCAGTTGAAAAATATGAGGACGTATTGGATAAAGCAATAGAGGAATCCTTTGAAGAAGAGAATTTTGTATCCCTTACAGACATGGGTATACTTGCCTCAGCTATGGAATTATATCCAAGAAGAGTGGTTCTTTTATCTGATGATGATGACATTGTTTTACCCGCTAATGAATTAAGGAATGAAGGCTACAACTCTTATAATTCAGGGTTTTCCAACATCGTGGCAATGAGAAATCAGGATATATGCGATTTTTTAGAAGTGATGGAAAAGAAACGGAGATTTTGGTGATCAAGTAACCATAATTTTTTCATATATAAAAGAAGAGGTTCATTAGTCATTATTATAGGGGGATTAAAATGGACGAAAAGTTCATCAAGTATCCTTCGATCGACTATCTTTCTGATAACCCGGAGATACTTGACAAAGATGTAAAAGTCTATGAGAAGTTAGATGGTGCTAATTGTCAGTTTAGGATGCTTTACGATGGAAAAATACAACCGGGCAGCAGATCAAAAAAAATTGGAAGACAGAGAAGCAAAAGCGCATTCACATGGAAGAAAGATTTTTTGGGATGGGTAAATGAAGAGTTGAGAACATCGATCTACATGTCGATTTCCAATAGAGGTTACAATGATGTACCGGTTTTTTCTTCTTTATTGGATCCAAAGTATATCTTCTTCGGAGAATGGCTTTCAACACATACAAAAACTTATCCTTCAAAGTATAGAGACGATTTTTACCTTATAGATATCATGGATATAGAAGATAAAAGATTTATCGATTATGAAGAAGCAAAGGAAATCGTAGATCACTATGGACTGAAAATAAATACTATGAACAAGATTTATGAGGGTATTCTTGACCATGAAAAAATAGATGATCTGATGGAGGGCAGCGACTATGGAGTTGAAAGAAAAGAAGGTATTGTTATTAAGAACTATGAGATGGGAAAAGATTTCAGGGATCAGATAAAAAATTTCGCTAAGTATGTTGACCCCGAGTTCGCTGAGATGAGGGACAAGATAGATTATCACGACTCCATACTTATTGAAGAAATCGCAAAAGAGTTTGTTAAAGAAAATTACGATGATGTCAAGAGTTTCATCGAGGAATCCTCCCAGGATAATTCCAAAAACATGGTTGATAGTGTTGTAGAAGAGATTAGTGGAAGAGGTATAATAGAGGGTTACTTTGATTTTAAAAACGGAGATTTTGATCTTTACAACAAAAGATTTATTCAGGCTTTGAAGGTTTTTGTGAAGGAAAAAGAGCAGATATTGTAAATTTTTTTATACTGACCAACTTAAAAAATAGTTATGCCAGAAAAAATCCTTTTCTCATCTCCAATCTCGAAATATAAACTTATTGCCATTGTTTTCGTTTTTATTGTTGTTTTTTCCATAATAGGTGTGGTATCCCAGAAGAGCTTTGATGATGGTCCTGACCAAGGACACCCTCTTTTTGAAGTTGATTTCTCTGCAGGAGCTGCAAACCACGATCTTGATATGAACGATTTTGATGTGAGCCGGATAGACACCACTATGACAGATTTTGTTGAGCCCAATAATGAAAACGTGGTGACCATAAATTCAGGTCTGAATGTATTAGGAAGCGTTGATGTATCCGATGAATTAGAGGTGGGCAGCGATGGAAGTATCGGAGGAAACCTAAATGTCTATGAAAACATTCAAATAGATGGTTATTTGGAGGTAGGTGAAAGCGGTAGTTTTGGAGGTAGTTTGGATGTCGGAGGTGGCGGCAGTTTCGGAGGTAATTTAGATGTTTCAAACAACCTTGATGTTGGAGGAGATGCTGTTTTAGGTGGTAACACCGAAGTGGGAGGTAGTTTGGATGTTCTTGAAGATTCAAGCATTGGAGGTAGTTTAGAAGTTGATGGTCCAGGTGATTTTGGGGATGATATAACTGTTTCAGGTGATGGAGATTTTCAAGGAAACCTGGAGGTAAGTGACAATCTAAACGTCATGGGTAACGGGTATATCGATGGAGGTTTCGATGTAGGAGGAGACTTCGGAGTAGGAGGAGATGCATACATCGATAACGACTTGGCTGTTATGAACAACCATTATGTTGGAGGAGATTCTCAAATAGATGGATCATTAGAGCTTGGCGGAGAACTTTTGATGAATAATGATATTGACATGGGAGGTCATGATATAATTAATGCAGGTGCTTTTTACTATGAATCCGATATAAGGAAAAAAGAAGAGGTAGAGAGTATAGATATAGATGGGAGAGACATAGAAGAGATAGAGGGTTTAAGATACAAGATTGATGATGAAAACCGAATAGGTTTTTCAGCTCAACAGATGGAAAAAATATTTCCTGAACTTGTCTATGAGGATGAAAAAGGATACTTGAGCCTGGATTATATAGGTATGATACCTATCCTCTTGGAAGAACTAAAATCTCAAAGAAAAGAAGTGGAAGAACTGGAGAAAGATTTGGAAGATATCGAAGAGGATCTCGAGAGACTGGAGAAAGAAGTATTTGAGGACTGAATGGTGAGACGATGAAGTTTCCAAAAAAACACAGAAAAGAGTTTTTTCTTGTTTTAGTAATCTTATTTTTATTTGGTGCAACCGTTTTGTCACGTACACAAGTAGGTGATACATGGAAGCTTCATTCTACTTCAGAGACGGAATGGAGAGAGTATTCAGTACCTGATCACGGTGATGTAAGGTTTAAAACCTACAGAACTGACGATTTGATGTTTCCTCCGGGTAGCGGAGAAGAAATCCGGCTTTTCATAGATGGAGCTCCAAGCCACATACATTTTGATTGTCCAGGAGGTCCAAATGAGGAAGACCGAGATGGGTGGATAAATTATAGGGATACAGAAGAACATTCTGTCAGTTGTTCTCCATGGATAGATGAACTTGAATGGAGTATAACAAGTGAGACACGTCAGATAAATTGTTGTGACGATCTATCGGATGAATGTGGAACTGTTAGCACTACATGTCCTGAGGAAACATGTTATGAATGTGAGGATGAACAAATAAGTTGCGATCCTATCGAATGCCCTGAGGAATGTGGTCCTCAAGGTAAAGGAGAGTGGAGACAGACAGGCACTTATTCCAGAACATGTGATTTTGGAGGTTGTAGTCCAGGATCTTGGAGCTGTGTTGGTGAATGCGAGGCTAGAAGAAGGACTTATACTTGTGATGAATCTGGAAGTACTAATACGTGCGTGTTTGATGGTTACACATATACTACTGATAATTCTTGTACAGGAGGTGTAGAATGCTGTACTGATGGTGACTGCTGGTCGGGTGAGGTTTGTGAGAACAATGAATGCGTAGAGGATGAACCGGAAACATGTAGCGAGAAATACCCTGATTTCATGACAGATGCTTCAGATTGTGATAATTATTGTCAATGTGAAGGATATAGTGGAGGTTCTCTTACAGGAGCTGAACAGGATCAGTGTTCTTGTAACTGATAAAAATTATTTTTGAGAATTAAGATTTTTAGAGATAGTTCAGCTTGATTTTTATCTCTTCCAATTTTTTATCAGTTCTTTCAAGTGCTTTAAGGGTCTTTAATCTTTCTATACGGCGCGGGTTTACTTCTTCCAATGCACTTGAACCTATCCGGATATGGTAGTTGTTAAACGGGAATTTATCCATCTCTTTCCTGAGTCTTTTATTCATGTGAATCTCTGAAACCTCGTATTCATCATTTTTCTCGAATGCCATCGGATAGGTTATTTTCTGCTTTCTGTTTTTTTGGTCTTCGAATTCAATTTCGATGTTACCTATAAGATAGTTTTCAAAGGCTTTTTTGACACCTTCATGTGTAAAACCACTGTTTTTAACCTCTTCATACATTTCTTCAGTTGTCCTTTCATCTCCAAAAAACTTTGATACCTGTCCATCAAGAAAACTGTAAAGATATTTGAGGGTATCTTTCTTACCAAACTTGATTCCTTCAAGTTCTTGTAACTGTATACCTCTCGTGATACCTCTTATCGTAGCTTCTATGAAATCATTTCCGCTTTCTATCATTGAAGTGTTAACCTTAACATAGCTTGATTCTATGGAGTATCCATCAGTCTTTGAGATAGTTATAGGTTTTGTTATGGACTTTGCTGGCGATCTATCGTTACCTGATCTTATCTTTCCCTCGTAACCAAGCTTATCAGCTATTTTTTGACAGTAATGGTTCGTCCATTCATCTACCTTGAGGTATTCCGGCTGTTCTTTTATCTGATCTCTAAAACTACCGGATGTTTCCTCTATAAATACCATGTTGTTTATAAATACAATACTTATCTTTTTAAGTTATTTTATGGATAGGTGATAACTTACACGATTTTTTCGAATCAATGTTTTAAAACTGGTAATCCACTATAGATTCATGAATCCTACTGTAGGACTGGTCGGTAAACCTAGCGTCGGCAAATCAAGTTTTTTCAACGTTTCAACCATGAACTCGGTTCCAGAAGCAGAGTATCCTTTTACAACGGTTGAACCAAATATTGGCGAGGCATATGTAAGTGTCAAGTGTCCGGCGGAAGAGTTCGGGAAAACCTGTGATCCTAGAACAGGTTTCTGCAGAAAAAACAAGAGGTTTGTCCCTATCAAGCTCTTCGATGTTGCGGGACTCATACCAGGGGCACATAAAGGAAAGGGCCTAGGCAACCAGTTCCTTTCAGATTTAAATGAAGCGGATGTTCTAGTCCACATAGTAGACTTTTCGGGAAAAACAGATATAGAGGGAGAACCAACTGAGGATCACGATCCAAGGGAGGACATAGATTTTCTTGAGGAAGAGCTTGATATGTGGTATCTAGATATTCTTGAAAAAGGTTTAGAAAAGTTTAAGAAACAGAGGCACGATAAAAAACCTTTGGACGAAACATTGGCTGAACAGATGTCAGCTCTAAAAGTAAAGAAATCCATGGTTAAGAGATGTCTTTCTGAAAAAGATCTCAACAAGAAACCATCTGAGTGGACAGAAAAACAAAAGATCTCAGTTGCCAACTTTTTGAGAAAAGAATCAAAACCAATGGTCATAGCTGCAAACAAGATGGATACTGAAGATGCCAAGAAGAACTTTGAAGAGATCAGCAAAGAAGATAAATACGAACATCTGGAGATCATACCCGTATCAGTACATGCAGAGAAAGCTCTCAAAAAAGCTGACGAGAAAAATCTGGTGGAATATATACCAGGATCCAAAAGCTTTGATATAAGAGGAGACATTTCAAAGAAACAGAAAGAAGGTTTGGAAAACATCGAAAGTTTTCTAAAAAAATATGGTGGTACAGGGGTACAAAAAGTGCTTGAAAAAGCTCTTCTCGATGAATTAGGATTGATACCTATTTTTCCTGTTGGTACAGAGGGTCTCACCGATGAAAAAGGAAATGTTTTACCAGACTGTTTCTTGGTTCCAGAAGGGATAAAAGCAAGGGAGTTCGCATTCCATGTGCACTCCGATTTCGGGGAAAATTTTCTCTATGCGGTAGACAAGAGAACTGAAAGAAGGAAAGGAGCTGATTCAGAACTGAAATCTGGTGACATAGTTCAGATAGTCTGCAGTTCTAAGAAATAAGTTAATTGTGGCTCTAGTTTTTTTGAAATATTTTTTGGTTTATCCGAAATAGTGTGGCCTTTTAAGTTGAGGAAAAAATTATTTCTTTGATTGACCTGTTAGAGAGATCCGTACAGTTCAATAAATTTTTTTAATTGTTGTTTACAAATTTTTTATAGGGTTTCAGAGATGGTGGATGTTGATAAAATAATAAAACGTTTTAGGGATAATACAGATTTTCTTTATGAGGAGTTTGAAACGGTTTACGGCATAAAATCATTGATAATAAAGAATGGCCGCATGGCTGATATGAAACCCTTGAAAGCAAGTTATAGGGATAAAGGTTTATCCGTCAATATAAGGGATGAAATATACCGAAAAAACGGTATATGCAGAGCACATGCCATTGTAGATGGCGAAAATGTTTTTTATGGTATCAACAGTGAACATATAGATGAAATTGATTATTCTGAACTATCTTTGAATTATATTTCCAATCTTGACATCTATTTCGACCTTAAAAAAGATAATTTACAGGTTTACAGTGTTCACGAACCTCTTGAAGATGAGAACAATGTTGAAAAAGTCAATGAGTGTTTCAAATACATCTACCACAAGGTTATTGATGAGGGCACAGAGTTCACATGAAGACTTCAACAGAAATCCTCTAAGATAAGCTCATCTAATTATTCCTGGAAATCTCCAAAAATTTTTCGAAAAGTTTTTTCTGCTCCAGATGATCCCTGTACATCATCTCGGGATGCCACTGAACCCCGATAAGGTTTTCAAATTTTTTGTGTGTAACAGCTTCGATGGTTTTGTCGGGAGCAAGCGCCTCAACTTTCAAACCTTCTCCGAGTTCATCAATCCTCTGGTGGTGGTGGCTGTTGACCGCTATAGTCTTAGAACCGAAAATTTCTTCAAGTCCACTTCCTTCTACAAAACTTACTTGGTGAGTGGGCTTACTGTTCTCCTCTTCCTGGTTGTGCTGTATATCCGAATCGATGTGCTGCTCCAGCGATCCTCCAAGTAACGTGTTGATTATCTGCATACCTCTACAGATTCCAAGAACAGGTTTTTTAGTTTCTATGAAATGTTTTAACAGTCCTATCTCCATCTTATCTCTTTCCGTATCCAAATCTGATAATTCTTCATGAGGTTTTTGACCAAAAAGGTCTGGATCAACGTCAAAACCACCAGTTATTATTAACCCATCGAGAAAATCGAATCCCTCGAACCCGTTTTTAACTGTTTCAGGTGTCAAAACTAAAGGTTTACCACCATTAAAAGTTACAGCATCCAGGTAGTTTCTACTTGTTTTTTCCTTAATAACTTTGATGGTCTTAAAGCTTGTAGTAATTCCTATGATACACATTGAAGATCTCTCAATTCTAACATCTGTCTTTGAAGGTTTTAATTATTTTTGAAATCATTTAAAAATTCTGAAAACTGTTGAAATAACTTTTCATAACCAAAATCCTTTATTAAAGCCCCGGCCGGGATTTGAACCCGGGATCTGCCGATTTCTCGTTTTCCAGGGTTAGGTACAGAATACCATGCCTGGAAAAGGATTCATGGCTCAAAAACCTGCTAAAAGGGTGTTCACTTCTTCATCCACTTTTTATGTGTCAGCACTTAAAATCCTCTTCATCGCAGGTTCCAAAAACCCTGCCATAGGTTTTGGGAGCTACCAGTAAATCCTGGTCCCTGTTCTTCCGCCAGGCCAGGTGAAGGAACAGGCTATTACGAGTCGGCCGCTATACCAGGCTAAGCCACCAGGGCGATTTTCCAATGTTTACAAACCTATAATAAAAGAATTATTCTGCAAACTTTAAAATTGATTGATAACAAAATAATGTTTGATATGAAGGTACTACTTTTAACAGATATACATGGAAATATCGAGAAACTTGAGAGAATTATATACAGAGAAGACGATTTCAACGTAGCCCTATGTGCTGGAGACATAAGCGATGCAAGAAGATTTGAAGACTATGAAAAAAGGTTGAAGAGGATTCTTAAAGTTTTTGACAAGCAGAGAAAATTGACCAAGCTTGTACCTGGAAACATGGATGTTGAAGAGGTATGCATAAAGAACCTTATAGATTACAGGATGAACCTACACAAGAATATCTGCTCCTTTGACAATTTTGAAGCGGTGGGTTTTGGAGGTGGACAGACACCTTTCGATACACCTTTCGAACCCTCAGAGGACGAATTAGTGAATACGCTTGAGACACTTTATGAAAGGATGAACGATGGCATCAAGGTAGCTGTCACACACCAACCTCCTTACGGTTTGAACGTTGATATAACAGGAGGTAAACACGTTGGTTCCCAGAAGTTGAGGAAGTTTTTCGAGAATAAAGACTTCGATCTTATCCTGACAGGTCACATCCATGAGTGTAGAGGGATAGATAAAATCGGTAACGGGAAGATAATCAACCCTGGCTCTGTAGATGAAGGAAATTACGGTATCGCCTACATCGATGAAGAGGTTGAAGTCGAGCTGAAAAGTCTCTAATTTTTTTAAAACTCTTTATTTTTCGAATCCGTAGTTCCCTCTATAACCCTCTTTTACTCCTTCGATTTCCTTGAAAGCTATCTGTAAAACTCTGGCATCTTTTTCAATATCAACACCATCTTTGTTTCCAACGACCAAGAGACAAACAGTCTTACCATGATAACCTGCTTCCCAAAAACCGTTTTCTATATAACAACCCATCCTCATAAGAGAACTCCTTGGAAAACCGTAACCAACAAGGTTTTTCGGTATATCAACTACTTCATTGGCTGTAAGCTTGTAGACACCCTTATCAAGATGCCACCAACCGTCTCGTGTTTTGACCTCTTCTGTATCAGGTATAACCCTGTTCTTGTTTGAAAAATCTAGTTGACCTTTCTCCTTAAACCTTTCGATCTTCTCAGCTGTCAGATCTATACCGTTGGGTGTCAACTGTCTTTCAAGGTCTATGTAGTTCGTGACAAGCTGTTTATCATCTATCAGTTTCTTGAGGTGTTCTTTATTCAGATGCATTGGTAATTGTTTGTACAACCATTTTTTTATTTGGTCGGTTACAGCTGAAAAACCTATTAAACAGGTCTCAACAATGTATAAATATGAAACCAATAACTACTGAGAACCTCTCGAAAAATTATGGAGAAGTCAATGCACTCAAAGAACTGTCCTTGGATGTATGCAAAGGCCAACTTTTCGGTTTTATAGGTCCAAACGGTGCCGGCAAGACCACCACAATACAGATACTTACAGGTCAATTGATCCCTTCCTCTGGAAATTGTAGTGTAATGGGTTTAGACCCTATACTCGAACCGAAGAAGGTCAGAAAAAAGGTAGGTATCCTGCCCGAGAGAGAAGATCCTCCAAGTTTCATGACCCCTAAAGAATATTTTAAATTTGTAGCTGATGTCAGAGATATTGAAGGTATAGAGGAAAAGATATCGGAATGGGGAGAAAGATTGAAGTTCTCGAAAAAACTTGATAAGATGAACAAATCATTATCTAAAGGAGAAAAACAGAAGGTGATGATCGCCCAGACATTTCTACATGAACCAGAACTTGTCTTTATAGATGAGCCGTTGATAAACCTCGACCCAGTGATTCAAGAGAGGGTGAAAGAATACTTCTTGGAATACATAAACAGAGGAAAGACAATATTTTTATCAACACACGTTATGAGTCTTGCGGACGAGGTCTGTTCGCACATAGGAGTTATCGATGATGGAGAACTGCTTTTCAACGGTAAAAAATCAGATATGAAAGAAGGCGAAGAGAAACTGTCCGAATCATTTCTCAGAATGGTTGATTGAAAATGAGTCTTTTGAAGTGGATGATAAAAGAAGAATGGCGGATGCACTCATCGATGTTTGGAAGTCTGAAGTTCTCTCTTTTTCCCCTAGTAATATTTATCATATCTGTTATTTCCATGTTGTCCTTCAACTATTTTGATTTCTCTTTCAATCAGATCCAGTTCGGCATGCACTACCTGATGATGTTCTTCGGTCTCAATGTAGGGGTGATAGGTTTTGTTTCAAGAAGCTCCATGAAAAATCTACTAGGTGAGAAAAACCTTTTGATGTTTTCATCCCGTTTATTACCTCTTTCAAAGATTCATATCCTTTCTAGTTTTATCTTGAAGGATTTCTTATTTTACTTTGGTTTTTTCATTTTTCCCGTGATCCTTTCTAACCTGTTCATCACAGATCTGATAAGTACTGTTTTTCTGATGGTTTCCTATCTGTTATCTTTTGGTTTGGGACTTTCTTTCACTTTTTTAGTATCAGTGGTATACACCAGATTCAACAGATACGTTTTCATACCTCTTTCAGCAGTTATTATCTACTTTTTACATGTTTCCGGTGTTGGTCTAAGACAGCTAAACCTAGGATATATGTATTATCTCAACGGTTCAATGGAGATATTAGGTTTTAATCTAGCTATCATACTTTTGTTTCTGGTTATAGGAGGTTTTTCTTATGGTTTCGAGAGAAGTTATTCAGACCTGAGAAAAGAAGAATTGTACCCCATTTTATCTAACAAATTGTCTTACCTTTCATCAAAAAACATTATCGATATAAAGAGGAGTAGCGGTGGTTTCGGAAAAATCATGATTTCTTACCTGGTGCTTGGAGCTGTTTTCTGGTTTATGGTCGATGTTTTTCCACCGGCTGAAATATTCCTTGATGCCAAGCTACTCGCTTTCTCAACGTTTTTAGGTATTTCAAGTCTTTCAGTTTACAACTGGCTAAACAGGTACGATAAAAAGTCTTCATATTACATCTTACCGCTTGAGAAGTCTGATGTACTCAGGTCAAAGATCAAAAGTTTTTACATAATAATAACTCCTTTACTAATTTTTGCACTTTTATTCGGAGCAATATTTTTCGGTGGATCTCTATTGGAAATTCTGCATTCAATTCTGATCGCTTTCTCTTCAGCCACTTATATCTTAGCTATCACAGTTCTTTTAACAGGTTTAGAACCTAACACAAAGCTTTTGGATACCACTGTACTCTTAAAATTTTTCATCCTAAGTTTCATAGTTCTTGAGCCTTTCTTAGTTGGCTCTCTGATGTTTTCTGGAAATGTATTAATCGTTTCTATTGTGTTTGTCTCGTTATACCTTATTTCTGGAATAGCGTCATACAGAATTTTAGTTAGGAGGATGAGGTAGTACACCCATATAATCCAAATTTTAATATACTTAGCATGTAAAAAAAAGTTCGTGGCAATGACAGAATTTTCTGATGAAGAAGAACCGGTCTATGTGAGGATAGAAGGATACAAGTATGTGCTCCAGAACTTGGAAGCTGTGCGACAGATACTAGAAAATATGGGTGAAACAGTAAATGTGCTGAAGAAACTGGAGGATATGAAAGAAAGAAGCATCGAAACTTTTTTGGACAACGTACAGAGACTTGATGAAAGACTGGATGTTATAAATGACGAGTTCCCCAATGTCCAGATGGATAATGGGAAAGAGATAGAAACCGATGAGGAATTATATGATGATGAAAACTCAGAAGTATTCAGTAAAGAAGAAAAAGAGCTTCATGAAAACCAGTTCACAGATGAAAAAGAGGAAACTGAAACAGTTGAGGAAAAAAAGGATCCAAGAGAAGAAGTGGTTGAAGAATCGATAAGCGAGCTCCATACCGAACTAAAAGGCCTTAAAAAAGAACTTGAAAATCTTTGAGGTATCCAATTATGGCTTCAAAAAAGATAAGTGTTTTATTGTTGATAGCTGTGTTTTTAGCAGGTTTTCAGGCTGGGATTATTTATAGCGATTACTCATCTATCTTTGATGCTGAAATGCCCGATGAAAACGGGGAAGAAGTGGTCAAAGAAGAGATAAGAAGTTTTGAGGTTAACCATTCCCTTTCTCAGATCAGGTCTAAAATATTTCAGGAATCCAGGGAATCGGTAGTCTCTGTCAACCATGCTGAGATAAATATGGGTGATTTTGCAGAAACGGCTGTAGGATCGGGTTTCGTATACGATGATTCAGGACACATAGTTACCAATTACCACGTAATATCTGGAGGAGAAACTTTCGACATCACCTTTCTTGACGATGAAGTTTACACAGCTGAACTTGTGGGTTCGGATCCATACACGGATCTAGCTGTTTTGGATATAGATGAAGATGAAAGAGACTTTGATCCTTTGAGAAGAGGAGACAGTTCTGAGATTATGGTGGGCGAAGATGTATTAGCCATAGGAAATCCTTTTGGACTTGAAGGTTCCATGACATCTGGAATAATTTCACACACCAACAGGATGATACCTGCAGTTGAACAGTTCTCAATACCTAATGTTATACAGACAGATGCACCCATAAACCCTGGTAATTCAGGTGGTCCACTTCTCAATATTGAGGGAGAAGTAATAGGTATCAACACAGCCATAAATACCCGGGATTCCACTTTTTCAGGAATAGGTTTTGCTGTGCCCTCATCAACGATTGAAAGGGTTATACCCGAACTTATAGAAAGAGGTTATTATGAGCACCCTTGGCTAGGCGTTTCAGGACTTGACGTTACTCCTGGAATAGCTGAGGAGATGGATCTCGAGGAATCAAGAGGATTTCTGATAGTAGAGGTAGTCGAGGATTCACCTGCAGACAATGCCGGTATTTTACCGGGTGAAAGAGAGGCGGAGATAAGAGGTTCTGAGTTATTGGTTGGCGGCGACGTGATTGTTGGTATAGACGATGAAAGGATTACACAATTGAGCGAAGTCCTTAACTATTTGACCAAAAAAGATGTGGGTGATACCATAAATGTGCATGTGATAAGGGATGGAGAGGAAAAGAGTCTTGAGCTAACATTAGATTCAAGGCCTGAGATCAACTGATAATTTAGTTAGGCCTAACAAGGTATGTGCTGAACTCATTACCTTCATAAGTGTAACTCGTGATTTTTTCTTTTTCAAAATTCTTTTCAAAGTATTTAAGGTGTTCAGGTGTTTCCACAAAATCCTTGTAGTATATAATGCAGTTATTATTTATCTCTTTGATGATTTCAGGGTTTCCTAGATCTTCTGGAAGGAATTTCCATGAATCCACTGTGTTTTCGAAACCCGCGAGTCTGACAGGTCTATGATTCCTGGGAATTATTGTACAATCTGGGTGCAACCTTGTAGAGATTCCAAGCGTAATCTTTGCAGGTTTGTAATGCACATCCCTACTAAGATCTTCGATATGATTCGCCATGGGCAAAACAAGTATTAAGATAGTAATTATGGGTAAAATTTTTCCTTTTATCCCTTTGATGTTGATCTCTGACACCATTATCGATATAGCGGATATAAAAACCAAGAAACTTGTCAGATAAAACTTTGGATGATCAGTTATTGTGGCGTGTCTGTAGGATAGAAAGAAAAAGAAGTGTATCAACCCACCTAAATATAAAAATAGTTGTTTTTTGTGCTTTATACCGTAGATCATACCAGGTATTGTGAGTAATACAAGCATTATGTAACCAGGATAATATTGTAGAAAGGTTAAAAATTCGATAGAATTGGTTGTAAGTGATTCAAACCCAAAAGCCGTGTCCATGTTTAATGTGAATATCATGTTCATCAGGAAAACCACTGAAACCATAATGATGAAGAATAAAGTTTCTGGAACGTATCGCTTTATATCAACTCCTTCTCTGTAAATGATCCAAATTAAAAGCGGGAGAAGAATCCACATACCTGTCCTTGAAAACACAAGGCCGGTGAGGCAAACAATGAATCCTTTTGCCCAAAAACCATTTCTTTTCTCGAGAAAACCGTGTAACGTGAATGCTGTAAAAAAGAAAAAGGTAGTTGCAGAGATTATTGACTCGGGGGATCGAGCCATCTGTATGAATAAAGGTTGGAACATCCCGATGATTACCGCGGTAAAAGCAGCGGTGGTGTTCCCTATTTTTTTAATACTGATAAAAATAGCGAAAAGCAGGAAACACGCTGTGACAGTATTAACTGTAACACCAAGGTTTCTGGTAGTTTCTAGAAAAAAAGAAGGTATCGAGACTAAAACAGGGTAAATGATGTAAGGCTTGAGATATAGATCAGAGTCTACCGTTCTTGAAACAGCGAATCTACCGGTTTGAGAGATTTCTTCCCCTATCAAAATATAGTTGAATTCTTCACCTCCTTCAGCACCTGTCATGTATGGTTGTTGGAGGTTGAAAGAAAGAGAAGCAAGTATCAGTAAGATCAAAGTTATTAACTCAGATTTTTTAATCTTGAACTCTTTTTTTCTAAAGAGCAGAAAGAACCAGTAAACTGTCAAAATTATTACTATGTAACCAAGTAAAGAAGGTATTCTCTGGAAAAAAATGTTTCTCGATAGTAATTCCAAAGGCTCCATCACTGAATGTAATGTTGATGGTGTGAACTGTAAATATTTTTGGAGAGTTACTTATCCTTAAAGATTTCTCTCAAAATATTCCTGATTATCTTCTCGATAAGCTCGTCATCGAAAATTGGATCCCTCTTTTCCGGTGCTCGTGGAAGTCCTTCCCTCTTTTTCCTCCTTATTTCCTCGTCGAAAACCTCTCTAAAGGTTTTGTACATTATATCCTGGTTTTCAGGAGACACGTACCTAAGTATTTCATCCCTATCAGTCATTTTGATGTCCTTATAGAAACTTCTGTATTCCTTTGTGTATCTTTCGGCTTGATCGAACATTTTTAAATTCCTAAGATCGCTTTTCATCTTTTCGTATTCGGTCATTCTGACTTCTCCAGAACCATCTCCATATTCGAAGTCCGCTAACTTGGGTATTATAACGTCAAGCGTATTTGAAAAATAACTTCTTTCCCAGTCATAGGTTCTACCATCGTCTTGTCCATGTTCATCAGCCATTTTATCCAGAATAACCAGAGGATCTTTTTCAGTCCTACCTGTTCTTTTCTCTGTCCTGATGTGGTAATGAAAGTCCACGAATACATCTCTTTTACTTCTATCTATGTGTTTTGATGCATAAATTCTAGCATGAGAGGAGGTCTTATTTATAGTTTCACGTGCCTCTACTGGTTGTCCTCCTAAAGCAGACCCTCCGAGAAGCATACCGGTTACCGCTGTAACGGCAGCCCCGTATTTTACACCTTTTTTCAATTTTCCACTGTTTTCCTTAAGATTTTCTCCAATGTCATAGACTTTTTCTATTACATTCATAAACTCCTTTTTTAAACCACATTTTATAAAGACTTTGTCATTTAGGGATAGTTACTGTTAAAACATTTCATAACTTTTATTGTAAGGTATAATAGACTCAAAATCGATAGAATCCCTATATTAAACGCCTAATTTTAAAACTGATACCATAAAAACACAGTTTATTATAGAAAAAAGATTCCAATAATTTTTAACTGTTGTAATGAATATGTTCAATGGAAATCTCGATTTTAAAGCGAGGGTAACCAAGTGGCCAAAGGTGCAGCGTTGAGGGCGCTGTCCCGTAGGGGTTCCGGGGTTCGAATCCTCGCCCTCGCATCTTAGTCTATTTATTTCTAGTCCAACTGATTTTGGATCAGTAATTTTGCTATATCCGTATCGAAAACTTCATCAGCTCTTCTCAAATTATTTTTGTATCTTTCAGATTTTTTATCAGCAACCCTGTACCTCTTTTTTGTTGGTTTGGGGACATAAAGTGCCAGGGAAACAACCTTGTTGAAATCTTCGGGATGACCTAATGCTTCCTTGGATATCTGGTAATGGTTTTGGTTACCGTTTCTTGATTCTTCGACATACCATTCCACATCTTCTTCGGGATAACCGAGAAATAAACCTAGATCACGATAATAAACGAATTTATTTTTGTAATCTTCCTTCAACATATCAAACCTATCAGTTTTTTTGGCTATCACAAAGAAGTTTAATGTTCTTTCCTCGACGGAACAGGGTATCTCTGAAACATCCATAAAACCAATTTTTATCTTTTCACTACTTAATCCAATGCTCTCCAAAACGTCTCTATACTCCTCAAAATCATTTGAATTAAAGTTATTTGGGGGTGTCAAACCAGGTTTTAAACCCAGAAGAGTTAATGCCAAGCAGTAAACAAAATTTAAGTTGACATCTTTTTCAACAAGTCTTTCCAAAACCTCGTATTCTTTTTTATCGCATTCAAAATTCATTATCAAGATAAAAAATATTGTTTTTGAGTGATTTATAAGTCACTGGGATTGATAGCCGTTATAATAATTGTTTATTAATTATTGTAGATGAGCTATATACCTGAAAAAAAGCGCAATAATGGATATCATTTTTTGAGATCTGGAGCTAATTTTTTGATGGGTATAACCATAACTTACCTTGGAAATTTTAACAGGAACTTTAGAGGGACTATACCGGATGATACATTGGACAAAACTATAGATAATCCGAAGGGTGGTTATAGGGAGATGTATAAAAATGGAGAAATTTTCATTGATTCGATTGAGGCAGGGCTTAGGATTTCTCTGGAAAATTTAGAGGAAGTACTTGATACTTCATTAAATGGCTTTTCTAAATTATTATCTGAAAAAAATAAAGAATCGTTATTATTCTATGGTCCAGATGAAAAAAATTCGTATCAGTTTTACAATAGAGATGAAATTTACAGAGAATTAATCGATGACCTTGACTAGGATTTCTGAATAAACATTTCCTAATCAAAAGGTTAAATGTTGTGATAATTGTATCAAATTTTTGTAATATAACATAATATTTTTAAATTCCTAATGATATTTAATTGATATGAGAGAACTTCTTTACTGCATTGAATCCTCCCTGGTACTCGATAAACCCTCTGTAATTTCAGGCCTAAAAGAAATAGCATCAGGAAAAGAGAACAGTTTTAAATTTGATAAAGATGATGTATTGAAAATCATAGGCAAATACGAAGAAATATTAGACAGTCATATGGGTTACAACGTGGATAAAAGCGGTAGAATTAGAATTCATAACTCAAATATCAGAGGTTTAAACGGTGATAACCGGGAAGGAGGTCTTTTAGATATCGAAACAGTTCTTGAAAGCGATATTGATGATTTAAAATACGTGGGTATAGACATAAATTATGAAGGATTTATGGAAGCTTCACTGGATTACTTTCCTGGTGATAGAGGAGATATTATAGAGATTTTGAACTATGAACATCCAAAAGTTCTGATGAGGACTAAGATCCCGGAAGAATACGAATCACTTGCTAATGATATTTACGAGGATTTTTCATCCGTAAACATGGATATAGAGAACATGCTTGGTAAATCTTTCCTAGAGAACAAAACTGAGTTGTGCGAAAAACATTACGACGTAAAAAAAATTGAAGGAAGGAACATAAAAAAAGCATATGTTTAGTCAGTAGAATCCATAATCCATTATATCTTCTTTCCACTCATCTGTCCAGTCAACGAAACAGAAACCCTGGTTCTTTTTAAGTATCTCTCTGTTTCCTCCTGTCTTCAACCAACCTTCATCACCGTACTTATTCTCAACAAGATTTTCTATTACAGATAAATCTTTATCTGTCAGCTCTTTTCTTTTATAGTTCTTACCTGTAAAATTATCTATCAAAGCTTCTTCTAATTCATCCTTTGATACATCTTCTTCTGTATACTCATTTATACCCGGTAAAGACTTTATAAAATCGTATTCAGATTTTTCTTCTATCTCTCTCAATCTTATCAGTTCATTTAATCTATCAACATCCCATTTTTCAATCGCTAATACTCCGTGGTAGAGGACAGCATCTTTCTTTTTCCTCTGACTGTTTCCAGAAACGGTTTTACCCTCTATCCTCACGGAGAAATGTTCGCCAACACCGAGTTTTTCGTCTTTAACACCGATTTTATTCAGTGTCTCAGCGATTTTTGGTCCGAAAAAATCTCTGTGAAGTCTTTCCGGAAACTCGTTAGTATTTGAAGGCATTATAATACTGTAAAAAACAGCATTGTTGTCACAGTATATCACTGAACCTCCTGTATGTCTTCTTGTGTATTCCACATCATCATTTAACTCCTTTAAATCTTCAAAAGATTCGTTTCTTGCAAGAATAACAGAAGGTTTTTCGAAATCATAGACCCTCATAATTTTTTTGTCTTCCTCTGAAACTTTTTCCATTAAGTACTCATCTATCGCAAGATTTTTTGGTGCACCATGCTTTCCTCTGTAAACTTCCCATTGCTCCATAATGAATGTTTATTTTCATAAACTAAAATAATTAATTTTTTATCAAATATTTGGTTTTAAAAATAATTTTTTGTGTATTTAAAGTTGGCTATGGTATAAGAATATGCTTCTAAAGGTTTTATATAATAGTTTTGATCATTGTTTGTATAGTATGGAAAAGAAAAACAAAGCAACGCTCGTAGTTGGTGTACTAGCTATTATCATATCATTGATAGCACTGTACCAAGTTATGGCTTTTGAAAAACCTGAATTTGAGGAGGGTGTTACAGAAGAACAAGTTTCTTCGATAGCAGAAGAGATAGCACAGGAGTACTCGAGAGAAGGAGAACCTCTTTACACAGGTACAGGAATGGGTTTTACCATCGAGTTTTCTAATGGAGACAGGCATTACATCAGTGGTGACACACATGCCCACTGGGAAATGGAGACTTACATCAGAGATCACATAGAACCTGACGTTTCTTACATAACAGGAGGGAACGTTTACACACCAGATTTAGAAACTGCAGGTTGGATGGCAGGTTTAGTGGATGCAGAAGACTATTCTATACCTGTACATTACAAGACGTTTCCTTTCTTAGATCAGGAATATCAGGATTTTGAGGATTCAGTTGATAAATACAGGGAAGAAGGTTTGACCGACACAGAAGCTTTAGAGATAGGAAAAGGAGAAGAGTGGGAACACAACGGTGTTTCAGTACACTACGTTGGACACCTGACGATGATCTTTGAGGATCCATCAGGCTTCACAATAATGGTAGATCCATGGATCAACACTAACCCACATGCACCAGATGAGTGGAGAAACAACCCAGAAGAATGGCCAGAGATCGACATGATTCTTGTGACACACGGACACCTGGATCACTACACTCCTGGAACCATCAGAGATATACAGGAAATGCATGATGCAGTTGTGATAGCTGAGTGGGAGCTCGCAGGTCACATGACGAACCAAGGATTTGAAAACGTTATGGCTGTAAACAAGGGAGCGAACCTTAACCGTCAGATATTTGAAGGTATGGGCGCTTCAGGAGCCATAGAGAACATGCCTGAGGAAATGACGATTTTCACTCATTGGATGAAACATTCATCCTCACCAGCAACGGCGTTAGGAGAAGAATTCGGTATCGCAGAGGACGACGAGATAGGGCACTAAATCGCCCTGTTATTTTTTTATTTTTTAAACTTGAAAGACAAATAATCTTTAGTAAAAATGTTTGAAGAAATATCTATAAGGACCATATTCATAATCTCTTTTGTTTCTGTAGCTCTTATAACACCTGTTTTTGCATATGTATCGTACATAAATATACAGAATACCAGGGTTTCATCTCAATCAATTATACAGAATTCTGAAAGAATAGCGGATCTAAGTGAAAACACTGTGAACACCTCATATAATGTTGTTACAAATATAGAAACAATTGGAGAAAAACTTGAAGTTGCAGAGGTAGTAGAAGCTAATGAAGAAGCAGAAAAACTATCAGAAAATTTTCAGGAGCTGTATGGTTTAACTTCTGAATTAATTGAGTATATGAATGAAAGCGAAAACGAATTCGATCAAGAGATAAATGAGATCAAAAGTTCCAGAGAAGAAATCAAAAACCTTGTACAGTACAGTTTGAGCAGTGCTTCACAAGGAGTCAGCCTTGGCACGTTTGTCATTGAAGATTCTAGGGATCAACTGAACAACATAGCACGAACATCCTCAAAAATCAGCAGTCAAGCTGTTAATATGGAGACAAATCAACTTAATAGACTAAATGACCAATTGTTACATCTCAGCTCTGTCATATTTTTCGCAGGTATCATAATTGTAGTATTGAGTTTTGGAATAGCTATAGCAATATCTCTTTTGATCAGCAGACCTATTTTACACCTTGAAAGGGAAACAGACAAGATAAAAAAGGAGAAATTTAACGAAGTAGAACTGGCTAATCTTAAAACACGTGTTAAAGAGTTCAATGATTTCAAAAATGTGTTGGAAGATGTTGTAATCGTGCTTAAATCAGAGTTCAGCAGAGATAGAGAAGGGAAGAATGATTTGGCTATTGGCTTGATAGACATACTTTCTCAAGAAGTACCTAGAGGGGTTGCAGAATCAACTGTGGAATCATCTGCCAGTAGATTAGGGTTGGATCTGTTAAAACTTGACACTGAAGGCGCAAAAAAGATAATTTCTAATCTCAGGGTTGTTAGTAAAGGTCTCAACATAGATGAAGAGATCTTTGAAGAGATGGATTATGTCGTGAACAACATGTAAAAATTTGTTCGGTTTATACCTAACGTTCGCCCTCTTTTTTAAAAAGTAGATGGATTAAACATTATCTATGACAAAAAAATTAATTGTATCCATCCTTGCGGTATCTGTTATTTTACTGACAACTTTCTCAATCATAAACTATATTGATTCCGAAGATTTGGATGATGAGTATGGTTTAGACACATTTGAATCAGAAGATGAAATGAGAGATTTTATCTCTTACAATGATGTATCACAGACATACACAGCATCTGATGAATATGTTTTGGAAGGAGCAGAGATGGAATCGAGAGATATGGATATTGAAGCTGATGAAACAGTTGTACAGGTAAGAGGGATAGATGAACCCGATATTGTAAAAACAGATGGTGAAAGGCTGTATTACCAGGGACAGTTCAGAGAAAAATTGAACACTTCAATCATAGACCTTGAAGATCTTGAGATCGAGAAAAACTTATCTGAATCAGGGAATCTACTACTTCATGAAGACATATTAATTATTTTTGGAGATGAGAGAGTGACCGGGTATAATACTGAGAGCGGTGACGAACTTTGGACCGAGAGTTTTGACCACAGGTATGAAACTGCAAGGCTTAGAGAAGACGAGATAGTGTTAGTACTTTCAGAGGGCATTGATTTTTACTCACCTTGTCCTATAAGGCCCTATGGTGGTGTGGATATACCTTGTAGTGGTATAATCCGTCCTGGATTCAATTATAATTCGGATATATCATACAGCTTTGTCTCTATAGATCCTGAAGACGGATCAGTGAATAACAAAAAAAGTTTTATAGGAGACAGATCTTCAGAATTTTATATCACAAATGAGAACATCTATTTTACTTATACAGGTCAAGAAAAACGTTCAGATGTCTTTTTCGAGTTTTTAATTGAACATTCAAGCATAGGGAACGAGTTGAGAGATAGGTTGCGTGAAGTACAATCCTATGAACTAAGTGAAAATGCTTACAACGTTGAAATAGATTTTATAATGGAAAGATATCTTGATGAAAACGATGAAAGAGCTCAAGTTATCGAAGAAGAGCTTGAAGAATTTTTAGTTAACAGGAAGAGGGAACATCATTGGACAACGGTTGCAAGACTAGATGAAACACTTGAAATGGATGGTGAAGAATCTGTGCCTGGAACAGTTAACGATAGAATGCACATGCACGAGTATGATGGCAAACTGTTTTTATTGTCCGGGATAGAACCAGGTTACGGTTTGAGATCTAATAGGACTAACGACATTTACATTTTATCGGAGGATTTCTCAATAGATGAAAATATTGAGGGATTATCAGGTGATTTCCGTCCAGAGGTAAGGTTCAGCGGTGAAGACCTATTCATAACGGAGGAAGAAAGCACCATCCAACAATTTTCATTAGAAGAATTGGAGTTCAAGAACAGTTTCGATGATGGATCAGGATTTTTATTCGATGTGAATAACACGCTTATCAGTATTAG
>JALDAG010000050.1 GCA_022729255.1 Candidatus Nanohalarchaeota archaeon | reverse complement strand
TGAAATGATTGCTGGGATAAATGGATTTTCCAGAAATCACACCGTTTGGATCGAAAGTATTGTCATCCAGTATTTTATTCATTTCATCTTCGTCAAGGACAAAGTTTTCAATGTAGTAATCAGCGGTTTCTTCATTTACAGAGAAAGTATTTTCTTTTATCGTTGTATCTCCGTTGCCTTCTATACCTATAGCAGCATAGGAGAAGTTTTCAAAAGTATTATCTACTACAACATTTTCTTCTGCGGTGTTAAGATAGACACCCGCTCTGATATCTCTAAAGTTTGAACCTGTCAAATCTACCGTACTACCACTGCTTACAGAAATCACCCAGCTTTCCTGCAGACCAGTAAAATATAGATTGCTCATTTTTACATCGGAATCACCGTCAATCACTATTCTTTCTTTAACATCTACTTCATTGTTGCTACCGTTAATTTCTAAGTCCTTTTCTATTCTCAGACCTTCTGGCCATTCTATGTCGTCCATAATCTCTAAAGTGTCTTCACCATCTGCTTCTTCAATAGCTTTTTCTATATCATCATAACCAGTTTTTTGTTCTAAGTTAATGACATTGAAATGATCATTGTCAAATATTGCCATTTCTCCCTTTGGAGGTTCCTCACCTATTGCAACATCTACTTCGAAGTCATTGTTAGAAATCACTGTATCATCTAGGAATTCTTTCTCCTCACCCCAAACTACTACATGTCCTTCAAGTTCATTGTCTTTAAAGTAATTATTGTCTATTGTATTGTCTATTGTTATCTCGTCTGTTTCGACATCTGAAGCTATTCCGATCCCATGATCGTTTCCAATGAACTCGTTGTGAGTTACGCTGGCACCATGTCCGTCATCTCCTCTCCAGCCACCAATCCCTGCTGTATTATCGGTGAAAAGATTGTCCTTGATTTGATACCCGTTTTGAGGATGCATTAAACCGGTTGTAAATCCTTCTATATGGTTATTGATCACTTTTCCATCGGTCATACTATCTCTTTCAAACACGATGCCTCTGCCACTATCATCACCTTCTAATTTAAATCCATCAATTGTTATTTTATCGGCTTCAATATCTATTCTGCCCTTAATAACGGCTTCACGTTTTTCAACGCTCTCCAAAGTCAGATCCTTTTTATTAATGGTAACATCCTCTTCATAAATTCCTGACATTGCTTCGACTTTATCGCCTTCTTCGGCTTCATCTACTGCTTCTTGAATAGTTTCATATGACTCGTAATTATTTGTCCAAAAACCTACACCGATAAGCTCAAGTCCATCTTCATGAATTTTACCCTCATTTATCGCCTTGTTAATTGTTTCAGCATCGTGGTTCACTGGATCTTCCTCAAAGCCACCATCAGAGCCCTGCCAGTGCTCCTTTGTATCCACCTTTACTAGACCAAATCCTGGTTCATTATCATTTCCTTTGTTTTCTTCAAATGTTCCTAAAACTCCGTTGTCATCTCCTCTTCCTGCTGCAAGAAGCGCATATTGTTTTTCATCATCATCTTCGAATAGCATAGCTTCCCAGGCACCTCCATCATAGTCACTTACCCATCCTTTTGCACTGTTTTCGTCTACATATTCGGAAGCAATTCCCTGGAAAATATATTCATAATCATCATCCAGTTGGAATTCACCATCAAAATATTCTGTATCGTTATCCCATTCAGAATCTCCCTTATTATCGCTGAAAAACCAGGCATCTGCTTTTTCTTTATTGCCGACCGCAAATGTTAATACCACATCTCCATCATCGACTTCAACGTAACCGTTACCGAAAGTTCCTTGAAATACTTCTTCATTTTCTGCTATACCTACCCCTGTGAAAAGTGCGAGAGAAATAAACATTATTATTGCGAAGATCGATAGTTTGAAAGCTGTGTTTGAAAACGATTTTAGAGATCCGGATTTTTTGGTTTTAGACATGATTTTACACCTCATATTTCTTCAAGGAGAGGGGAGAACATATTTTGGAAACTATTCCAACATCTTTTAAAGAAAAAATTTTTCCAATTTCGGTTTTTTTAGGACTAACCCTCAATTTTTACCCCCCGGGTTTTTATATGAAGAACAAACTTTTTTAAAAGATTCGATAACAGCCCTAAACAATTATTGGAGAACACGTATCGAACTACGATATCTGTAAGGGTTTACTAGACTATATGTCCACAAAATTTTTCCTCCGAAAACCTTTTTAGGAGGTTGTCACATAAATTTTTACATGGAGATAAGTAGAGACAACCTTCATGTCGTGAACATAGTGGTTTTCCTTTCCATACTCATATTCCATGTGGTAAGGTTCGGTATGGGCATCGAGATAACTGTTTCAGGCTACGATATCCCTCTATGGATGAGCCTAGGATTCGCTGTACTCGTGGGTGTACTTGTCTGGCAGAACTGGTTGAAGACCAGCATGAACAGGTTCACAGTAGCCAAGATAGCTCTTGGATTGATAATCCTTGATATATTGAGTATTGCATACCTTTGGTACAAAGAAATAGAGTTTCTAGGTATATCGGGTAATGAGTACCTTGTACCTTTCATTATAGATTTTGCTATAGTAGGGGCTCTTGTTTATTACCTAAGGAAGGATGACTGAAACCACAGGAACAAAACATAACAGTGTTATATCTTTTGGATAGTTCATGATTTTTCAAAAATAGAACGTTCGTTTTTACCCGAACAACAATTAAACCTTTTAAATACATTCTTGTTTTTATAGGTAATTACAATGAAATCAAAAATTTTTGTGATGATGATGGCGATACTGATGGTTTCCGGATTTTTCGTGTCTGCGACCACTAATATCGAACCTGTGGAAGATTTTTTTGAGACGGTCAGCGATAATGATGAAAACGTTGATGCTCGTGGTGAAGAGAGATGCGAGATAGATATCGAGGATGCGGAAGACCACGCTGAGGATCAAGATGTTTGCCCGGCCGAAATATCGAATGTTGAGTGTCCGCACGACGAAGACTTTGTTCACAAGGCTTCTGGATGCGAGCTTCATTACCTGCTTGATATTGGCTGGGAGAGAACAGAGTTTTTAGAAGAGGAAACCTACAGGCTGGATGTTTCATCGGATAATGAGTGGAAGGTTGTCACCGAACCGGGTGAAGGCAGCTTCGAGTTCGCGGAAGGCGAAAGAATCGATCTCGGTATAATGGTGCTTCCGACCAAGGCATCGTTTCAGAGATGGGTCAGCGAAGACGTGGAAATAGAGGATATTTTGGAAGAAGACCCCACGGAAAAGGACAACAGTCTAGAGATGCCAGGAAAGGATATATCCGTACAGGCTGAGATAAGCACTGGACCGGATTTTGATTTCTTCAGCATAGATTTAGAGACTGACAGAGATATTTACGAATTGGATAACGAGATCGAGATCAATATAACCGCTGAAGGCGAAAAAACACTGAATTTCAACACAGGCTGCCAGGCAGAGTACAGGATTTACAGGAAAGAGGGTCTGGAAAAGGTTTTCGATCTTTCTGAAGGCAGGATGTGCACACAGGCATTGACCGAGGCAGAACTACCGGAAACATGGAGTTTCAATCACAACCTATCAGAAAACAGGTTGGATGAAGGAACCTACCTCATAAGAGGAGGACCTATAGGGTATGGTTATTCGGAAAAGGAGATAGAGATATCAACCGATGAAGCGACCGTAGGTAGGGGTGAAGATTTCATCGAGATAAACCCTATAAACATTTTGGATATAAGGGATAGGGTTTCAAGCATCATTCAAAACCTGGGAAACTTTCTGAGAAGGTAGAAAGACTTTTTGATAGGGGGTTTTAAATCCCTATCAACCTTTTTTATTCCATTTCTGGGAGTTCAACAGCATCTATTTCAATGCTTTCGGATACTTCAGGACATTCCTCAGATATTACTTCAACTTCGTCATACCTCGGAAGTTCTATGTGAACGGTCTCTCCTGGTGTTATCGTTTGACCGGGTTGTAGTCCTATGATATCTCCTTTCAATTCTTGTCCGTCTGTGTAAATGTTTAAACCCTGTATATCGGTTTCTCCAGTGTTGGTGAACGATATACCCTGAGGATCGGTCTCTATATCGAAGTCCATGTTGTCGCAGTCAACTCCTCCTATACACCCTGAAAAAATTATTGATGTTATGAGAGCTAATACAATTATGCCTAAAGACGATTTTAGTTCTACCATATGGTCTTTAGTTGTATTCGATCGGTTAAAAATA
>JALDAG010000036.1 GCA_022729255.1 Candidatus Nanohalarchaeota archaeon | reverse complement strand
TTCTTGAAAAGATGGGTTGTGAATCAGAGGTGCCTTACGGAGAAAAAAAGGATTCTAAGTACATGGATCAGGAAGGAGCTACTTTTTCAAAGTTAGAGGATGAGAAGAGATAAGTATTTAGAACTGGTCTGAATAAAAAAATAAGAACAGGGAATTTAACCCCCTCTTTTTTACCGGTAAGTCTCTTTTCTGTTCACTGTAACTATTCTTCAGGAATCTCCATCTCTATATCTCCACCTTCTTCAGGAACAGGTTCTTGTCCTCCCATCATAGGATCTTCAAGATCCTGTGGAGGCATGAAAATATATCTCCCGTCCTTTGAGATGTAGAGAAGGTCTTCCTCGTCTATTGTGTCTGTCTCTCCCATATCCTGCATTGAAGGCATCTCTCCTGTGATAGAGACTGTTACCTCGTACAAGGATTCGAACTGTGAATCAGCTATTCCTGTTACCTCTCCATCTATGTGAAAGTCGTCAGCGTCCATCTCTTCGTCTTCAGCTGCCATCATCTCGATTTGCATCTGTTGCTGCTCCATTTCCGCTGTGATCAGTTCGTTTACCTGACCCTCTACTTCTTCAGCAGTCAATTCGTCTCCAAGTTCTCCCTCGGCTTCGCCGAGTTCAATAGGAGAGTCGATTTGTTCCGCTACCATGAAACCAGCGGTTGCAGAAACTGCAATCACTACCACGAAAGCCAGAACCAGACCGGTTTTCTCTTTTCCAGTCAATTTTTCGGTAAGTTTTTCTGCCATTACTCATTTTTTTCAACCTTTAACTTTTTAAATCTGGAGAATTTTACCCGAAACGTTTAATTGACATACGTTAACCCAAGAAACTGTCTTAAAAAGACAAGAAATTCATCCGCTGTATCCACCGTAAGAATAGCCCTGACTTTCCTGTTCTCCGCTTTCCCTGGTTATAAAGAGATAAGCAAAAATACCTAAAAGTATGAAAAGTAGGGAAAGACCTATCGAACCTGCATTAGCTGTTACGCCTCCTGTTATCGCGGATACAATCCCTCCTGTCGTGAACTCGACTTCGTGAGAATTTGTGTTGATCAAAACATCCTCGTTTTCACCAAACCTTAAATCTACCTTTATGACCTCGTTTTCCTCCAGGTCTATTTCGTCCAGATCCGCAGGAACGTAAAGTGTTTCCTCTTCCTCGGGTTCAACTTGTTCTACGTTAGATGAACCTGAGTTCTCTGAACCTCCCTCTATGAAGTCTAGCACTGAGGCTGAAACATAAGCTGTTGATTCTCCTGTGTTCTCCACTTCTACAACAAACCTCGAAACATCTGTTCTGTAGTACGCATCTTTGAATATTATCTCTGAACCGTCTTCAAGTTCTGAGAGTTCTATGTCTTTAAAGAAAGGTGGTGTGTGGGAGTCCTCTCCTGTTATGTAGGTATCAAGCTGGTTAGGGTTCATACCGAACCTTGACGTGAAAGCCGCCTCCATGTACTCAACTTCGTTGGGATCCAACTGTAAATCGTAGGTCTCTATTATGGAAGACTCCGAACCTACAAAAAGAGTTTCATCATCTGCAACAGAATCGATGGTTGTATCATCCCCTATCTCTATGGATGAAAGGATGTAAAGGTTGACACCCGAAGGATTAACGTACTCTACAACAAGTTGTTCGGAACCGGGATCGTATTCTACGCTCCCTATCTCTATCTCGCTTTCAGCTCCTGGCAACGGATAAAACGTAAGTGCTTCGGTCCTGGTTTCTCCTCCTCTTGCCTGTCCATACTTAACAAAAACAGCGATGTCGACATTGTCCTGTATCTGTTCTCCCACATCCGTCATGTGGTTTCCAAGCATAACCACGTCTTGAATGTTAGATCTTCTGAGATACTCCTCGGTTTCCTCGGGTAAAAGATTCACACCCGAGATAAGAATAGGAAAGCTTCCATCGAACATATCTCTTTCGAGGAACTGGCCATCCGTAACAGTGGCTCTGGTAACAGGTTCGTGTTCAAGAAACATTTCGGCAACATCTATGGAAACCTCGAAGTTGTTCTCCCCGGTCAACAACCGGTCAGCGTGTTCCTCCAGCGACTCCTTTCTATCCCTGTCGAAGTTCCCTACCAATACAACCTCCATGTCTCCTTCCTCTAAGATATCCAAAATTTCTTCCATGTTTCTCTCATTAGCTACTAAAACCCAAGAATCCAATAACTGTGCTAAGGGAGCTGTCATGACTGCTGCTGCCGGGTGTCCTCCATCTATAACAAAAACTTGGTCTATCTGATCCGGCATCAGTTCGATATTAGGGTTTTCGTACTGGTTAACTTCCCCTATATCAAAGTTAGAGGTCTCAAGCTGGGTCTCTATATTGGAAGCGAACGTTTCACTACCCAACATTATACCGATGTCGTCAGTGTACGGTAAAACGCTTTCTACAGCGGTTCCACTCGTGGTCGTAACCATGTAAGGTGTGTGTCCCTGTTTCGCCGCATGCATTGACATAGAAAAAGCTTCCTGCCAGTCCGCACTGTCAACTACAACGGTTGCTGAGGAGTTTCCCAGCAGAAAAACTGCGAAAACGATCAAAAAAACAATCTTTTTGTTGATTACCAACCTTTTCACCGGTTTATTACCTAACAGTGTTTAACTCAGCAATATTTATAAATAAATCGGGTGCGGTGACCCGGTTTACAGACAACCGGGCAAACCGCCATCTAAAGTCTCACCAAAGCCCGCGGACTAAAATGGACTAGCTTAGCTCCACATAAAAGTCGTAAGTTGTTGACTCCTCTGCAGCTGTTAGAAGCTGGTAATTGACACCTTCACTTCCATCGAAAGCGTCGAATCCAGCAGCTTCCGCTATCGTAGCGAAGATAGGATCTCCTTGAGAACCATCTACCGAGTCTAGCAAGAAGCTCTCTGAATCTGTTTGATCATTTGTCTCGGTAACTGCATACACAGTTGTTGTACCTTCAAAATCTCCGTCTACATCGTAAGTGTTGCTCACTGAATCAGTTCCTGTTGTGTAATCAGTGTCGTTGAAATAGTCATCAATCAATGATTCAGCTCCACTTAAGTCGTTTTCACCGAAGTAATCATCTCCACCAGACCATTCTGACTCAGAATCTACTGCAAATACTTTCCTGTCCTCCTGTATTGTCTCTTCTGCAGTCCATTCGAAGAAAACGTTATCCGATGCATCGCTAAGAACTGCTGTCTCTGTTATCTCTCCATAAAAACCTGCCCACTTGGTCGTTTCTGTCTCATCAGCTAGTTCCACTTGGGATACATCTCCACCTGAAACATCTTCTTGATTCGCCGATGAAATCGCTGTCATCCCTACTATCAAAGAAATCACTACCGCGAGCTGTAAAATCTTTTTTCTGTCCATTGTTATTATGTAATTGAGATGTATCGTATAAAAAAGTTTTAGATTTGTAGAGAGCTGTAAAAACCGTTTTTTTATCATCAGGTCGTGAAAAACCCTTTACGGGTTCAAAGGTAATACAAAAGGTGTTACAACTCTAAAGGACAAACATATCCCTATTTTTTTAATGTTTTCAACTCTCCAAAAAAAGTTTTTTTCAGTTGAACTCCTCGTAAATAGTTATCGATTCTGTTTCACCTTTCTGATCCCTTAGGTTTGCCGGTATTCTTGCCTCGTAGTCATAGGTTCCAAAGCTTCCCTCAGAGTTAGGTTCCACCGATGTAACAAAAACCAGTGGCTGTGAACCATCGAAGGATTCATCGTTCTCCGGTTCATACATTATCCCTGTCTTGAAAACCTCTGATTCATCGGATGAATGAGCTATCGGTACATCGCATACCTCGTCTCCAGAAACAGTGAAGCATCCAGTCATATCCGACTCTCCATCTCCTTCTTGATCCCATACCTCTTGTATGGAGTCGTTGTGGTAAACAGTGTCAAGAGAAACATCAACTTCATCCAAATTGTCAACAGCTAAGGGTTCAAGGTTGCTGAAAGAGACCTGTGCATCAGTATCCATGAAAAATATCGTTCCCTCTGGTTCCTGGGAGATCCATGCAGAAAAATCTTCTTCAGATTTTTTCAGCCTGATGTTTTTCGAGGCACCCCCATAAAAAATGTTGTAGCTGGATACGTCCTCCACGAATTTTTTGTCAGGTTCTGATTCAGGGGACTTGTCCACCTCATCATCGGTGTCCGCCGTAGCATTAACAAGGTTCGGTCCCTGGTAGAAATCGATTCCGTACTCGTACATCTTTGATTCTCCGGGTTCAAGAGATATTTTGTCGCTGTCCGAGAAGTAACTGTTCCAACTACCCGAATAGTTGCTGACCGAGAAGTCATAGTTGAACTCTCCTGAATCGATGTCTCCATCGTTCGAAACAGTTACATTGACAGATGTGTTCGTTTTTTCAACTATTGTTTCCGGCAAACTTATATCTACGTTTATGACCGGTTTCTCCAGAACAGTGAAGTTTCTTGTCTCAGAAGATGCGTGCTCATCATCTTTTTCGAAATCCGCGTGCCACTCGTAGTAACCTGGTTCCACATCTTCCTCGGTGTGAACAAAGTTTTCCTCGACACCCGAATACACGGGATCTATGGACAGTACGGTATTGTTTTTGACGAGTGATACGTCCCCGTCCTTGTTTGATGTGACGTTGTACTCGAAGGTTATATCCTGTCTACCGATAAACTCCTCGTCTTCAGCGGGTTCAACAAGTTCAAAACTCACGTCAAGGTCTTCCTCTATCTCGAAACTGGTTGTTTCGCTCGTGTAATTTTCACCCGTAAGATCTGACTCGAATACTGTGTACCATTCATAATTACCTGTATCAAGACCTGTTTCCTCGTGAGAGAAGTTTTCTGATACGTTCTCTGTTTCCTTTCTGTCCTGGTAAATTTTTTCGTCGTTCAAAAACAGGTAAACATCTCCGTCAACCGGTTCTTCAACGTATTCTGATTCAACCTCGAACTCCATTTCAACGTCGGATACCTCTTCATCGAATTTTTCTCCGTCTTCAGGAGCTATATGCGTGATATCCACTGTTTCATTTGCGGGTTCGTGTTCCACCACGATTTCATCGATCTTCCAGGAATCCTCTATTTCTGATGTGTTTCCCTCCACCTCGAAAACTGATTTTTTGCTGTCCTCAACCTGGAGTTCAAAGCTTTCTTCATCCTCTGTTATCTCGAAATGCTGTGAGTCGATGGTGTTATTGTCCTCATCCAACGATCTGAATGTTATGTTGGCATAGACGTTTTGGTTCAATAGGGATGAAACGTTGAGTTTTTTCCACTCCCTCAAGTAATCTTTTTCCATCATCTTTGATTCGTAGGCTCCCTGGACTGATCCGTCTTCCTTTCTCATGTACCTCTCCAGAACATCTTGCTCCCCTATCTTTTCATCGTAAAACCTGATAAGGGATATGTTGCCCTCGAAATGGTTTTTAACGTTTCCATCTGTATCGTTCTCACCCGCTATAATCACAGGATGTTCTTCTACAAGGGGTTGAGAAACATCTGTCACGTGTGTTTCGTTTTCACCGTCTATGTAGAGGGTTGCCTCTTCTTCGGTGTTGTAGGTGAACGCTAAGAAGTGCCACTCTCCATCGTCCAATGGTTCAGACGAAACAAGTTCGACATCTCCGTTTTGAGAAGAAGTTTTGGCAACCAGTCTGCCGTCCTCCTCTTCGTTGTCGATGGATACCGAGAAGTGCATTTCGTCTTCGGTTCCCTTGGATACGATGGTGTTGACACCTGTAGAACCCGGTTCGTTTCTGAACCAGCCGGAGACGGAGAAGTTGGAAGAATCAAGTGATGTGTCGTGAGGGATGTAGACGTGTTCCGATCCTTCTCCGAATCCATAGGCGTTGTCAGAAAGTATGCCGGGCACAGCTGTCTTCACACCGTCCTCAGTGGTTCCGTGGATATTGTTATGCGAATAATCTATCACGGTGTCACCGGTTGAATCCTCTCCATGGTCTTCATCAAGCCTCCAAAAACCTTGCAGGCTTCCGGTTACAGATTCATTTGCGTATCCAAGTCTAAGGTAGCCAGAAAGGTATCCGCCAACGGTTGTGTTGTAGAAAATACCTGAGTCCCAGTCATCGAACGTGTTGAACGTGAACTCTGTTGCGTGTACCGATAGCGACAGAGCTACGATTGATACAAAAAAAACTATAGCTAAGACTGGTTTACTATTCCCCGATGAACACATCTAATCCCCCCTCAGGACTAATAAATAGTTTATAATGAACATTTATAAATCATTGAGTCCTCTGAAGACGTTTAGATAACTCTTGGAACACAGCGAAGAATTTTAAGTGTTGTTTGAAGTTTACTGAAACAACTTGTCAGATATTTTTAATGGGAAAGATTCTGTATTTCAATTTCAGAAAAAGGTTCAGTTCTCAAGATCTTTTTTCACGTTGTTGAAAATCGGTACAATGGATTCTCTTGGCATCTCCTTCTTTGATTTTTTCCTGCTCTTCTTGAAGCTCTTCGAGTTCAAAAAGTCGTATTCCGAATCGTTCTCATCCCTTTTTTTGTCAGGTAGAGTATCCCTTATCTTGTCGAACACTGATCTTTCTTCTCCACTGTTATTATCGAACAGTGTTTTGCTCTTGTTCCTCTTCTTGTTCTTATGGTAGTAGACGCTTGTACCTGTACTCATCGCCCCAGAGTTGCCTGAACCGTACTTCCTTCTTTTCTTGACATTAGCGGCACCGACAAGAAGTATCAGCACAACGAAACCGGAAAGTATTATCGGGTTTATAGTTCCTACAACGCTTTTCACTCCTTCAGCTACTTTAGAGGGTGTGGCAGCCACGTATGCCGTGGGAGCGAACCCTGTCTCAACATCCGAATCATCTATCTTGAGCTCGAAGGACACTTCTTCAACCGTTTCACCTGTATCTACGATTATATCGACGAAGTGACCTAGTTCGCAGTCCTCCTTGCATTCGTCAGGTATGTTTATCTCGACTATTGTCTCGGTTTTACTATCTGGTGCAAGGTTTATCAGCTCTGATGGACTTAAAGAATACCACTCCTCTGGTATGCCTTCGACCGAAACGTCAATTGAAGAAATCGTGACTCTGCCGTCGTTTTCAACCTGTAGATCGAATTCGGATGAGTTTCCAACAGGAACCTCGATATCGTTGGGCTGTGAAACAGAGATCTCTTCAACCCTCTCAACATTTATTTCAGAAGAGGTTGTGTTCGACTTGAAAGAATCCTTTTCCGCGTATATTTCGAAATTATAATCTCCTTCTTCTCTTGGAGCCGTTAAATCTATCTCGAATGAGCCAGAGGAATCGGAAAACGTGTGGCTCTCCTCTTCTTCGAAAACATAGTTTATCCTCGCGGATTCTATGGCGTTACCTCTTTCATCCTCAACTGTTCCATAAACCTCAAAATCCTGTTTAGCTTCTATTTCAAAAGGTATGTTCGTGTCAAGTATCATCTCTCCGCTGCTGCCAAGGGTGAAACTTGTCAGGTTCTCGGTTTCAAAACTGACAAGGTTCGAACCGGTGTTTATGTCTATGGACCTGTTTTCCCACTGGTCCACGCACTCCCTTCTTCCATAGTTCCACTCCATACATTCATACATCTCGAGATCTGACTGGGATCCTCTCACTTCAGTATCATTGTACCTAAAATATATTTCAGCGTACCCGAATTCTAAACCCGTGGTTATGACGTATGTGTTAAGGGGTTGTATTCCTCCTATGGTGCCTTCGGGTTTGAAGAAGTCCAGTCTCAAGGGATCGTTGCCGGCAACAACAGAATCCTCCTCGTAAATTTTTACATCGTAAAGGTTTATCTCCGGTTTGTAAGGTGTTCCGAGCGAAACATCGTAGGTTCCAGGTCTTATACCCACAGAGTATTTCCCGTCATCCGAAGTTTCGGTTCTGTACCTGTCTCCATCTTCGTGTTCAAGTATTATTTCTCCTTCGAACGGCTGTCCTTCAGCGTCTTTCAAGTATCCTTCAAACGGTATCGATTCATCAACGGTGAATTCTTCCGTGGCTGAATCGTCTCCCACATCTATACTTACCTCGTGTGTTCCTACCTCTTCCTCCTCTATTCTGAAAACGAATTCCTCGGTTTCTCCTCCCGATATGTTCTCCGTTTTTTCCTCTATGGTTTCCAAGTCTTTTTTCAGCTGTATATCAACTTCTCCGGTTACATCCCCTTCGTTTTTGACTTCAACAACAACATCTACTTCTGAAACACCTTCTTCGGATTTGTAAGCTGTTTCGGGTATTATCTCGAGGTCTTCTATAGAGAACTCCGGTTCTTTTAGAACATCTACCTTTATGTCGTCGCCACCCCTGTTTTGGAAGTTCTTGTTATCCACCTCTATCTCGAAAGGAATTTCTTTTCCACGGTCATCTGAACTTGTGGAGTGCTCCACAGTTATCCTTTCCTCTTCTTCTTCCTCTAAAAATATTTCCTGGGATCTTATCTTCTCGTTGTCAAAATAAGCAGCGACTTTTTCTTCGCCGTCACCTCCAACGTTCCAAAGCCTGAAATCGATTTCAAGCGTTTCCCCTATGAATACAGGGCTGTTGTCCCCTATTATCTCGACGTTGAAGTACGGATCAACGGTTTCTTCCTCTGTTTCGTTGTTATCGTTGGCGACAGCAACAGCTGTGAGTAAAAGAAAAACTAGCAGTAAAACAGATTGTTTTTTCAAGTCTTATCCCCCTCTGAACCTTGTCAAAATTCTTTTCAATCCTGCCATCCTTGGTGGCTGGTACTCCTTTCCTACCATTTGTGCGGCAAGCCTTTTGTATTCTATGGCTGACTTCGAATGAGGTACTTGGTCGACAACAGGGTTCCGGTCGAAGATCGATTTTTTCAGGTGTTTATCATAGGGAACCTTGGAAACTACAGGTACTTCAAGAGCCATGTGTATCTCCGATTCCTTTATTTCATGGTTTATCTCATCCGCCTTTGTAACGATACATTTAACGTCTTTCCTGTCGCCTTTCACTTCTTCAACAGCTTTTGTGACTTTCACCGCATCTGTCACCGCGGGTATCTCAGGGTTCGTCACGACTATTATCTCGTCTGCCACGTTTATTATGTTGTAAACGTTTTTTGTTAGTCCTGGCGGAGAATCTATTATGACAGTACCATTAATGTTTCTGATTATGGATCTAAGTCTTTCCGGTCTTATGACCCTCTCCCTTATAGCATGGGTGGACGGCATAACCATCAAACCAGTTCTGTGAAGTCTTATGGACTCGTTAACCTGGTTTTTACCTTCTAAAGCAGATTGAAGGTTTTTATCGGGTTCCGGATGCATGTCGAGTTGCAGTGCGAGGTTTGAAGCCGCTTGGTCGCAGTCGACAGCCACGACTTTTTCGCCCATCTGCTGCATCGCCATCGCCAGATTAGCGGTGGTCGTGGTCTTTCCTACCCCTCCTTTTCCAGATACCACGGCTATAGTTCTCGGCAAGTTATCCCCTGAAAAAAATTTGTTGAAACCTGTATAAATGATTTCGCTTGTTGGCGGGAAATTTGAAAGAGGTATAACAGTGTTATACTTTTTCCTTTTTCGGTCTTACAAGCCGTTTAAACGGAAAATATTGGGCGAAAAACTATATTTTCTGTTCTGTTTTCACCGGTGACTCAAAAAAGGTTTGGAGGTTTTTGAGGTCGAAAGGAAACAAAAGCAATATTATAATTAGAGAGAAAAAGATTTGACAGGTTTTTTTGTTACCAACAAGTTAAACAAGTGTTCTCAGGGGTTATAGCCAAGAATTTATATACTAGGTATGAGCAAGTATTACATAACAATGTCAAAGACAAAACACTTGATCGTA
>JALDAG010000042.1 GCA_022729255.1 Candidatus Nanohalarchaeota archaeon | reverse complement strand
GTAATTAAAAATGTGTTAGATGATGATGGGTTTTTATCCAAAGCATTCAGGTATACAGCAGGAGCATTTTTAGGAGTTGGATTGACTGTTTCCATACTAACAGGATGTACCTCGGAGACAAGTGAAATTCAGTACTTGAACTCTGAGAAAGAGTTAGAGTACGCTCAAAAAATCGAATCCGAAGACATCAAAAAGTCTTTTGGAGCGATAAACTCGCTACTTGAATATGGTGTTACAGAAGATCCTTCTTACGAAGAAGCGGAAACCAGGGTTGAAAATTATCTTTCAAACCTTGAAGAAGAGACAGAAATGGAATTTAATAAGGTTATAAGCAGAGGTTTTAGCGAATTTAGGAAATTTAAAGGAGCTGAAGAAGCAGTAGATTATATGTCATTCAACAAAGTTTATCAAGAAATCCATGAATATACTTTGGACCACTATAAACCGTGAAAAGTAAAAGTTAAAACAGAACTAAGGTTTTGACCATCTCAACAAAGTTCCAGTAAACTGTCAAGAAACTCTCTTCCATTATTTGAATCAAGGACTGATTTCCCCTTCTCATTTAAAAGAAATATTATATCAGCTTCCAAACCTCTTTTTCCACATTCATTCCTTTTGAACAACTTGTTGATCTCAAATGATAGGTCCTCTGCTTCAAACCTATCTGTAACTATTTCAGGATACTTTTCTACGAGCAGATCAAAGATTTCCTTCTCTTTTCCTTCCATTATTTAACTCACAGATTTCTTTCATCTAGTTTTTCATTACAGAGTTTGTCGGCTCTTGAAACATATCTATTTTCCCTGGGGACATGTTCGAAACAGACCTCTTCGAAATACTTAATTAACTCTTTGGCGGAACCATGAAGCTTCCTAATATCTTGGTTCTTTACTCTCCAAACCCCTTTCATCTGTTTAACTATCAGATTACTGTCTGAAAATAACTTTACTCTACCATCATGGAAATCCTTTGCTTTTTCAAGTGCATTAATAACAGCTCTGTACTCAGCTCTGTTGTTAGTGGTTTTACCTATATATCCGTTTTCTTCATGTACAACTTCTTCGTTTTCAAATAACAAAACGAATCCATATGCTGAATGTCCAGGATTTCCCCTTGAAGCACCATCCGTATATATCAAAAGTTTTTCCTCTCCGTATCTCACATTACCACTCTACTTTATTCGAGACCAAACCATTTTAATTTGAACAAAAATTTTTGTTATTCTTAAAAATATTTGAGTGTGTATCCTAATGAAACCCCTTAAAGTCGTAAAATTATTTTTTAAATATAATTCATTGATTCTAATCATTTATCAAGTGTTTCAAAGGGTTAAAATGGTTTAATACCCTGTGTTAACTTTGCAATACATGCTTTGAAAAACGCAGGGTTAAAAATAACATTTAAAATAAAGGAAAAAAACTGTTTTGAAGTAAACAAAAACAAGATTATCCAAAGATTTAAACAGTTCTAACAAAAAATTTCTTTCAAGGAGATATATTTGCGACAAAAAAAATTCAGATATAGGAAAGTAATTCTCTCCCGTATCCTTTATTTCATACTTATCCTGATGATAATAATCTTTCTCGAGGATGTTCTAAAAACTCTTGGAATAGATATAGGTTATACTGGGATAAATATGATCAGGATCCTTATACTTTTAGTTTTCTCATTCTACCTGTTCCATAAGATAAAGCTAAGATTTTTCTCAGGGAAAAATAGCTTGATAAAACATTATGGAGGAACAGATCTTCTAGATGGACAAAAAAATTATCTGGATGAAAAAATATTGGAAAATGAAAAACATGGGGAATACGGTGAATACCATCCAGAGATGAGAAGTCTGGACAGAAAGTTTGACAGTGGAGAAATATCAGAGGAAGAGTATATTAAGAAAGTAAGAGAATTGAAGGATAAAAATACTTGATATTTTTTTTCAAAAAGATTTTCTCAAAAATGTTTAATAACTGGATATGAATTATGTTTTATGGAAGAAATATTTCTGGACGAAATTAGATTAGTAGCTGAAGAAATTTATCCAAGGACTTTTGTCCGGAAAAAAGTTGAAAAGATTCTTGAAAAAGTAGATTTCCTCCTTGATTATTATCCTGAAGCCGATGAAAACTGTGTGAAAGCAGCTGCCTGGCTTCAGTTCATCGTACATCCCAGATTCGGGTATAAAGGTGATAGATACCATGTAGCATGCGCGAGAAAAGCATCATCAATACTGAAAGACATGGGTGTTAAAAGCAAGGACATAACAAAAATTGCTGATGCTATTAGAGCTCACAGAGCAAAGGGTGTTCCATACCCAGAGAGGATAGAGGCAAAAATTCTTTTCTCAGCTAATTACATGGCTGGTACAGAGATAAAAACTCTTTTTGGAAAAGTTGTAGAAGACATGGAAGAAGGATGGATCAAGAAAAAATTTATCCTGCCCGAAGCAGGTGGAAGGTTCGAGGATGACAAGATCGATCGGTTGAAAGAGAAGTACTTATCTGACAATTGATCAATCATCGTTTCTTTCCTTAAAGGAGACAGTTATGTTTTTCTTACCCTTTGATTCATCTATTTTGACAAATGTTCTCTCCACCTCTTTAGCTGTCTTCTTCAACATGTCTTCTTTTTCTTCTTTATCCTCTTTCTTGATGTTATCCAAGACATTCTTTAACTTTTCACTGTCAACTATATCCGATGTAATTGCAAAAACTATTAGAGCAGCAACAAGTACAAAAACCACTATTAGTGCTATAAACCACCATGACAATCCTTCTTCCAATGAATCATCGACTGATACTGTCAACGATTCCTCTCCAGCCATTATAACTTTTTCACCGGTCTCCTCAAAAGAATGGTTGAAGCTGAAAGTCTCCGAAGAGTTGGCATCTAGTAAAACTTCTTCCTGTATAGATAAGTTCTCGGATAGAACTTCTAGTTCATGAACACCTTCAGAATCCCCTCTGTTTTCCACAGTAACAGATATGTTGAAGACTTGTCCTACACCTAGATCTGTTTCATCTATCTCTAAATCCGTTACTATAATATCTGGAAACGAGTCATCAGCTGTTATCGCGTAATGCGAAAGACTGTCCGAAAAAGCCCTGTAAACAATTTCATCGTCATCGGTTTCCAAATACTCTGTTTCGAGTTCATTCCAGTTTTCATCCGAATATCTTTCTAATCTGACCGTTTCATTGTTCACGTTCTCTTCTTCAAACCAGTCCTTGTTCACTGTAAATTCGAAGGTGACGTTCTCGATACCATCCTCTAACAGATCTATCTTTTCGTAACTAATATATTCGTAAACCTTTCGACCAGGTTCTTCTTCGACACCATCCGGTAAATCCATTGAAGAAATAGATCTTACAGTGCCAGAAACAACATCTAAAGTGTTTATAGTGACATGTCTTATAGAGGATTCCCTGAAATTGAAGGTCTCACTTTCATTTTCGTCGATAAGTAGTTCAAACTCTTCGAATGGATCTTCTTCGTCCCTTTCTGCTACATCTTCATCCTCTTCTTCTTCATCTTCTAATTCTTCCTCCTCTAATAAACCTTCCTCCTCAAGGAAATCCTCCATATCTACACATTCTCCATCATCACATATCTCGTCATCTCCACAGTCATCATCGTCGAAACACTCAACATCCTCTAGTTCTTCACCCACAGCTATAGCTTCTGCACCGCTTCTACTGGAACTCCAGTCACTGTCACACTCCTCATCTTCAAAATCAAAATCATCGCAGTAAAAAACATCTCCGCTCTCCTCAGTATCGAAACCTGTGCTTCCGCTTTCAAGACCAAAATCTACAGCGTAAACATAATCCAGTATCTTTTCATCTAGCTCTATATCTTGGAGATAAACAGTTTTAACCTTGAAACTTTCATCTTCGCTCTCTATATACTCCGTTGTCTCACCTGTGGCCTGGAAGCTTCCATCCTCTTTAGCAACTTTCCAACTGATAGAAGTGTTAACGGGTAAAAGCTTGGAATCCCTGTCACCACTACCAGTATCCTCAAAGAAATAACTTTGATCTCCAAAAAACGTTTCATCGGATATACCAAGTTTCAACTCCCTGTATCCTCCATCCCATTCTATATCAACCTCTTCGGTATCATGATAATGAACCTGTTCCACAGATTCGTTTAGACTGTTAGACAGAGAAACGTTCGCATAGGATTCATCTCCAATATCTAGGTTTCCGGTAATGTTTATATCAAGACATTCTTCTTCTGGACATCTTGAAAGGTTGTAGGGCTCTCCAGTTTCTTCGCTGAACCTTTCAGGATACCTTTCATTCAACATTCCCTCCACATTTAGATCATCACCCTCGAAAAATATCTTTGCATCTCTAACTCCTTCAATTTCTGAGAGGGTTTCAAAGATAACTGGTTCTATGGAATGATATGTGTCAAAACTCTCTTCTTCTTCTTCTATTAAATTATCGTCTTCATCCAACCACTCCACATTGTATGTCTCGTTAGATTTTTTCGGGATAAAACTAACTCCTGTTTCTTCCTCTCCAAGGCTGTAGTTCCATCCTTCAAGTCCTTCCCTTGAAACGTTTATCCAGTAATCACCTGTCTGGATTTTTACTTCGTCTCCACCACCAACATCTTTTATGGAATGAGGGACATCAAATCCTAACTGTAGTCTACTTTCACTTATCGGTTCTAATGTCTTAACAATACCATTTTCTATTGTAACGTTTCTAATACTCTCCCAACCTGAACCATTCCTATATAGATTGTAGTTCTCATCCTTAGCATCAAATTCTCCAGGTATCTCATAACTAACACTGTGGTTTACTCCATCTGAGATATTCGTGTATATCTTGTAAAAGTTGAAGAAATAATGTTCTGACAAATCATCGTTTTCCGTATTTTTCCTATCAATATAAAATTCTAAGTTGCTGCCAGAAATATTTGTCTCTTCAGTGGTTACGTTGAATATGCCGTTATCAGCTACGGATTTAAAGCTGTACTCATCGTCTGTTTCAGTGATGTTGTAAGGGATAACGGTCTTGTTCTCCTCTTCACCTATTTTAGTCAAAAACTCGTCTGAAAAATATGTGTTTATCGAGACGTTTTCCGTTTTATTGAATACAATTTCTTTTCCATCGTATGTTTCTATGGTATGGTTAAAGACTTCTCTTTCAATAGGACCCCAGTTCGCTTTCACTGAAACACCGCATTCTTCGCAGCCGTTGTTTTCATCGCCAATGTAGGTAAAGTTGATCTCATAAGTGTCTATGAAGGGTTCCTCAGTAATATGATCTTTACTAACCTTGTTCTCTGATTGATTCAGGTTTTCAAAGTCAGCTTGTTTCTCAAGTTCACAGGTTTCTAAACCTACAAGGTCCTCAATAAATACTTGTATTGTGTAGTCATCAAAACCGCCTATTTTTTCTTTGTTCTCAAGGCTTATCGGATAACTGGGATACTCATTGTAACCCGATTCAAAATTTTCTTTGTGTACATCCCCGATTTTCGCTTCCACGGACCTGTTTTCAAAGTTGCTTCCCTTTATTTCATACTTTGCAGGGTTTCTAGGGACAAAACTAGTGCTGTACAATTTTTCTGAATGGTTTCCTACCCTTATATCGTCAATCATAAACAGAACTTCTTCACCGCTGCCATCATAGTCAACAGACCAGTTGAATCCTTTCTCATCGAGGTCTACATCTGATATGTTTTTACTGTACAGTTTCCACTCTGTCCTTGTTGTATTCTCTATGAAAGTTGAAGGTTCTTCTTCTCCAGCTGAAAATCTGAAACTATGATTTCCATCTCCAATAATATCTTCTGTGTCCACTCTGTAACGGAAGGAAATGAATTCAGGGTCGGAAAAATTTTCCGATTCAAGGTGATAGTAGTTAGGAATACTTTCTTTGGAACTATTGTAGTAAAGGAAGTTATTCCCTCTAAAACCTCCTGATTCATTTAAATCCCATTTATAATAATTATCGCTATCCGCATCTTCAAAATCTTGTGTATAATTAGCGTCCAAACTGACATTGAAGACTTCGTCCATCTCAAGTTCTGTACCTTCCCATTCAAGTGAAAAGTTTGTGAGGTTTGCTGAAACGTTGACAGATTTTTCATGGTAAGTTAGTATCTGCGTAGTTCTCCCCACCTCTAACTCTTCGGGCAGCAAAATGTTTGAGACAAGGTTGAAGGAACTTTGTCCGCTTTCAACACTTAAATCCTCATT
>JALDAG010000018.1 GCA_022729255.1 Candidatus Nanohalarchaeota archaeon | reverse complement strand
GACGATGAAGAGGATTCAATAGATTTGGATGAGCTTAAAAGAGAGATAGATAAGTTAGGAGGCAGGATTGAAAGTATACAGGATAGAGAAGTATCTTTAAATGATAGGATGTCAAATCTATCTGAAAGGATAGGAGAAGTCCGTTCCATGGTTCTACAGAGGGAAAGAGAGTTTAATGAAGTTAAAACCTCTGTTAACCATGTTGAACACATATTTGAAGAAATAGAGCCTGAAAGATTCAAGAAAAAGATAGAAAAAGTAAAAGGAATGATAAATAAGCAGGAAACAGAAGTTGAGAAAAATTCGGATATCCTAGAGGACTTTAAACTCCAGTTAAAAGATGTAAAAGAAACTATTAACAAGATACAGAGTTTCGAAAACCTGGCGGAGATGTACGAAAATGTTGAAAACAAGATATCTGAGATAGAGGAGAAAAGGAGATACGTTGATAGGAAGGCTTCGAAGGCCGAATCGATTTTCGGAGAACTAAAACAAAGATTACCGGAGTTGGACACAGCTGTAAACAAGACAGAAGCACACGAAGAAATGCTTAAGGATAACATAAAGGATATCGATGAGCTTTCTTTGCAGGTGGAAAAAGCAGTAAAGGAAGAAGAGTTCGAGGATAAATTGAAGGAAGTCCTTGAAGATGAAGAGTTCGAGGAAAAACTTGAAGATATACCTATATTTGAAGAGCTAAAGTCAGGTATAAGCGGTCTTGAAGAAGGTTTCCAAGATTTTGAAAAAGAAGTCTCTGATGTAGACAATAGGATAAAGCAGATAGAGGAGAATATTGATGATAAAGTTCATTCAAGTGTCCAGGATTTCAAAAAGAGTTTAGAGAACAAGGTCGAAGATTTAAAAGAAGATTTAGGAGATGTTAAAGCAGACAAAATCGATAGAAAAGACTTTTCTGAACTCAGAAGAAATTTTGAGACAACTGTTTCGGATGTCAAGGATCTAAAAGAAAGTTTTGATAACGTGAAAGACAGGTTGGAACAATTAAAACTACATAATACACGACTTGATGATCTTGAAGAACAGATAAATTCATTGAAGGAGCGACAAAAAGATTATGATGATATCGAATCGATCATAAGCGGCTATTTATCATTTGAAGACCTTGAAAATATAAATAAAACTATTTCGAATTTAAAAGAGAAATCAGGGAAATTTGAGAAGAAATTTAAGGAAATCACTAACTCAAAAGTAGATTCTAAGAAGTTTGAAAAAGATTTGGAGAACTTAAAAGAAGATTTAGGGAAAAAGGTCGATAAAAAAGGTTTTGAGAACAAGATCGATAAGATCATCGACAAAAAAATAGACTTTTTAGATGACCTGAGAGCTGAACTGAAGACCAAGGTTGACAATGATGTTTTAAAGGAACTTGAAAATAGACTAGGTTCTCTGGATGATAAGTTAGATTCTAAGATTGATGAGTCCAGATTTGAGGATATCTTGAAGGATTTAAGAAAAGATGTTGATGAAAAAGTTGGCAGAGAAATTTTTGAGAGCATCATTGAAGACACTATTGATGAAAGGATCGATGTTTTGGATGATTTTAGAGAAAGATTGGAAGAGTTAAATGAAGAATTGGTTAATAAAGTTGATAAAGAAGGCTTCGAAGATAATTTTGAAGATGTTCTACATAAGAAGGAGGCTTTGGAAGAAAGAATCGAAAAACTAGAGCTAAAAGTAGAAAACAAGAATGTAAAAGGCTTGGAAGATAGGGTGGCCGAGCTCGAGAAGAAGATAGCCTCGCAGACAGAATTTGATAACCGCATTAATCCAAATTTTAAGAACGTATCAACAGGTAACACCAATGAAAAGATACCTCCAAGAATAGATAATATGATAGATGATGCTTGGAGAGCGCTGGAGATGGGATATATCGAGAAAGCAAGAAAAATCTATGTTGAATTGGTGAGAAGCTATGATGATCTTCCTGAAACTATGGATGAGAGACCCTATATATCAGAGATGGAAGAGCTGTATGAAGTACTTGAAGACAGGTTAGGCCCATGAATAAAAACGTTGAGTGTACACGTTGTGGATATAGATGGTTTTCTCAGCAGTATGATGAGAGAGAAATACTTCCACATTACTGCACAAGATGTTTTAGGAAGGATATAAGGCCAATACCAAAGGAACCTAACGTTATACAGAGAAAAGTCGGAGATATAAAGAGAAATGCTGAAAAAGTACCTGATAAAGCTAAATCCGTCAAAAAAAGCATGATACTCTGGAAAGAAAATAACAGGTATCTCATAGATATGATGGCATTCGTATTGGCGCTTTTGATTATATTCGGAGTTCTCTATTTATTCATATTTGTATGGGGATAAACTATGTTTCCAATCTCTTTGAAATCCCTGCTTTTTCAAGTTTCTTGTTCACGTTCTCTGCTTTATTCTCTATCAGTTTGAAACCTTTATCATCTTCCTTCCTGTTCTTCACACTTTTGTATAGATTATTCAGGTTATCTATTTTTTCAGAGACTGATTCCAGTTTGTTCATATCAAGATATCTGGATGTCATGTCCATAAGCAGATAAAGTCTGAAGCTCAAACTGAGGTTGTCTATTAGATCGATCCAGAAAGCATTGTCAGGGTACTTCCCATGTATCTTTTTGTACTCGTTCCTAACTTTTTCAAATGATTTAAGAGTTCCTTTTATATCGTTCTTATTATTATAGGCTTTAAATCGGCTTTTATGTAACTTTAATTTGTTTTTGTGATACCTGAAAATCAATTCTTTTCTGTTGCTGTATGCTGAACCAGATAGGCTAATTATTATTGCGAATAAGAGCATATACCATAAAAACGAAGCTATTTCAGGATCTTGTTCATCCTCCAACCTGTAAACTGAAAAGGACTCGGATACATGTAGCTCTTCTCTGTCAGTACATTCAACCTTGAAGTAATTCCAACCGGATTCAAGAGACTTGTTGAAACCTTCAAAAGAACCAAGGTCACTATATATAATATCATTATTCATTTTAAGATCGCATTCCACATTTTCGGTTTTGTTGATTAATGTGTCAAACTCGATAAAACTTTTTGTATAATTAGAAAGTTCTTCAGGTTTATTGAAACTTACATCCACTTTTTCAGGTTCTTCTAACACTAATCCTTCTTTATGTTCTTTCATTATTACTATAGGCTCATTTAATTTTTCGAATTCTAAATCTTCTTCGAATTCGTATAGGATGTTGAATTCTCCCCTTGTAAAGTTCTGGTCGGTGAAAACTAACTCTGAAGGATAGGTATTAAGGAAAATATTATTTCCGTCTTTTTGAGTTATTTCAAAAGAAGTATGGTTTAGAGGTATCTCATCATATATAACGATTTTTTCAAGGTACTCCGGACATTCGTAAGAGATATTCAACCACGATTCACTGGTTTCTTCATCGTAACTTCTTACACCACTTATACATTCTTTGTTTTGATCGGTGTAGGCCAAATCTATATCTATATCCTCTGTTTCAAGTATGCCTGTGATTGATACATTTAGACTCGTTATTTTGTTTATCAAACTTGATATTTCCTCTTGAACCCTGTTTAACGAATAATTTTCGTAGAGAACTTCGAATTCAGGATCAGGGTCAGGCGTAGGAGCTGCTGTACCTCCATTTCCGCCGTTTCCGTTACCCGTAGTCGGTTCTTCTTCCTCCTCAACTGTTACTTCAACCGTCCTTATATCAGCCCAGTCGTTTTCAGATTCGCCTATACAACCTATCTCGTATTCGCCTACATCCTCTGAACTCAACTCCCAAGTACTATTTATAGAATCTTCGTATTCAAGATCCTCTTCAGAAAAATAAGTAAGATTTTTATCTGTAGAAAAACCATCGATGACGGCTGTTAAGTTAGGAGATATGAGTATTGAACCGTCCGAAACTGTGTTTTCGATTTTACAACTCATACTTATATCATCACCTGGTTCGATTTCTTTTGAAGAAACGTTGACAGTTATCTCTCCACCGAGATCAACTTTTGAATGAGCCTGTGTACCCCAAGCCAACTCAATTGTGGAACCAATGTATTCCGGATTATCGGTTTCATACTCTTCTTCCCACACATCGAATCCTTCAACACTGTTGTTCGCCTTTGAAACTTCCATGCTTTTATGAAGGTAGTCCTCATCAACGGTTTGCCTGTAAGCTTCCAACCCTAGCTGGAAAGCATTGTTGATATCAATAGGGTTACAGGAGTCATCAGTATTTAAACAGGCTTCAAGGAGTTCAAAAGTGTTTTGTTCAGCTAAATCCCTATAGCTACTTTTGTTAGTTATCCCGGATATCTTCCACATGCTTTCGGCCAAAACAGAGTTATTTACCTCTGTGACGGTTTCTGCAAGGTTTTCGGCTATTTCAAGATATGTTTGGTTGTTAGTGTTTTTGTATGCGTCCAGATAACCTTTGATCAAGTATCCCTGTCCTCTTTCAGAATCGCATTCAAACTCTTGGTCCCACACATCACAGTCATCAGCAGAACCTTCAGTATAATTTAAAGCGATTTCCCTGATTTGAGGATCTCGGGTCTGCCTGTAAGAATTCCACATAGAACCTATCATTAATCCCTGGAAATAGCTGCCGTTACCTGAAAACGTTGTACTAGTATCACAGTTGAAATCTCCTTCAGTATGGTCGCATGGAGAACCTGGTCTACCTATTCCAGCATTTGAAATTTCAGTTAACAGGTCGACATATTCCTCTTCTCCGTTTATTTTTTCAGCTTTTGAGAAACCTTTGATCATCTTTGCTTTATAATCTTCTTCACCAAACGAATAATTTTCTAATTCTTCGGAATGGTTGACACCGAACTCAGTCATCTCTTCAGCATTTGGGATGAGATCGTCGTCACCGTGCATAAGGATTCTTTTGAAGCTACCGTCAACAGGAAACTCTTTTTCGTCGTTGATGAATCTATAACTATAAACGGTCTGCCTTAATAGGTCATTTCTCCCAAGAATTATTTTATTATCCCTAGGGATTTCAAAATAGTTCCATGAATCTTTACCTGCCCTTAATTCCATGGAAGGCTCCATGAAACCGTCTATATCGAGTATGATTTCATGAGAGCTACCTGATTTGAAATCCCCTGTAAATTCGTAGGAACTTAATGAACCATCCGATCTAAACATACGATGATACATCCAGAAACTTTCTCCCATTTTACCCTGCATATGAGCCCTGGGACATTCGAAGTCGCCTTCCCATGGATTACACAAATCATAAAACTCTGTTTCGATCAAATCCTTGGAAAATCTTAGAAAATAATAATTACCGGTGTATTTATAACTGTTTAAAAACGATTTCAATGCTCTTGTGTGGTTTGTTATGCCACAGGAAGAATTTTCATTTTCTTCAATGCATTTATCTCCTATCTCTCCTGTCAGTTCTATAGCCTTGTCATAAAAAGTGGTGTTTTCGGTTAGGGAATAAGTTTTTGAAAATCCTTCAACCAAAGAAAAAGGTTTTGATACTTCTTCGGTTTCTTCTAAAAAATTTATCGATTCTTCAGCTATTTCCAAAGCCTTTTCTCTGAATGTTTTGTTTCCGGTTCTGATATAAGCCTCCCAAAAACCCTTCAATGCTTTTCCCTGTTTTTCCAGGTTTTCTGCCCTTAGATCTCCTTCCCACACCTTCATATTTTCGGGTTGGCCTAAAGTGTAATTTTCTCCAGAATTTAACATTTCTTGTTCTGATAACAAGCTTCCGCTTGTTAGAAGAGAGTTTACCAAGGAATACTGCCTGTGAGTGCTGGATACAGCTTCTTCCTCTTGCTGAGCTGACTCGTTTTCACAGTAAAAATCTCCTTCATAAATCTCGCATGTAGCCATGTGGCCATCTACTCTCTCAACATGTGTCCCGTTGTAATCTCCATCGTACAAAACGTTTAAATTCGATGCTTTATCTTTGTAGGTTTCATTTCCAGTTACTGTATATGCGTTGGCAAAAGAAGAAATCATAGCTGATTGCATATGTTCAAAACGACATGTATAATCATTTTCCCAGGGTTCACAACTGGCACCGAAACCTCCCATACTTTCATTGTTTTTTACGAACTCTTCATTGCTGGGATCGGTATTTGTGTACTCCTCAGCCATATTTTTGATGGTTTCGTTCCCTTCTCCAAATGCAAAATTTATAAAACCTTCTGAAGGAAAACGACTATCTTCTATATCTTTATCAATGAAGTAAAAGTTGTAGACACCTTGTTCAGGAGTTAAACTACATTTTAGTTCTTCATCAAGGTCACACTCTTCGAATTGTGTATCTCCATTTTTTCTGTAACGTAAAACAGGGGTTTCTAGATCGGTACGATTCACGATACTTACATTGATTTCGTCATGGCGAAGTGGTGATCCTTCGGTAGAAGGGTCTCTAAATGATTCGGCGCTACCACTAAAGGCTAACAAAACAAGTATGGGTATCAAAATCAGTTTTTTAAAATTAATAGGTTCTAATCGTGCCATTATTTACAATAAATTTATTAGGGAAAAACGGCTATTAATATTTAGGATTGAAATAGCCGAGAAATCAAAGCTGAGGGAGGGTTGGAATTAATAACAATCTACAATTCAGTCTTAAAAATATCAATCAAAATAAATTTTGAGAAGAGCAGAGTTACATTATGATAAAGAAAGGGAAGTTGACAGGTTTAGGCGTTTTGATAGCAGTCATATTCATCTTCTTAATCTTTATTCCGGTTATATCTCAGGGAAACTTAGAAAATGAAACCGGGATAAACTACACGGAACAAAATTATTCCGATGATGAACCTTCCGATCTTAATGATACTGATTATGACGATTTAAACGATACTGATGAAGATTTAGGAGATAATGAAACGGATAATGAAACCGAGATAAAATCAACCGATGTAAATATTGTTGTTGAGAGCTGTTTTATTGAGGATGAGGGCGTAGAAGGAGTTATAGAACTATATTCTGAGAACAATACTCTTTCTGATGAAGAAGTTTATTTGTATGTGAACGATGAGAAGAAAGGTTCCTATAACACCAGTGAGGAAGGTGACACTTCATTTAAAGTTGAGGACCTGGAAACAGGAGAGCATAGTTTGAAAGCGGTTTTTAACGGAACCGATTATTATGAATCATCCGAACATGAAGAAAACATCGCTGTGGAGAAGAAGCCGTCAGTCGATCTAATAGTTTCCAAAACACTTTCGATGAATGAAGTATCATTCAATATTTCTATCGATGGTAATAACAGTTCCAGGGAAGTTTTTGTAGAATCCGAAGAACTAAACAGAACCATAGTATTGGATCAGGAAGATTACAAAAACATCTCAACAGAGCCATTGGCTCAGGGAACTCATGAATTCGAATTTTATACCGAGGAAGATGTTTGTGGAGAAAAATTTGTTGAAAGCATCACAAAAAACGTCAGTGTAAAACCCGAATTCATAGAAGAGTTCGAATACACGGAAAACATCTCGACGGATGAAAGAGCCGAAATGAATCTTTCCATTAAAGAAGACTTTGGAAAACATCCTACAATAATATTAGAAGGTGAAGAAAGAGATTTTGAAAAGGTAAATGATACTTATCATATAAGTGAATACCTTGAAAGAGGAACATATGACTTAGAAGAGATAAAGGTTGAACAGGACAACCTCACGTATACAGAGCACATTGACAAAAAAATAGAGGTTGAAGGACTTGAAACGTTTCTAGATAAAGAAGAGCTTGGAACTATTTACAAGGAAGAGAGTTATGTTTTAAAAGGAAATTTGAGTTCTAAGAAGGAAGGATTGCAGTATAAAAACATATCTATAGATTCTGATATACTTTCCGGACAGGTTGATACAGATGATAATGGGACGTTTTCCAAGGAATTTGTGGTGCCTGAAGATCTGGATGCAGGAGAGTATGAATTAGAGATAGAATTTGAGGGTGATGAAAGGTATGAACCTGTAAGTGAATTGTTTTACGTTGAAATTGAGGAGTGGCACTATTTTGAAGAAACACAGGGACATGCAAAAGTAGGTGAACCTGTTGAATGGACTTTAGAACTCGATATAGATGATATCCCTGTTGAAAGAGTCGGAAAACAACCTTTACTTAGAAAAGAGCTTCCGGAGGTCGCAAGATTAAAGACCGATGAAGAGTTTTTGGAATTTTCTGAAAACACTTTGGAGTTCGATCTTGAGAAACTGGAAGAAGGAAGAAGTTACTTTGTTACCTATGAAACTCCTCCACCTAGAAAAGAGGTTACTAGGGTTAGAGATGATGGAGAAAGCTATATTAAGGAGTTTGATGTTATAAGCGAGGTCCATCTTGAGGATGTATTGGTGGAAGTTAACCTACCGGATGAAATAGACTATGTTTCTGTTGAAGAAGTGGTTTCCACTTCTGGAGGTGGATTCGCTACTCTTGGAGATGGCATGGGCACAGCTTCGAGGTCTCGAAGTTATGCTATAGACGATGCTGTCCATGATGAAGGAAAGATGTTATTTAATACTGATCTTTCTACAAGGAGTTTTAGGGTTGTAGGAGGATACTCAGACTTTAGAATAACCGAATCTGAAGTTGGGGATGAATGGATAGTGATGTTTGAAGCTTCTGGTATCGACTCATTAGCTTTTGAGAAGATAAACGGAAGCGAAAAAATCAATTTTGACAGGCTTGAACAGTACAGGGGTGCATGGGCTGATGTTGAACCTGATTATGATTCTCTTAACAGGATCGAGGTGGATGAGTGGGATGGTACAGAGTATCCTCTTGGACGTATAGTGTATGATATAGAAGATTTTGGAAAATACAGGCTAAGCATGAGTTTTGGAGATATCCAGACAACTTTCCAGAACTTCGACAGGTTTGAACAAAGGGATGATGTGTTGGATCTTGATGACCTTATGATACCTTACACAGTATGCAGCTTCTCCTCGGAGTTCTGGGTATGCGATCCCGAGGAGTATTCAGATGATGAATTCCAACCTGGTTTATTCGGGGAACACCTTTTCTTTGATGGGCTAGGTATAGAAAGGATTCTTGAAGTTCCAAGAGAATCAGAGGTACATGATTTTTCTTTGATAATAGAGGATGTTACTGATGAAGAACTGAGATTCTTTGATATATATCCGAACGTTGAAGTCTCCAGCATTTTTATGGATGAAGGATCGCAGGATTCAGAACATATAATCCTTTCGAGTGACGACGTGGTACAGGCCTGGAACAGTACAGAGCACCAGAGATGGAGCTATTATCCCGAAGGAGATATAAATGATCTAGGTACTGGAGATGTGATTTATGGTATGGGTTCAAATGAAACTGTTTTAGCAACTGATAGAGGATTAGTTGTTGTTACTTATGAAGGAGAGAAGGAATCACAGTTTTCCAGTGACCCTTATGATATATTGGATATAGGAGAGATATACGCTGAAAGAGAGCTTTTTGGAGAAGATGATGGATTTGACGACTTGTTATGTGTAGGTTGCGAAGGTTCTGAGGTAAGATTCGAGATACCTTACGATTTTGAAGATTATGAAGATGATTTCGTGTATATAATCACTCCTCTCAACGTTATAGGTGAGGGAGGAGATCTTAAACTTGATGTTGAGGATGGACAGGTATACGATGTTGAGAGGACAGAGATATCAGAGACCAATATATTAGAATACACTGATTTCGGTGGAGATGTTGATGACGTGGCAACATTGGATTCTGAGATGAAGCATAACTTTACTTTAGAAACAGTTGGAGATATGGATCTGATGAGGGATCTATACCTAAGATCCAGGCTTTCTTATACAGGAGATTTTGACAGTCTTGGAGATTTAAAGATGATCGTTGGTGGAGAAACATATGATATAGATAAATCGAAGGTTGAAGCTGAGAGCCAAGTTGAATTACACAGTTATGGTGATCTGGAGCCAGATTCACTCTTGTGCATAGGTTGTGAGAATGATTACGGCATAGACGAGGCAATATTTGAGATAGATTATCCTCTTGGGGATCCTGAGGATCATTCCTACAGTATGTTCCTTGGATTGAATCAGAGAGGTGAGGGAGGAACTATAACAGCTCAAATCGGCGATGAGACTTATACTTTTGATGAAGAACTCAATATAACAGATTCAGAAAAAGATTATAGGACGAGTACTGATGATGGGTATTATGACAACATTGCAACTATCGATGAGGATACTTATGTCAACACAACACTTTCATATGATCTCCCCGAAGATTTGAAAGCAGAAAATATTTTCTTTAAAGCACCTTTCAACTATGTGAATTCGACTGACGGAGATCTTTCAATGATTCTTAACCAGAACGAATACGACCTTAATCAGGAAAATATTGGAAAAGACGGGTTTTTGAATTACTCGGCACATTCGCACAATATAACAGATACACAGGTGCTTGGAACTCAGGGAGTGGAGGATATAATGTTTGAACCTGAAGGTCTAGGAGTCCCTGAAAACATAAATTCTGTTAATACCACAATTAGGTGGTACGGTTGTTATGAAGGAGAGCCAGGCGGAATCATGATGCGTGGAGGTTTGGATAGTGAGGAATCACTTGATAAATCTAATATGTATGAGTGTTCCGAGGAACATGACCTAGAAAGTTATGCGGAACTCGAGTATCCATCGGAGAATCTTTCTGATGAAGAGATTATTTTAAGTTGTGATGGTTGTAGTGACTCTGATTATTTTGTTTTTTACGGGGATGACCACACATCAGGATATTCGAGATATTATGAAGGAGACTACTTTGGTTTGGATTACGACTTTATGGTGGAATATTACTCCGATACATCCCTTGATCACACCTGGTTATATGCATCAGTAGATGAGGAAGATGTGTTTGAGGGTTCAGAAGTTTCATTCAGATGTGAGGACTGCGGTGACTCATCCTATAATATAATGGTTGATGAGGATTCTGAAAAGAACTCTTTGACATATGATGGAGGTGAATGGAGCGATTTGACGGGCGAAGCAGTTACTAGGATATTCACTAACAGGTCGCTTGAATATACCGACATAAGATTTGATGTTAAAGGCGAGTTTTTACAGGGTCAGAACGTTACTTTCCACTGTGAGGACTGTGATGAAGATGACGGGTTTAATTTGATGGTGGATGAATCATACACAGGTAATTCATACATAAGCGAGATAGGAGAAGATGATGAGAGCATCGAAGGCAATTTCATGGTCAGCATAGAGGAAAGAGAACTCGATTACTCAAAGGTTAAGACGGAAATAGATAAAGACCACATCGAAGAAGGAGTGGATGTCCAGTATGTATGCGATGGTTGTGACGATGAGAACTATTTCAACGTTCTTCTGGAGGATAGGGAGGAATCAACCACCAAGAGTTTTGATGGAGAAAGATGGTTCGAAAGAGGAAAAGAAATAACCACGGATATATGGTCCAACACATCTCTTGAACACTCATGGGTCAGAACAGAAGTTGATCCTGATGAGATAGGTGAGGGAACCGAACTAACATATACTTGTGAAAACTGTGATGAAGGCGGTTTCAACGTAATGCTCGACACGGATTTTGAAGGGGACCACACGTTTTTTGATGATGGAAGTGGTTTTGAAAGTGTTGATGGAAATATAGGGACAAGGGTCGAACTCTTCGGCTCTAATATAGGAGAAGAAGTAGTGGCTTCAAGACACGATGAGCTCTTTGTTTACAATTCCACAGGACAAATCGTCTGGCAAAAAGATGTTGGCAGTATAATAAACTCGATAAAGGTGGATGACGTCCTCGAAGAATCAGGGAATGAAGTATTAGTTGGTACAAGAGATGGTCTAAAGGTATACAGTTCTTCAGGAGAAGAAATGATGAGCTATCCTGATAATACAGATATCGAGGTAACAGATCTAGGAACTGTTTCAAATACCGACAATACGAAAGATATTGTCTTAGGTCTTTACTCAGGCGAGGTAAGGAGAATAGATAATGAAGGAAACTTAGGTTGGGATTACGACGGATTGGACCGTGTCAATACAATTTCGATCGGTTCGATAACTAGGGAGCCTGGAAAAGAGGTGATGGCAGGCACCCATGATGGAAAGCTACATTTACTTGATGTAAACGGGGTCTACATAACCGAATACGACCGGGAAAGCTCGATACGTGACTCTGCAATAGGGAGTATCACTGATTTGGAGGGTGAAGATGTTTTAGTATCTACTAGGGATGGTACAGAAGTACTTAATTTTTACCAGACGCCTTTTGAACTTACTATAGATGCTTCGAAAGATGGGGAATATGAATTCGAGGATGAAGGGATATTTAGAGGCGAGGAGGAGATAGGAGGCCAGGATTTCGTGGATAGCATACAGAGTTATTTGGATGAAACCTGTGATGATGATGTGTGCGAAGTTCCTGTAGAGTTCTCTGCAGATGGTGGAACTCTTAGAATAAGGGAGCCTGAACTCGACTTTGAATACGATTTATCAGGAATCATAGATTATGATATTAGCAAGGACAAGTGGGAGAGAACCACGGATATAATGGCTGGCGAGGAACTTAGGTATGATCTTGTTGAAATCGTTTACGAGGATGCTCCAGCGTTCCCGGTTTATGTGAGAAGCATAACTTCTGAAACCATAAGTGGTAGAGTGCACGAAGGATCAGAACTTCTATTCAATGAGGAGTACTTCGAAAATTTGATGGGAGAAGAGGTCTACCTTGGATTTACGGAGGAAGATGGAACAGTGGTCGAACCAGGACTTGACTACTGGATCTCTTATCTGTTACCTGTAAGGGAGCCGGATCAGATGTGGCTGGACATGGATGAAGTTGACTCAGATGTTCCAGTGATCCTGACGGAACAATACGGTCATGAGTCCGAAGGATACATGGAAAGGGATAAGTTCGATGTTGTGAGGAACACTGAACTAACGGATGATACTTTCACAAATGTTACGGTAGTAAAGGAAACGGGCGAAAGCTACCACAACGAATGGGAGGATATCAGAGTTTATGTTGACTACAACAATGACTCCAGCTTTGTTGACATAACACCTGATGAATCAGCCGATAACTGTGATACGGATAACCCAGATTTCTCAGAGAAAGAAGTGGATGGCGAAACATTTTATGTGTGTATGAAGGACACAGGTGAATTGAGCGGAAGAAGAGATTACTTGAAGGTTGTGCAGCCAGAAGTTGGGGAAAAAGAAGATGTTACCGGAAACGTTACTTATATGAGAGAGGCTGTCGCAACAGCTCCACCCGAGTTTGAGGATGTAAAAGTTGAACCCGAAGAGGACATATGGGGAAGCAGTTTCAACTTCTCCGTCTATGTTGACTACAGTGAACATCTAGATCTTGGACTATGGGTTTACCTTGATAATGCGGATGAATGGGTTTTGAAGGATGATATAGAAGGTAAGTTAGGAGGAACCACGTTTGAGTTCAACGAAATAGAATCAGACAGGTACTGGTCAGGTGACAATGAATTTAAATTCGAATATGCTGATGAAGAACACGGTATCTCCCCGGCCAACACCACAACTTATGACGGTCCTAAAGGCTTGAAACACAGGATAAACGTGGAAAATATTTCAAAAGCTAACTACAGTCTTGCAAGAGGAGACGACCAGGAAGTTGACTTCAAAGTTGACAACCTTGATGTCGAAAATGAGACACCTGAAGACGTGGTATGCAGGTATGAATTATTGTATGACGGGAGTTGGGATACTTTAGATACCACTACATCTGATTCTGAAGGAGTTTGCAGCTTTTTCGCTAGGGATTTAGGAGGTTATGAAGCAGGAGAATACTATACAAGGGCAAGAGTTGTAGAAGAAGACTATTTCTTTGGAAATACAAGTCAAAAACATACTATAGAGCTTTTTGACACTATTGACGCTGATTTCGAATTGGTTGATGATGAGGTGTTCCGTGCTTATGAGGATAATCGAAGCGAGTTCGAGTGGAGGATTGAGAACGTTACTGACGGAGCGGGAGACGAACTTGAAAGTTATCAATACATTATAGAATTCGGAGGCAGCATAGTAGATGAAGGAGAAGCTGATTCCAGCAGTATAAGCGGAACACATTCTGTTGATGATTCCTATGATGTAGGTCCTGAAGATGTCGTCATAACGGTTGAGAAGGATGAAGGACAAAGGGTCTACGAAACAGAAATAGATGTTATAGGAACGCTTGTGGTGGAACAGGAGGAAGTATCACCGGTATTTCTACCAACAGATCTTTTATTAGAAGATGATGATTACTCTACTGAGACAGATCTATCCCTTGATGTCAGCAATGAATTAGGATATTTTGCTAGTGGTAACGAACATGATGAGTATAACATCAATTTCTTTTATCCTGATGGTAGCTGTGAAGAAGACGGAGATAAATGCGTTTTTGAACCTGATGAAGGCTTGGGAACTGGAGAGTACCAGTGGAGAGCCGACATAACCGGAGATTATTACGAGTCGGAATCGGTTGAAGGAGACGAAAACATAAGTGTAAAAGACGTTGTTCTCATAGATGAGATACCAGCTGTTGATGCTAACTTTACCGAAGAGACAGAATTTACTGTTGAAATGATGGATTCTGATGAGGATTCTCTGGATGTTGACGGTTTTGTTATAGAATACATGGAAGAATCCTTCGGGTTTACTGGCGGAGAATCTCAGGTTGTTTTCACCCCTGAATGCGATGATTTTGAACTAGGAGAACAAACCGACTCATTTGAACTAGTTGAAAACGAGAGCAACGAATTTTATGAGATATATGAAGAAGATAACAGTTTTGATTTAGTTATTCACAACATAATGGACCTTGAGATTTTGAGTCCGGAGGAAGGAAGTGAATATGACATGGGGGATGAAGTTACTCTTAATTTGTCTGTTGATGGAGACTGTGAAATAGATGAAGAGGAGTACGATGTTATATGGTCAGCTGAAACAGACGAAGAATATGATATCATAGGTGTGGGAGAAGAAAGAAACTGGACAGCTGATATGATAGGAGAGGTAACACTTTCATCGGAAGTGGACAACGATTACCTATTTGAAAATGTTGTCGATACATGGGTGGACGTAATAGAGATATTCGATGCTGACATAACAGTTTCGCCAGATATTGTTTACCGTTCAGATTCCAGTGATCCTAATGAAATCGACTTTTTGGTGGAGAACGTTGAATATGATGACGGAGAAACAATAGATGAGTTCGGATACGTTATCTCTGTCGATGGAGACGAAAAACTTGACGGTTCTGTTGATGATGGATATCTTGAGGAAAGTTATAGGATAGATGATGAAAAAGACCTGGGAGCAACCGATATACAGGTGGAGTTGACAGCTGAGGGCTATACCTATATACACAACGATGAGGTTGAAGTACATGGTTCTTTGATAGTTGAACCTTTAGCACCTGAAGACGTTTATGTGCCAAGTCAGGAAACCGAGGAAAGCGAGTTATTTAATACAACGACTTACCTTGATTTTGAAGTTGAGACAGACCTAGGTGAAACGATCGAAGATTTCAACGCTACTTTTGAACCTGAAGACGGAGAATGTATAGAAACAGTGAATGATACTTGTACTTACAGTCCTGAGACCAGTCAGGAACCAGGATATTATGGATGGGCAGTTAATGTTGAAAAAGACCTCTACGATATTGGAGAAGGAACGGGACAGGTTAAGGTGAAGGATGTACTGTTATTGGATGACATGGAACTTTTAGAAATAAACAAATCGGATTCAAATGATTTGGAAGTTAGACTAACAACTCCTGGAGGAGATATGCCTGAGATAGAGGGTTACGAGGTTAGCGTGGAGGACCAAGATTATTCTTCTATAGAGGAAGGCAGCTCGAATATTACTATAGAAGCGGAATGTGATGGAAAATATGGTATAGGGGAACAGTTCGATACAGTTACTTTGGAAGAGATCGATGGAGGACATGACCTTTATGAGATTTATGAGTATGAAAGAGACTTTGAAGTTCATGTTTATAGGGTATTGGAACCAGTTATATTCGAACCAGAGGAGGGAGAAGAATTTAATCAAGGAGATGAGATTTACCTTGAATCCGATGCTTCATCGACATGCGGTTTCAGGGATGATGATTATGATGTTACCTGGAGGATATTCGATGGTGATTTAAGCACCAGTATAAGTTTGGGAGAAGAGACAACCGCTGATCTACCTGTTGACTATGTAGGTGGCGTGGATATAAGGGTTGAGTACGATGAAACAGATGGATTCTTTTTAAACAATACTTTGAGAACAGGTATCTATATTTATGAGGCTTTCGAAGCAGATATTGATGTAACACCTGATAAGGTTTACAGGGCTGAAGAAAAAGATCCCAATGAATTCACAGTAAATGTTGACAACATAGAAACTCTCTTAGGGGAAGAAGTTGAAGAGGTTGAATACGAACTTCTGCTTGATGATGAAATTGTAGAAACCGGTCAGACCTCAGATGACAGTTTCATCATGGAGTATGAGATAAGCGATGAAAGAGAAGTAGGGACTACTGAAGTAAAGGTTAATTTGACATCTGAAGGATACAGCTATGTTTACGAAGACTTTATAGATGTATACGGTGCTTTGGAATTAGAGGCTCTAGAACCGGATGAAGTGTTTAATTCAAACGATATTACGGAGCATGAGGACAAATACCCTGTAGAGACCCAGCTACTTTATAATCTTGAAGACGATCTTGGACAGGAACCAGAGGTATTTAATGTTGAATACGACTTGGAACAGGGTCAGTGTGATACAGTAGAAAACGTGTGCAACTATTCCTCAGATGAAATTCAGATACCAGGGAATTATGAATGGAATATAACCATCGAAAAAGACTATTTTGATGCTGTTGAGGATTCTGAGAACGTGACAGTTAAGGATCTCGCAACCGTTGGATATATCTCTGATGAGGAGGCAAATTTCTCCGAGGAAACAGTTCTTGATGTTGACATCGTCACACCGGATGGAATGCCTGTCCATGAAGATAATTTTGAAGCCGTGTTTTCCGATTATGGTTCCTCAGATGTGACTGACAGCTCAGCTTCCATCAGCTTTGTTCCTGGTTGTGGTGATTTTGGTTTGGGTGTTAATGAGGTTGTTGTGTTTTTGGAGGAGGTTGGTGGTGGTGCTGAGTTTTATGAGGTTCCTGGTGTTAATGAGTCTGTTTTTGATCTTTCTGTTTTTGATGTTTTG
>JALDAG010000052.1 GCA_022729255.1 Candidatus Nanohalarchaeota archaeon | reverse complement strand
TTTGCATCGAACTTTTCATCCTTTATATCAAGCTTTATTTTCAGGCTCTGCCTGACAGCGGGCTTTCCAAAAGTAGCGAAAAACCTTTTCACTATTAAATCATATACTTTTCTCTCCTGCTTTGAAAGTTTTTTACCAGGCGATAAACCTGTTGGGTGTATCGCGGGATGAGCTTCGTCCTTTTTCTTTCCGTTTCTAGGACTTAATTTGCTCTTATTCAGCAGTTTTCCTACCAGTTTACTGTACTTGTCTTGCTTCTTCAGCTTGTTTAGTATAGTTTTGTAACCTAGTTTTGAAGGAAGTTTCTGAGAGCTTGTTCTTGGATAAGATATTAGGGACTGTTCATAAAGGTTGTGAGCTATCTGCTGGGTTCTTTTTGGCGAAATGTTGAACTGGCTGTAAGCAGATTTCTGGAGACCTGTGAGGTTGAAAGGAACAGGTGGATTGTGTTTATACTTGTTTTTACTGACATCAACGACTTTCGCATCTTCTCCTGAACACTTTTCCATCACTTTATCTGCTTTTTCTTCTTCCCAGAACTTGTCTTCAACATGTTTGGCTTCTAACCCATTGGAATAAAGGTATATCTCCCAGTAATCATCAGGTTCGAATTTCTGTATCTCTCTTTCCCTGTCAGCAAGTATCTTTAGCGCTGGACCTTGAACCCTTCCTGTCGACAGACTTTTGTACCTGTTCTGAGATTTAACAGCATTTATGAGAGCTCTTGAAAGGTTTATTCCGTAATACCAGTCTAGGATGTGGCGAGTGATACCTGCCTCTGTCTGTCCGGTATCGAAATCGTTCAGATTGTCAAAAGCTTCTCTTAAATCTGAAGGCGTTAAAGTTGAGAACTTCATCCTCTTTATTTTCTCTTCATCTCCATTACATGCAAGTTTGATGGAGTTGTAACCGATCACAGATCCTTCTATATCAAAGTCGCAACCGTTTATAAATGCATCGGCTTTTTCGCCCATTTTTTTCATGTTATTAACATATTTTTTGACGTAATTGGATGAACTGTTCTTCTCGAATGCTGGAACCCACTCCACATCAAAAACAGGGTAGTCCCAGCCATCGCTTTTTTGTTCAAGGCTGTACATATGGCCCACAGCAGGTGCTATTATAATTTCACCTTTCTCTGTGTCAAGAACATAATTTTTGACCCCGAAGTTCTCCTCTACTGAGTAGTTTCCTATGGCTTGAGCTAGCTTGCTTGCTACCTTCGGTTTCTCCGCTACTAGAAGTATTTTCGGCATTACATATTTAGAGAATAACTCAGTTTTATATAATAAATGGAGGTAATAAAAAGAAAATTTATGTGGAGGATTTTGATCAGGTTATCTATTTGCAATAATTTATCCGTTATTATTTTTCCCCAATACCCAAAATCGTGGTTATTACATTTTGTTTAATCTAGCTTTAGAAAAATAAGAGATTTCATAAAAAAAGGAGGAAATACGGGAGATTAATCCTCAAGAATCTTTTTGACAGATCTGCCTAAGGACAGAAAATTCTCCATATAACTTGGTTCTATATTATCCATTACATGTTCCTTCTGGTAATTTTCTCCAATCGGATTCCGGGTCTCCATGTACTTTCCAATCGAATAAGATCCAAGTGCTCCGTTACCCATGGAGAGCTTTTTTATGTTTTTCATATCCAAACCGTATTTATTCTTTTTATATCTCATTTTTACCACTTAAACTTGTTTTAATGGCTTAAAATTAAATTTATTTTGGAAAAATCTCTAATAAACCGGTTAATACATGTTTAAATTAGTATCTGGAAGATATAAACGCGTATTTTGCGGATTTATTGGTTGAAATCATGGAAACACGTAAATACATGGATTTAATGAGGAAAAATACATCATTCACTGGAAAATCTGGCCTGCATAATAATGCGTTCAGAATTAAGGGAGTGAAACCGTATTATATCACTGAAAAGCGAAGAAATCTGTTTAAGAGCATTTAAAACGAGATAACACAACTTTTTTTATCCGATAGAAACTTCAATAATAACAGGGTTCATCATAATAAACCATGGCAACTAGAAACTAATTACATGGAAAAAACAGGATATATAGGCGTTATAGAGCTGATAAAAATAAGATTGTGAGGAGGGGGTCAGGTCTCTATGTATTCCTGACCTCCCATATATTTTCTCAGAACCTTAGGTATCTTGATACCTTTCTCCTCTTGATTATTCTCAACTATTGCTGTCATAACTCTCTGTGTAGCACATGCTGTTGCATTAAGGGAATGAACCACTATGTTGTCGTCTTTATCTCTCATCCTAGTTTTCACCTTTCTTGCCTGGTAATCTGTACAGTTTGAACAGGAAACTACTTCCCCGTATTCTCCTAGAGGAGGTCTCCATACCTCTATATCATACTTTTTTGCAGCGTTATCATTCATGTCTCCCGTGCAGACATTTACAACCCTGTAAGGCAGGTTTAATCTCTTCATTATTTTTTCAGAGTTCTTCAACAATTTTTCATGGAACTCCCAACTGTTCTCCGGCTTACAGAATATGTACTGCTCCACCTTTTCGAACTGATGGATCCTCCAGATTCCTCTGGTCTGCTTTCCGTGCTTTCCTGCCTCCCTTCTGAAGTTAGTGGAAAAACCTGCATACATCTTTGGAAGTTCTCCGGGCTGCAAAAGTTCGTCATAATGGTAAGTTGCGAGAGTTTGTTCGGAAGTAGCTATGAGATATCTGTCAGATCTGCTCAACTTATAAAGTTGCTCATGGAAATCTTCAAGCTCTGCCGCAGCCTCTATATGTTTTTTGTTCATCATGAAAGGAGTTTGAACAGGGGTGAACCCTTCTTCTATCAGGAAATCCATTGCAAATTGTTGTAAAGCCCAGTTAAGCTTCACTAAATCATTTTTAAGGTAATAACCTCTTTCCCCAGCTATCTCAGCACCTTTTTCAGTGTCCACAAGATCACTTTCTTCCAATACATCAGCAGCAAGCTTTGCATCGGATTTTTTACCTTCTTCAGGTTCCCAAGTTTTTTCTTCGACGTTATCATCCTCGTCATCTCCGTCGGGAACTGTCTTGTGGAGTATGTTGCCTACTTGGTATCTCAATTCATCTCTCTTCGCTTTTAATTCCTCTTGTCTATCGTTGAGATCACTTATTTTTTTCTTTACCTTTTTCATCCTTTTTATCTTTTTCTTTGCTTTTTTCCCCTGTTTCTTCAGTTCTGCAATCTCTTCGGATACTTCGTTCCTTTCCTGCCTCAGATTTTCCTCTTCTTGAAGGGTCTCCCTCCACTCTTCATCCAGCTCAAGGACTTTTTCAGCTCTTTTAGGGTCTTTACCCCTTCTTTTCTCGGAATGTTTGATTTCTTCTAAATCCTCTCTAAACTTTTCCATGCTTAACATTTTTCTACACCTTTTATGAACCAAAAAGAATTTGACTTATCTGAAAACTTGTAAAAAAAGTTTTCGATAGAGTTAAAACTAGAAAAAAAGACGACAAAAACTATCTTGATTGGCGATAAAACCCTGTCATGGACAATAACTCTCACCCATCTTTTATATTTCTTCCTCTTCCGATGGGAAGACCACAAAATAGTCGAGTATTATTAGTCCTAGACCGATCAATGCAGCCAAAAATTCAAGGCTTGCAACTCCTGTTCCTTCTATAAGTAGAGTGGCTATACCTGCTCCTGCAAAACCCGAACCTATGATACTTAATATCCCTAACTGGTCCGAAAGATGCATCATTACTTTTTTAGTTAAACTCAACATTTTTACACCAAACATTA
>JALDAG010000001.1 GCA_022729255.1 Candidatus Nanohalarchaeota archaeon | reverse complement strand
GGGAGTTTTCTCATTGGGAGGGTGATTGTAGTGGTGTTAGTTGTAGTGTTGTTATGGATGGTGATAGGAGTGTTACTGCTGTTTTTGAGGAGGAGAAGGTTGAGCCTGAGTATTATGATTTGACTGTTGATGTTGTTGGTGAGGGTTCTACTGTTCCTTCTGTTGGTGTTCATTCTTATGAGGAGGGTGAGGAAGTTGATATCTCTGCTGAGCCTAAAGAAGGATGGGTTTTTGATGGATGGACAGGAGACATAGATGATAAGGAGAAAGAAACAACGATCACTATGGATAGTGATAAGCATGTTGTTGCTAACTTTGTTAGAGAGGAATATGAACTAGAAGTTAAGGTCAAGTGTGGTTATGATGATCCGGAAGACGGTTCAGAGTGTGGATCCACAACACCTGAGGAAGGAGTACACACTTACAAGTATGGTGAAGAGGTAACCATAGAAGCGTTTCCATCCAAAAACTGGGAGTTCAGTTACTTTATGGGTGACTGTCATGGTGAAGAGAGCACCTGTACATTAACTATGGACGGTGACAAGGAAGTTATCGCAAGATTCAACGATGAACCATTACCTGAAAACGAATTGACAATTGAGATAGAAGGGGAGGGAACAACTAATCCTCCAGCCGGAACCTATACCTATAAACAGGGAGAGGAAATCAAAGTGACGGCTTATCCTGAAGATGGATGGTATTTCTCTGGTTGGACAGGAGACATAGTGGATGAAAATGAGGAAATATATGTCACAGTTGACGAGGACAAGACAATAACAGCTAATTTTGAGGAAGAAGAAATCGAAGAATACAAGTTAGATATCAAGATAGCTCAGGGACAGGGAACAACCAGTCCTGAAGAAGGAACTCACTATTATGAAGCAGGAGAAACGGTTGAAGTTCAAGCATTCCCTGCAGAAGGCTACAGATTTATTGCTTGGAGTGGAGCAGTGGAAGACCAAAGTGAAACAATAACGATTACAATGGATTCGGATAAGGAACTTTTTGCTTATTTTAGATCTGAAATAGAACCGTATGTTAAGACAAATAAGGCAGAAGATATAACTGATACATCTGCAAAGCTTCGTGGAGAACTGATCGACCTTGCAAGTCAGGAAGAGGTGAAAGTGTTCTTCAAGTACAGGGAAAAAGGAACTAGCGAATGGATATCAACATCTCACAACACGATGTATTCACCAGGATTATTTGAGGACACTGTCGAGATACTTGAACCAGAAACCTCGTATGAATTCAAAGCAGTTGTGCGGTGGAACGGAAATGAGAGAACAGGTTCAATTATAAGTTTTGTGACAGATGAAGAAGAAATTGATGATCCTGAGGAACCAAGAAGGAGAAGAACGATATTCAGAGATGAACCAGAACCAGACCCTGATGAACCGGTACCAGACCCTGATGCACCTGAACCAACAGCAAACGCCGGTTACAACAGAAGAGGAGTTGTAGGAGAAGAGATGAAATTCCACGGAATCGGTAGAGTTGAAGAAGGAGAAATTGTTGAATACAGATGGGATTTCAATGATGATGGATACTGGGAATACAGAGATACAGAAGATGGCAGAGCAACACATGTATATCAAGAAGAAGGTTTGTATACCGCTGTTTTCGAGGTAGAGACTGATGCAGGTAAAACCGCCAGTGATTCGGTGACGGTTGAGATAGTAGAAGACGAGTTCGTATATGAGCCTGTAAGAGACACGTTTATGATCGGAGACCAGTTATTTAATTATACCTACAACGAGGAGCTCGATATGACCCTAGTTGAGTTTTCAGTGACGAACAGATATGACACGGAGAAAATACTTGAAGCAAGCCTTAATGTGGAGAATTCCGAAGTCCTTTCCGAGAGATTGAGGAACCCATTGGAATTTTATCCAACTCCTGAAAAGATAGAGGATTACAAGGTTCACTGGAGAACAAGATTAGAACCTAACGAGACATATGATATGTCTATAGAGGCGGATGGAAGGATAGAAATGAGCGAGTTCGAGAAGATGGAGTTCACCAGCACCTTGAGAGACCCTAGGTTCATTGAAGGCCCCATAGGTTACATAACAAGGATGTTCTGGAACCCTTGGTTCTTGCTTGTGGTGCTTATAGCAGCTTATCTACTCCTTTATCTAGATGAGGACAGGAGAGATAGGTTTAGGAAGAGAATCAGAAAGACAGAGATCTACAAAAAGGTGTCAGAGAAACTTGATTTTTCAAGCCTTGAAAGGGACAGGGATGAAAAAGGCAGATTCAAAAAAGAGAGTAAAAAGAAGAAAAGGGAGAGAGCCGAAATAAAAAGAAAAGTCAAAAACCTTAATGGAAAAGAAAAATCAAGTAAGAAGAAGAGCTCTTCCAAGAAGAAAAAGTAGATCTCATTTTTCCATGGGTCCAGACACCTCTCCAACGAGGTAGGACCATTTACCTTCTTTTATTTTCAAGTCGATTTTTTCTCCAATAACTAATTTTTTCTTGACAACAATAGGGTTGTAGTACTTGTCTCTAGCTATCATAGTTCCAGGCTTTCCTTCTTCCATAACTGTTGCCTCAACGATATCGCCAACCATATTTTTTCTTTTTTCTCCACACATGCGGTTTCTAAGCTCTGTCAATTTTTTAGATCTCTTCTTAGATTCGTTATAAGATGCATGTTTCATTTTTTCCGCTTCAGTACCCGGTCTTTCAGAATACCGAGTTATGTTTATTATGTCCGGCCTACTTTTTTGAAGCAGATCAATAGTTTTTTCGAAATCCTCTGATGATTCTCCTGGAAAACCTGTTATTACGTCTGTCGATACAGTTGCCCCAAGTTTTTTTCTGGCTTCTCTCACCATTTCGATAAAAGTTTCAGGCTTGTAGTTTCGGTTCATATTATCCAAAATTTTCTCTGAGCCTGACTGAACAGGGAGGTGGATAAAACGGTAAAAATTTTCATCTTTTAAGGTTTCAAACACTTCTCCGAAATCTTGTTTGATGGATGCAGGGTTCATCATCCCAACCCTTATCTTAAAATCTCCTTGTATTTCAGAAAGTTTTGAAAGGAGCTCAACAAGACTTGACCCGGTATCTTTTCCATAGACGCCCGTGTCTTGAGCGGTGAGCCTTATCTCCTTGGCACCTTTATCCACCATGGATTCGATTTTTCTTATTATCGATTTTTCGGGAAAACTCCTTAATTTCCCCCTTGCGTATTTGGTTATACAGTATGAACAGTTACCAAGACATCCTTCAGAGATTTGAACTCTGCCCACGACTCCATCTATGTTGCTTGGAGCTTCGAATTTAGGTTTAGGAGTTTCATCAATCAGTTCAGCTATCCTTCCAGGTTCATCCGGAGTGAATATCTCGATATTAGGATCTATATCAAGTATTTTTTCCCTACCCGTTGAAGAAAGGCATCCAGAAACTACAAGTTTCACATCTCCTTTAGAGATCTCTCTGATCCTATTCAACATCTTGTTCTCCGTTTTACCTATCACGATACAGGTATTTACAACAACTACTTCAGCCTTTTCAATATTTTCTACTATATCATGTCCATTGTTTAAAACTACACCCTTCATTATATCCGTGTCAGCTCTATTAGTTGTACAGCCGTACGTCTCAAAATAAAATCTCATAACATGAAACCTTTAAACCCGAATCTTTTATAAAAAACTTGGTCTAAAAAAAGAAGAAAAGTGGGTGGTGGACCACCGATCGTTCTTTTGAAGCTGCTACTTGTTTACGTTCAGTGTGTCACCCGCAATAGTAGTTGTAGGGTACGGTATATCGATTCCTTCTTCATCAAATCTCTTTTTAACTTCTCTTAGAACTGATTCCCTGGTTTTAATAAAGTTAACTCTTTTAGGATTGTCTAACCAGTACCTGGCTTTGAAATCTATCGATGAGTCACCGAGAGACACCAGTTTCATATCGGGTGCTGGTTCATCAGCTATAGAGTCGTTTTCCTTTAAGATATTTTCGACTATGTCTTTAGCCTTCTTGATATCGCTGTTATACCCTATCCCTATATCCAACTGTACCCTGACATTTTCACCGTCCACAGGATTTTTGACCGTAGAGTTTGCAAGTTCGTTGTTGGGAACTGTGAGTTTTTCCTTATCGAATGTCTGGACTATGGTCGTTCTTAAACCAATATCTTCTACTATTCCCTTCTTATCCTTCCATTCTATCCAGTCACCTATTTCAAATGGTTTATCGACAACTATGAAAACTCCTGCTACTACAGCACTTATTGAATCCTTCATTGCGAAACCTATTGCAACTGTTCCTGCTGCAACTATTGTACCTAGAGATGTGAGAATTTCATTGTATCCTCCAGCGGTTAGACCTGCTGCAAGCCCAATTATCACGGTGGTATAAAGAGCTATTTTTGAAAAGAGGTTGGCCATGGCCCTGCTTTTTTTCTTTAATATTAAAGATACCACTGGTTTGACAGCTACCTTTCCCACTAGATAAAAAATTATTGTTATTGTGATGAACGTTAGAGGGTTTACTAGAAACTGAGGTATTTGGTTTTGTATCATAGTGTTAATTTTTTGATGTCATGAGTTAAAAAAATGTGTTTAAAAAGAATATCTTCAATGGGGATGCCCGGATTTGAACCGGGATCGATCGCTAACCCCTTATTTTGTAATCATCACGTCTTTTTACGCTCATATTTCCAGAAAAATGTTCTGGAGGCGATCAGGATGCCTGGTTACCCCACATCCCCTTTGATAACAAATCTTTCTTTATTGTTTCAGTTATTTAAAACATAGCTTTTTTTTGGGTTTTTTGTTTTGAGGGGCTGACAGGAGCGAAATTAACGATTATTAACTACCATACAATAACAAAGGTTTATAAAGGTTTGTTTTCAATCTTTTTTCAGGTGATAAAAATTACTGTTATGGAATATATTAGGGACAAGCTGAAAGATAGCAAAGCTATCCAGACAGCTGTTGGAACCGGAGCTCTATTAGTAGCACTCTCAGGACAACCTGCAGAAGCACAAGATCAAGATGTTGAGCCTGTTCAAGAAGAAGTAGTTGAAGAAAGCTACATGGAAGAGGCAGGAATCGATATAGATATTAACCTGAATAGAGTTTCAACAAACGTAGATCTAGATACATCAGGATTCATGCATAGATATGCTGATTCATTTGAAGATGAACCTCTTGATATAGATTATAGTGAAGATGAAGCTGATTTAGGAGTTTCAGGAATTCTTTCCATCGAAGTTTACGACACTGAAGAAGTCGTGGGAGAAATTTATGGAAAGATAGGTCCTAACAAAGGATTTACATCGAAGAGTTCTAGAAATATCAATGATATAGATATGGGTTTCCCCGAAAAGATGGATGCATACGTTCATCAGGAAGCCGATATCAGCGTAGGAAACATGGCTCTTGGTGGAAGGTTTTCATTCAAGCCAGAGGACAGTAGACTTCACAAGTTGTCAGCTGATGTTGGAGTTAACAGGAAATCCGCTAGCTTTAACGAAGAGATGAATATCAGATTTTATGATTCAGAACTGAAAGCTGATGAGTACACAAGATTAAGTGGAAGCGGAATCGGATTTATAGCAGGAGCTAACATTAAATACGCCATACTTGAAGGTATTGGTGCTAACGACGAAGGAAGTATCTACATGAACCTTGGAGCTGCTTACTCAAATGCTAACATCGACATGAGTGGAAATGTCAGGAGAGAAATCGACTCTTATGGAAATGTCAGAGAGCTTGACGAGGACTACGATACTGAAATGGATGTAAGTGAATTCGAGCTTAGATTCGGTATTGGAGGAAGCTTCTAACCTCCATCTCTATTTTTCTTTTTTTAGTTAACTAATTCATTGTATATGTCTATCCAATCTTCCATCTGTCTGGTTATAAGGAATTTTTTCCTCACTATCTCTTTACCTTTTTCACCCATTTTTTCTGCTTTTACAGGATTTTTGATCAATTCCACCACCTTATCAGCTGCTTCTTTATCACTGTTGACCAAAAAACCGTTTTCACCATCATTTATCTGTAACGGTATCCCTCCTGAATTTGTACCTATAACAGGTGTTTCTTTCCATAAAGCTTCGGAAACCGTTAATGCAAAACCTTCTTTAATAGATTTTTGTAGAACTACATCTGAAACTCTCTGAACAGCATTTACAAGCACTTCGTTAGTTTCAGCTATAGCTGTTACATCTTCATATTTTTCAGCTTTCTTCTTTACTTTTTCAAACATTTCAGGACCTTCAGGATCATCCGAAGCGATGTTACCTAAAAGAATAAGTTTACAATCGACTTCCTTGTTGGCTTCTTTCCAAACATCTATTACTCCCAGAGGATCCTTCCATTTATCAAAACGACCTACTTGCGATATTATGGGTTTATCCCTTTCTATACCTGCTTTATGTAGATATTTAGAGATTGTTTTTTGTTTTAATGGTTTGTTTATTGTGTTAAGAGGATCTATGGAGGGCGGCATCAATTTCTGAGGAGTTTTGATACCCTCTATTTTTTGAGTGGTTACAACCTTATCGTATCTGTCTATGAACTGTTTTAGGTAGTTGAAAGCCACAGGGTTAGGATTCTCCATGTCTATATGGCATCTCCAGACCCATTTCTGACTGTTGACTTCTCGAGTATTTATCCTTATCAGTGGTTGAGGATCATGTATAACAACGATATCGTGTTTTTCGAAGTGATCTATCTTAGAGTTGAACTCTGCCCACTGCCTATAAATTTTTTGTTTTATATCGGTCAGGTTTATTTCTCCTCCTTGCAGAGAATTGTGAAAAGATTTTGTGACCTTAAAGAAATCTTCTGAACCTTTGTGTATCCTCCATCCTACATCTATACCAAGATCATTCATCAACGGGACAATCGATAGAAGTAATCCTGCAACACCACCACCCGAACTTGTGGAGTTAACATTCACTATGTGTTTATCCTTCAGCTTTCCTGCTTTTTCCTCAAGCCTATCTATGGTGTTGTTTCCTACAATGTCTCTATAATCATCTATATGTTTTCCAACACCCATATGAGATGTTACCCTGTTAATTAATAATTGGCAGATATTAAAAAATATGTTCCGTAGAAAAAAATGTTAGGGGGCCACGCTTTGTTTAAATGAACCCCATATCTGTTAGCATTCTGTCATATTCTTTGAACTCTTCTTCTGATACAGCGTCTTCCAATGCTTCCATCTCAACCTGGATTCTTCTCCTTCCAGGTTTGATGATACTATCATACATCATGCCAAATCTCATGCTCTGCTCTTTTACTGTGTAATCAAAGCCTACTTTAATATCCATATCTTCTGATTCGTACGTCAAAAGTTCGTCTAGTTTGTTAAGCTTTACTCCAAGTTCGTAGTCTTCATGTGTTTCCATAAATGTCTCGATAGGAACCTTTTTTTCGAATTCTCTGCTGTATTTTTCTGCTATCTCATCTATATTTTCCTCTAGGTCTCTGATGATCTCCAGAGTCTCTTCGGGTTGCCAATATCTTTCTATGTGGAATCGGGGATGAGTTCTATTTAACTCGGGCTTCCATTTCTTTCTGATGTTGTATCTGATTTCTTCAACGCCATAACTTTCTTTATTTTTTGTGGTCATAGTTTCTCTTTATCGTACTTTATTTTTAAATAGGTATCGTTTTTGTCACTATATTCTAGTAAATTTTCTTTATGTCGTCGGTAGATTTATTGTAGGTTCCCGACGGAACATTGACTTTCATTCCAGGCATTATTAGCTCAGAATCTAAGATCCTGGAATTATGGTATTGGATATTTTCAAGGTTCGTGTTAAACTTTTCAGATATCCCGTAGAGGGTATCCCCTTCACTTATAACAATTTTTTCTATATTTGTTACATTTACCGTATCGTTTTTCTCTAGGTATTGATCAAATAATTTCGTGGCAGCAAATACTTTTTGAACATAACTTATACCTGAAAGACTGTATTCCGGATTCATCGTGTTGTTTACAGCTTTTTTATCTTCGAGAACGTCCACAACATTTACACCGTACTTTTCAAGTATATCTCCATTGATTCTTCCATTAGAAATCTCTTCCCCATACTTGTTTTCTATATGGTCTGATACCAGGTTGTTGACATTGGTCTCTCCTTGATGGTATGAGAGCACTGCAAAATCCCATTTGCCGTACCTGTTCTTCATGTCTCTTAAATATTCAAGTGCTGCCTCGGTGGATTTTTCAGGATCGAATCTTTCATCTATCGAACTGTTGACCTCTAAACCGTAATGCTCTGCGATAAATGAACCCCACTGGTATGGCCCTGCGTTACCTGTATGTGATACAGAATCAATCCTCCCTGCTGATTCGATCATTCTTATACCTACTAGAGCCCTTATTTCTTTATTGTTATCAGCATTATTCTTTATGTAATCAAAATCCCTAACTATTTCTTTCTTTGCGTTTTGGACTCCACCGTTGTTTTTAACTGAATCATATACAGCCCCTATTTTTTCAGCCAATTTCTCTTTATCTTTTTCGCTATAATCCGGAACCATTTTTTCTACGGTTTCTACGTATTTAATTTCGGGTTCTTCAATTACTTCTTCAACAATTTCTTCTTCTGTTTTTTCTCTCTCCTCAAAATATTCTTCCATTATCTCACTCGATTCTCTTATCCTGTTCTGCATCCATTGATATTTCGGTATCTTTTCATCAGATGTGATACCGCTGTATATACCTAAAGAAAAACCCGCTATGAGCCCTATAGCTGTAACCTTCTTAGCTTTCTCCTTGAATTTTTCGTATGCCGAGGGTTCAGAACTATCATCATACATTGTTACTATATAGTAATAACATTACTAGTATATAAGTTTATCGGTTTTTGGCACCTATTTTTAAATAACTGAAGCTATATTCAACTCTTTGTGGGGGTATAAAATATGAAGAGAGATTTCTTTATCTTGATTGTACTAGTATTTTTATTAATGACTGTCTCATTAGTATCGCATATTTTAGAAACACCTACGTTAAACAAACTTGATATAGAAGCAGTAGATAACAGTTCAATGATAACCGTTAATTATTCCACCATGGAAGGAAACAGGATCGACGAATTTCTTATTAATTCATCTGAAAAGGAAGAGCTTACAAATGAGATATCTTTCAGAACAGGCATTTTCGAGGGAGAGATAAAAGAGTATCTAGAAGAATCCGGTGATTTTTCCAACGAAGAAACTAAAAATTCGGTTGATTAATCGGGATTTAATAAAAAAAGTAAAAAGAGGTTTTTAATCCTCTTTGTTCTTGCTAGTCATCATCTTGATGAAAAGTCCTATGATGAGTATGATGACCACTATTATTACAAAGAGTATCGCTGCCGGTACTAAAATAAGAAGCAAAGGATTTTCGATACCCAAGATGTTTGCCACCATTTCGAGTAACCCTTCTTCCTCGGTTACTGTCTCAATTTCATCTTCAACTTCCTCTTCAACTTCTTCCCCTGTCTGTACATAGGTTCCCTGTATGGTCTTTGACTCTCCTGGTCCCAGGTTCACGTATCTCTCCATTTCGGATAATTCCGGAGATTCAAAACCTGTCACACTTTCAAACTCTAACATGTATTCGCCGCCGGGAACTACTTCCACAGTTGTAGACCATGTATCTGCATCTCTATGATCTAGTTCAAGTTCCTTGAACCCGTTATCTAATTCCTCGCTGAGCAGTATTACATTCCCTTCTGTATTTAATGTCTCAACCGTAAGTTCTGCAGCTTCAGGCGTTTCTCTTGTAACCTCGAACTCGTATTCAGCTAGTTCATTGTAGTGATGTTCCTCTATCTCTATGTACATTTCTTGATCTCTGTCTGATCTATAAGAAAGTCTCGTTATCGCTCCAGGGTTATCCGATGAAGTTGATGCCACCTGTGACCTATCCTCATTATAATATCTAATGTGATAACCCGCATCAGAATCAGGTATGAGCTCTGTAGAAAGTTCCTCTCCTTCTTCAACTTGTATGCTGTACATGTCCACTTCGTCTGTACCGCTGTCTCCTGAAAGCCAACCTGTATAGCTTCCTTCTTCTATCTCAAGTGCTTCATCAGGGTTGTCTCCCGCGTCTGTATCAGAACCAGCATCGAACTTGTCTTCAAGTGTTATCTCCAGATTTTCCATCTCTACTGAGCAGTACCTGTTGTAAATTGTTATGTAGTAAGTGTAGCTGTCCTGATCTGAGTTTGGAAGCCAGACCTTTGTGAACGACTGGTCCATTATCTCAAAACCTAGCTCTCTTCTGTCCTCATTGTGCATTTTCAGCCTTAAACTACAGTGGTCATGCTCCAGCGGTGTAAAGTAACCTTCGAACTTGACCATCTGCCCTGGTTTGATTCCATCTATATAGAAGAATTCTTCTTTCTCTCCAACGATTTCTTCTCTGTTGTATTCTTGTCCTATGTCAAGTTCCACTGCATCATCGTAACCAGTTCCTCCTTCAGGAAGTGCAGTGGTTGCGGTTACAGTGAATGTCAGCGCGATAATAAAAAGAAGAACCACGATGGGTTTTGTGGTTCCCATTTTTATTTCACCTTGCTGTGTTCTTCAGCTTTATCCCCGAAGAAAGGAGTTTTATATCTTTCTCCTTGGTATGCCTTGACCAGCAGGAATATCATCAGAATGAATACGGCTAGTCCTAATAGGCTTGTGATTATACCTGCCAAAAAACCTATTATAGGGATTCTTCCGAAAACTATGGAGACCGCTATTTGGAGAACTGTGTATGTACCTGAAATCCATATGCTCTGCATAGCATGGAATCTCACGAAAGTGTTTTCTTCTTCTGCAAGGTAGAATACCAAACCGGTTACCCACCCAAAGATATAACTTAAAGCAGCTGCGATGTTTTCATCTAACCCAAAAGTAGCTTTTTCAAAATTTTTATCTATTCTTAAAACCCCCTTATAAATCTATTTTAAAAAGGTAATGTAAAAAACATTTTTGTGTCTTAATAAGATATATTGTGTTTTTGGCCATCTTAAATACTGTTTTTGGTAATCTGCCAAAATTATATTTTGGAAATAATAAACTGGATAAAATCAGAGACTTTTTTTGAGTTAAAAGAGAATACGATAAAAGTTTTCAGAATGCGGAGGGCAGGATTCGAACCTGCGAACCCCTACGGGAATGGATCTTGAGTCCATCGCCTTTGACCACTTGGCTACCCCCGCATACAAGAAGTTTTTAGGGTTGGAACTTGTTTATATCTTTGTTACCTTTCTCAATAAGATTCTGTGTTCACATTAAAAAATATGTTTTTCTATTTTTTATTAAAGGAGTTATGAGTTATGAAGTTATTTGCTGCTGCGGATTTTCATGGTAACGAGAATTTAATAAAAAAAGCTGTTGAAGAAGTCAATAATGGAGGTTATGATCTTTTTGTTATACCTGGCGACTTTGAATCTCCAGAAAACTATAAGAAAACTGTTGAACCGGTAAATGTTCCTGTAATAGCTTCTACAGGTAACTGGGACTTTAATTTTAAACCTCCTAAGAACGACAAGTTCGACAGCCTTTTCAACTACATGAAAATCAATTTTCAAGATTACAAGGTTGTGGTGATTGGCTCGGTTTTCCCTGAAGATTACATGAAAGATGTAAGAGAATGGTTGAAGGATTTTGATTCTAAAAAAATAATTTTTATTACTCATTATCCTCCGAAGAGAGTTGGAGACAGGGCAATTACAGGTGTAAGGGCTGGTATGGATGGGTTTAGAAAACTGATATTGAAGATAAAACCAGCGGCATGGTTCTGCGGTCACATACATGAGGACTTCGGCCACCACACCCTTATGAAAACCGATGTCTTTAACTGTTCCGTCCCTGAATCCAAAAAAGGTTTTTCGGTTACTTTAGGAGAGGAAGGAGTTGAGGATTTTGAAGAGGTTGATCTGAGTTGAGGATAAAGAAGAAGGATACAGAAAAATTCGAGAAGGATAAGAGCAGTGTTTTCAGACATTTTTTACCGGAGAAATCATCATTTTCGATAAGCTTTCTCGAAATTGACGGCGTTCACGAAAAAGCCTCAGATTCAGAAGTGGCCTACTATGTGATGAAGGGAAGCGGAATACTGAAGCTTGAAGAGAGGATTGTTGAGTTATCAGAGGATGAAGTATTTTATGCTGGAGAGAGAAACCATGTGCTTGAGGGATGCATGGAGTTGATGGTTGTGAGGGTTCCTCCGGCTCAAAGTTCAGAGCAGGTTCTGTGAAGAATTATTCACCCAAACATATATAACATTTATATGTGGTTATTGTTTTGTGACAACAGAGCAGTTTGACGGTCACAGATTCTTCGGTTTTTTGAAGAAAAAATCAGTTGTATATCTAACCATCGGCTCCCTTTTTTTCAACATTGGAACGGGGATAGTCGATAAATGGACTGAGGAATACGATGCAGAGATTTTTTCAAAGGACCGGGCTGTGGCTATGGAGGTAGAGAAAGATTTAGGAGATCTTTCTGAAGGAAGAGAATACATCGCTATAGACAATAAAATAGTCGATTTTTTAAGGAACTATTCTAACATATTCCCTGAGTTCGAGACCAGAGAGTTACATTTACTTTACAATTCTGTAGAGGAATTACACCCTGTACTGGACGAAAACGGAGCACCGAGGAACGCGATAGATGTAGTAGTAAACTACTTTGAAGAGTTCAAAGACCTATCAGATAAATATGACGTTCCTGTGCCTATTCCTATAGGTGTTCTCATGATAGAATCAGGAGGAAAGTTTGATGAAACATCATTTGCTGGTAATAGAGGATTATTCCAACTCAGCTCTAATTTAGCTAGGCATTACGGTCTTGAAGTTAATGAATGGAGGGATGAGAGGACTGATCCGATAAAATCAGCTGATGCTGGTATAAATTATCTGTCAGATCTTTACAATAGATTTGGTCAATGGGGACTTTCAATACTTGGATACCATCAAGGAGAGACCAGGATAGGGAACATGGTTTCCGATTACCTTGAGCAAAACCATGGTGTAACAAAACCAGGGGGCAGAATAAACCATGAAGTGATAGATAAATATGATGTAAATCTTTACAGTATTTTGGAAGATGATGAAGTATCGAACAAGTATTTTTCAAATGGATACGCTTTAACAGGTAAAAGCTACGTTCAGAAAATCGTCACATCCATGGAAATATTTAATAACTATCTTGACGAGGTTGAAGAAGTAGAGATTGATGATGTATACACAGTTGAACAAGGAGACAGTCTCAACAGCATAGCTTCGAGGTACAATAAAACTCTGGAAGATCTGCTTGATTCAAACCCGGATATCCAAAATGCTGATGTACTTGAAGTAGGTCAGGAGATAAGGATACCAGGAAGCTACATGGATATAAATGATATAAGAGAAGCTTACAGGGAAGGATACAGTTTATAAATGTTTCTTGAAACGATTTTTTAATAAATGTTCTTGTGGAAATTATTAATTATAAGGGCTCGTAGTTCAGCTCGGCAGAACGCTTCCTTGGCATGGAAGAGGCCCGGGGTTCAAATCCCCGCGAGTCCATTTTAATTCTCGAATTTAAAAACAACATTCTATAAAATAAAAAGAAAAAAGGGTTCTGACGGTTTTTAAACCGCGAACCAATTAGTTCCAGCCTTCCTTTCTGATCGTGTAGTACCTGAAAATCTGTACAGGTCCGAGTTTGATAGAATCCTCATCCACATCTTCTTGGAATGATGCGAACTGCTCAGCTTGCAAAAGAGGTAAGTAAGGAACGTCTCCAGCAAGTTTTTCCTGTATATTCTCTAGTTTCTCTACTCTTTCATCGTAGTCGATTATCTGAATCTGTTCTGCAAGCATCTGATCCATCTCTTCATCAGAGTAATGAGATCCAAGGAATTCTGCTGAACTTGTCTCTAAGAAAGGTGTCAGGAAGTTGTCAGGATCAAAGAAATCGGGTTCCCATCCTATGATGTGGAACTTGATATCAGCTCCCATCCTTTCCTGGAACTCATCCCAGTCTTCAACTCCTACTTCTATCTCTGCCATATCAGTTCTTTTTAACTGTTCAGCAATTTTTTCAGATGTCTGGATTCTTAGGTCTGAATCAGGTGTCCAAAGCGTAAGTTCCAAAGGATCTTCTTCAGAATAACCTGCTTCTTCAAGCATAGCTCTTGCCTGTTCGATGTCACTTCCTGCGCCGTACTGTTCCTCGAACACTGGTTTATGAGCCATCATACCTTCAGGTACCAGTGAGTGAAGAGGCAGTCTTTCACCCATGTATATCTCATCGTTGATCTCATCCCTGTCTAAAGCATAGGAAATCGCTTTCCTTACGTTCAAATCAGCGATAGGTTCCTGCGTAACGTCAAGTACTAAGAAGTCTATTGACATACTTTCAAATTCTTTGTGGACTAAATCCTCTGATTCTCTGACAAGTTCTCTGTCCACAGGATCAAGTTCTCTGTAAACTATATCTATCTCACCGTTTTCCAGAGCTTGTCTTAACTCTTCTGAGTTGTCATAGATCAAAATCTCTACTTCTTCTGCATGAGGTTGTTGTCCCCAGTAATCCTCGTTTTCAACGAGTCTTACTGATTCTCCTGGATTCCATGATGCTAGTTCGTAAGCCCCTGTACTAACTACTTCGTCACTGAAAATCTCTTCTTCCTCACCTATCTCTTCTAAATCATCAGGATAAGGATACTCGCCTTCAGGAACTACTGTAGCCACAGTGTAAGCCAATACCGATAGGAAAGTGATAGATGGACTTTCTAGATGAATGTTTATCTCGTAGTCATCTACTATCTCAACATCTTTCATGTTTTCCAATAGAGAACTGGGCATACCTCCAAGATCTCTTGCTCTTTCAAGTGAAAACTTGACGTCTTCCGCTGTCATGTGTTCTCCATTGTGGAAGTAAACGTCATCTCTCAGTTCTAAATTGTAAATCTCTCCTTCCTCTTCGATATTCCAGTCAACCGCTAATTTTCCTTCGAGGTTATCTGTACCTGGTTCATAACCAACCAGTGTGTTACCGGTGTTTTTCAGAAGTCTGGAACCAAATGTATCGTATGAGTCAGCTGGGTCAAGAGTTCTTGCAGTATCAGTGGTTCCTACAACAAGTTTTTGTTCTTCATCAACATCTGTAGGAGTATCTTCTTCTGTTTGAATCACCATATAGCCCACTGCAGCCACAATAATCAAGACCACAAGCCCTATCACAACGTTCTTTTTGTCCATATTGAAACCTCTATCATAGTTTTTTACGAAGTGGTTAATAAATTTTTCATAGTTTTAATCATATCAGAGAACTAAATAAGACGTATGTAGAAAAAGAAAGATACTGAAGGCAACACCCACTATATCGAAAGAGTATATATCTTTTTATTGTGGGTGTTGTCGAACAAAAAATCGGTTATTTTTAAGCTTCTAAACTACTTCCGCTGGTTATCACACCTTTTTTTATATTTTTAAGAGTTAGTTTATCCGTTAAACTATTTGAAAAACTTTTTTGGATGTGGCACATAACTGTTTCTATGACATCTGAAGTTAGGATCTTGCCCTTGGAGATCTCATCTTCTAGGAATAAAATCGTAGCCTTCAAAATCAGTTTTAGATTATTGTCCTCAATGTCTCTCAAAAGCCTATGGTAGGCTTCTAAGAAGGTATCATAGTTTTCGGAAGCGATAAATGGTTGTTCAAGACCGTTGTATAAAAGTTGCTTCCAGAGGTGAGAGTGTGACGAGATAAACGTTTCAGCCTCCTCGATGATATTTTTCTCCTCTTTTTTGATTTTAATCGGTTCAGCGAATTTGCCACAGTCATGATCTTCAAACTTTCTGGAATTAAGGACCTCTCTAGGATTTGTAGAAAATACCAAAGGTTCTTTAGGCGTTTTTACTGGATGCTTATAAGTGTTCCAATGATATCGAGGTTTTTCTCTTTCATACAACCTGTGGAGATCTGAAAATACTTTATCCCCACTGACTTGTTCACTTTCAGGTATGCCCGATACTTTACCGTCGGGTGGTCCGAGATGCCTACCAACATTCAAACGTTGAATAATACTCGAAAATTCTTTGTCTCTTTTGAAGTTTGATACCGGATTTTCTTCCGGGTTTTCATACTCGGACATAAAAAGTGCTATTTCTAATCTGTGCTCCATATTATCCCCCCTCTAAATGAATAGGTATAGATAAGATGATCGAAGAACAAACAAAATCTTGAACTTTTTCCGTATCCCCCACGAAAGGAAAAAAGGTTTTTCCGATATTTCACGTTTACATCCAGGATGGAATACCGGAGTTCTCCGACCATCCTACCTAATTCTTTCAACCTTCCAAAGGGATTAAATAGATTGAAATCGATGATTTATATATCTTTCCATTGTAAAGAAATATGCCTATAAAATTGTAAATATGTTTAATAACGTTATAATTATGAGATAGTATATTGCTTTTGTTATGTTTGTATCAAGATTAAGTATAACGCTGTTATATTCACAAACTTAAACCAGTGATAATAATTTAGTTTTATGGATAGAATAGGTGAGGCATTGGATTTTTTCAGGGAATCTTTTTTTATAATGTCTTTAAGTCTACTTGTAGCGTTTTTAGCAGGCATTATTTTGGGAAGTGATGCGATGGTTGGTTACATAGAGGAGTTCCCAGGACTATTGTTGATAGTTCCTGCATTTCTTGCTACAAGAGGTAATGTATATGGTGTTCTTGGAGCTAGAGTGTCTACCGCATTACATCAGGGTCTTTTTGAACCAGGTTTAAAGATAGACTGGAGACTTAAGAACGCAGTTCTGGCATCTATAATTAATGGTGTACTTGTCTCAGGATTGATGGGTTTGCTTGGATGGTCTTTTTTCAAGATTATTGGGAGGAACGTCACATCTTTTTTTCCATACATGTCTATTTTGATTCTTGCAGGTCTGCTGACAGGGATTACATTAAGTTTTTTGATAGTCTCGTTGCTATTTTTGGGTTATTATTATGGAATAGATCCTGATATAGTAAATGGCCCCATAGTTACTTCTCTGGGAGATCTTATCGGGACATTAATTCTTTTTGTATCGGTAATAGTTGTGAGGTGGGTCATAATTGTCTGACAGGAAACTACTTGAGAGGGATAATAGCTGGAAAGTTTCCAGGATAATGAGGAATGTTGTCCCTTTACTGATATTTTTAACGTTGCTAGAACTTGGTTCTGGATATGTGTTAGAAGGTTTGAAGGAAACTTTTGTAAATAATCCTGCTTTGTTGGTGCTTGTTCCTCCAATAAAGGATTTAGCAGGAAATTTTGGATCAGTTGTAGCTTCAAGAGTTTCAACAAAACTTCATCTTGGTATAATTTCTGATGAGGATTCTATGTTTGGGAAAAAAACTTTATCGGACTGTATAGGAATTATCTTTCTTGCTCTCATACTTTCTTTTTTCCTAGCATTTTTCACATACTTTTTCGGGGTTTTAACCGGAGGAACCCTGAATTTCATGATTATTTTGAAGGTTTCTATGTTGACTTCTTTGATTTTAGCAATATTTGTGATAATTTTAGGAGTATCAGTAGTATTAATATCATTTAAAAGAAAGATAGAACCTGATGATGTAGCTATACCTATTGTTACCAATTTTGCTGATATATTCGGTATTATAATTTTTGCGGTTGTTGTATTAATCGTAGTGTAGACATTTTTACACTGTTTTTTTAATTCAGTTTCACCAATTTTATTCCAATGGTGTTCGAAAAACTGTCCTTCAAGAAGAAGAGCGTAAAAGAAGTATTTGTAGAGATGAAGGATTTATCGGAACTTATGGTGGATCTTTCTTTTTACTCTTTGTTCTTCGACAACAAACAACTTGCTGATGAAGTCCTTGAACTCGAGAAACAGATGGATGAACTTGAATACGATGCTATAATCAGCACAATATTAGCGGTTAGGAATTATCGGGACGCAAAAAAAGTAGCTCCTTTAACTGTTATCTTAGGTGCTATAGAGGACATAAGCAATGGAGCAGGAGATATAGCAAAAATAGTTAAAAACGATGTTGAGATACCTGAAGAGGTCCGGAGAAAGCTTTCAGGTTGTTTTGAACCTGTTATTTCTGTAGATGCTTCTGAAGAAATGGTTGATAAAAGATTCGTCGATATTTTCGATGAGGATGTTGAACTTTTAGCGCTTTTTCGAGAAGGTGTATGGAAGGTGGGTCCAGAAAATTTGAAGATAGCTGAAGGGGACAAGATGGTGGTTAGAGGACCGGCTGACAAGTTAAGAAACATGAAGGAGGATAAGTTATCCTTTGATGATGTGAAAATCGATGGATCTGTCGAGGAAGTAGTTGATATATTGCTTGATATGAGAGAGCTGAGTGAATTATCCATAGATCTTTCTTTCAATGCGGTTCTTTCAGGTTCTGAATTTATAGCAAAAGAAGTAGTAGATTTAGAAGAAATAATAGATCAAAAGCTTTCAGAACTCCAGGAAAAAGTACTCTCTTCTGCTTCAGAAATAACGAATCCCTTAGTTTTAAAAGGAGTTTTACAGCTAGGATATTCTTTAGAACTCATAACTGATGCATCTTTGGAGATAGGTGAAACCGTATTGAAGGGTTTTGATGTTCACCCTGTTTTTGATGAGGCTGTAAAGGATTCAAGAGGATTTGTAGTCCGAAGAGAAATCGAGAAACCTGATTTTTTAGAAAAAGTTGTCGACGGTATATCGAAAGTTAAAGCTGTTAAAAAACATGGTTATGACGGTTTTGAATGGGTATTTTCTCCTGAAAAAGATTTTTTTGTGGAAGAAGGGGATGTATTGATTTTGAAAACCGGTAAGATAAATTAGAAAGGTATAAAAAATCAATATAGACCTGTTTTTAAGGATTAGATCACAATGTACTCATGAATGAGTCATTACAAAAAAATATTTTCGAGTTCCTATGGAGCATCAGAAGAACTTTCCTTTTATGAAGAATCTCTACTAGATTCCTATATCGAAAATCTAAGAAAGGAAAAGACATTTGGAGATATAGGAGGAAGCAGGATTTTCCTAAATTTTTTGAATAACCGAGAAATAATTAAAAAAGATGAGCTGAAAAGGTTCTTGGAGTTGAATGGAGGGAAAGAGTTCACTCACAACACTTACGTCGATTCACTTGTTTACTACAACGTGATTGAAGATGATATATCCAAAGCTCTTGAAAAAACCATAGAAGATGAAAGGAACAGAGTCGCTCGTGAAGAAGCTGATTTTTTGGATATAGATATAGGTATGGAGTATGAAATCCCTGTTAGACTAGGTTTGAATTTGTTTTTAGGCGATATCGGAAGAAAAGCTTATCACTGGGAATCATTTGAGGGAAAAAGATTATTTTGTCAGGAGGATTCGCCTATAACAGTTGAATTGAAATCCGAGCCACATGACAGCATATATTCTATGGCTCTTGAAATCGACAGAAGACTTGAGATTATAGAGAAATACTCTAAATCACGGATAAATTTTTCAAATGACAGCTCTGAATACCAGCACAGCTTTCCAGGAATCCATTACAGGATAGGTGTCAAGGAAGAGAATATGGATTTAGAGGAATTGACAGAGAAGATATATCAAGAAATTCCTTACATGGGATTTTTATCTGCAAATGGGCCTGGCATATACCGGTCAAAGTATACTCTAAGTAAGAGACAGATGAAAAACATCGATTTTGTGACTGAGAACCCTATAGAAATAGACTACAAGAGAAACTGTATAGAATATAGACTTTCTGATATCCACAGAGATATTGAAGAAATTGCTGCGCTTGGAGCCATGTTTGCAGGTATACAAAAATATCATATAAATTCCCAAGAAAATAAAGGCGAGGACAGGTTAATGGTTGATGGGCTATGGAAAAAATATCTGCGAAACCCTAAAAGGGTGGAGAGAAAGGATTTTGGGAACTTCTTCGAAAAAATATCTAAAGGGTTAAGAGAGATCGGTGCAAAAGATTACAAGTATATAGGTGCTCTTGAAGGAATGTTTAACAAAAAGGTAAATAAAGAAGATTTAGATTCCTTAGATACCAAAGAATATCCTTTATAGTTCTCCTATGTTCATCTTTCTTGCCAGCGGAACGAGTAATAAGGTCAGTAAAGCTATAAAAATAAATCCTACAGTAAAACTGGTGGTTTTACCAAAGAAGTAAAACATGAATGTCATGAAGAGAAGGATAAAAGTTCTGCCCGTTGCGATAGCCATCTCTCTGAATGCAAAGTATTCTAGCCTGTCATCGTTTTCAGCAATGCCTATGATACCTGAAAAAATAGGTATTTCAGTGGTTCTCATCATCATCTCGTTTAGAAATGATACAAAAAACCCTATGAGTGGAGTTGTGATCATTGACATGAGTATCCAGGTTACAGCGAAACCTGCCACACCTGCTTTTAATGCTTTAATCCTGTTTTGTTTTTTCAAAAACTTGCCTAAAAACAAACTGGCTAAAGCCCCTCCTAAAGCCCTTAAACTTCCCATAGCACCTAAGTTAAGAGTACCGGTTATTATTAAACCGAAATAAAGAGGCCAAAGCTCAAAAAAACCTGTAAAGTTTACTCCCTGTATCGAATAAGTGATGAAATCTTTCAGGTATTCCCTTGAAAAATACTTTTTGATGGAGTAGTTCATACCATCAAAGTGTTCGAATGAGAATAGAAAGGGTATGAACGAAACAGATATTACAAGGATTACTGCTAGGAACAATGTGTTGAAACCGTAATTATTAGATATTATTCCTCCAATAAAGGGAGATATTATAGTAGCTATTATTGGGATAGCATATATCACACCCATCTCGTGATCTCGTTTCTCCTTGTGGCTAGAGTTAGATATCTCTGAGTTCATAGCAACCCAGTATAAATTCAGACCTATTCCTCCTACTATCGCAATAAAAAACAATTGAAAGGACACTCCATGGATATTCCTCATCAAGTTGTAGAAAAGGAGTGTAAAAGGAGATGACAGTAGAGCGGTTCTCTTGTAACCTATTTTTGAAGTTATCTTGGCGATAGGTAAACTGGTTATTATCCTTATACCGTTATAGATCAAGAAAAACAACATGGTGTATACCAGAGAATTTGTTATATCATACACATATATCGGTAGAAAAACTGTTATCGCTGAGAGAGCAAGCACAAATAGAAACCTGTGAATGTAGACTTCCTGTATCTCCTTGTGTATATTAAATTTCTCCAACATATATTTAATAACCTAATTTGATTTTTACTGTTTTTTTGATTTATATAACCTGTTATAGAATTGTTTAAAGCTTTTTTATGTATCTTTTGGTGGTTTATAGTGTTTAAAGATTTCTAAGAGAGATTAAACCGATTTTAAATTATTTCACGTTTCACAAAAAAATCAGCGAGAAAAAAACTGTTTTTTAAACTTTTTAGAGTTACGAGGTGTTTTTTCGGAATATTATTTAAGGTTTTTTGAACAATTATAATTAGTTAGACTTAATGGCGAGGGTAGGTTAGTGGTCTATACTGCTGGACTGTGGCTCCGGTGACGCGGGTTCAAATCCCGCCCCTTGCCCTTAAGAATATCAATTGTTTCTTCATCGAAAATCTTAATCACTTAGAAGAGAAACTACATCAAAGATAACAACGGGTTTTCACCCAATTAATTTCAAAAAATAAAGTTTTAAAGAGGTTTTTAACCCTCTTTAAGTTATTATATCTGGTTTTTCAAGTGAAGGATTGTCCTCAAAAATAGGATCTACTTTTCTCTTGATGAGGTGTTTTGATACAGGGCTAAAATCTGTATAAGCCTCTATCATATCTCCTAACTTTGTGGACCCATCTCCGGAATAACTAGTCACTTCTCCTTTATCGTTCACAGTGATTCCTTCAACTGATTTCGCTATCTTAAGAGCTGTTTTCTCCCCTACTACTTTCATCTCCTTCTGAACCGCTTTTGTCATCACATCTTTGTAATCTGCCATTTTAAACACCTAAGATTTAATCTCCTTCATCTTTTTGTAGAGCAGAAAACCTCCTAATAGGTATAATATACCGCCAAGTGGTTGAAGTAGCAGTATATGAAGCTCTCCAAAAAGCGTTTGTGGAAATCCTCCGTGGATACCTGAATAAGTTTTGATCTCCGCTACCTGATGCAGAATCAAAAAGACGAATCCTGATCCGATCCAGAGTTTGATTGCTCCTCTTGTCTCTTCACCTCCAAGATATTTTTGGATAACTCTACCCGCTATTACGATACCTATAATGAATAAAATTCCGCTTAAAGCGTTTGCTGCAGTGTATTCCCATGGTAGCTGTATTGTCTCAAGTCCTGGAGTGAAGAATGTTGGTTCTGACATCAGATGTCACCTCCTTCGAACTGCTCTAGTTTCTGTTTCATGCTTCTCGAGAACATTATCGCTCCCACCATGAATAATAGAGGTCCTATCGACCACTGTGTTATCAGCAGTGCAGGGTGGATGTTCGGTACGGTCTCCATGTTGAGATAAATTATTTCTCCCAATTCCTGCAAAAGACCGAAAAGGATACCTCCAAGCATCATAACTTTGAATCCTGTCCTAGCGTTCTCGGATACCACATCTTTAAGTGCGAAGTAAACAAGTGGTGTGCCAACGACCCAAGCTATTAAATTTATGCCGTTAGCTATTGAAAAAGTTATAGGTACTTGCATTTAATTTTCACCTCCAAACAATGCTCCTACACTGAAACAAATAGTGTAAGCTATTAGTCCATAGCTGAAGAGAACGGTTCCGGGTGTTGAAAAGCTTCCTGCTAAGCCTCTTGCTCCATAGGCCATCAGTGTAAGATATGCTGAAAACGAAATAGTTCCCAGTGACATGGCAACAGTTGAAGTTTCAGTAAATATCTTTGGCCATTCAATATACTTCATAGATGCTACTTGGAACATTATGAATACAATTGCCACTAGTCCCTTTAGGGTGGAGTGCGCATGTGCTGAACCAATGAAGTGGTCAGGCGTTCCTCCCGCTCCTAAAATCATTGACGCTTTTACTCCAAGTATGTTACCTAGAATGAAGAGCAAAAGCATTAAGAATAGCAAGATGTATGCAAAGTTTTTTCTTTTTTGTATTGTTTCTAGCATATTAATTACTATTTGTAGATACATTTATAAAAAATTTTATGAGGTTACTCGAAGGTTTATATGTCACAAAAAAGTTTATTAGATCATAATATACTTTTTATAGTTCAAAGAAATTATTTAATGAGCTATGAGCTCATAAATAATGGTAAAAAACGTAAAAGGGATACAAAAAATTTTTTACAGACCTTTGAGGCTTGAAATAGTTGATGATATACTAAATAAGTAGTTTTTTAAATCAAAAGATAACGGTTGAATATTTTCAGTAAGATTTTTTTCTCCTGTTTTAATCGGGTTAGTAACCGTATTTTTGTAGAATATAGATTTCATCATGAGTAGAGTTTAAGATGGTTATGAGACAATAAATGGACTAAAAAAATGGTTGATACATCACTTAAGGAAAAATTTTTTGATGATTTTCTAAGTAGTTTTTTACTTTGTTGAAGACCCTCTATGTTGTTACGAGCCTCAAAATCGATCGTGAAATTTACTGGTTTAACGTTAAAAACTATAATTCACAATGTTTCTAATTATGGATAGGTATCTTGAAGAGGTTATCACAGGGACTACAGGAATAAATGTTCATTATTACAGAGAAGGCATAATGAGAAGGAGGGTAAAGAGACGTATGAGTTTTAACAAGATAGATTCCCAGAAGGAGTACGCGGAGTTCTTAAAGGAAAATGATGAAGAAATAGAAGAACTACTGAAAACTCTTACGATAGGCGTAACCGAGTTTTTCAGGTACAGACCATACTACGATAATCTTGAAGAGATACTGAAAGAAAGGTTTTCAGGTGAAAAAATAAAGATATGGAGTGCTGGATGTTCAACAGGTGAAGAGCCTTATTCTCTTGCGATTCTTCTTGACAAAATAGGTTTTGAATACGAGATATTAGCAACTGATATAGATAAGTCCAAACTTGACTTTGCAAGAAAAGGAGTTTACTCTCCTGACAAAGTAGACATGCTTGATAATGAGATTATAAGCAAGTACTTTGAACCTAAAGAATCTTTTTTTAAAATTAAAGAGGATTACAAGAAAAAAATAGAATTTATGCAACATGATATTATTTCTGATGGGATCATTGGTAGTTTTGATGTTATATCTTGTAGGAACACCGTCAAGTTTTTTACCAAGAAGATAACTGAAACGGTCTTCATCAATTTTCACATGTCTTTGAACAAGAATGGAGTTCTCGGACTTGGAATAGCGGAATCATTACCAAAGAAATTAGAGGGAAACCTTTTTAGGTCTTTAAAGAAAAAAGACGCTCTTTTCGAGAAGATTTGAGATTAAATAATTAAAGGAAAACAATTTTTTATTCATACCCACCAAAAAAAATTTATGACCGATATACTGATCGCTCACCCGAACTTCATGGTCAGAAATGAACTGATGGATATAATAAACAAAGAGATGGGTGATAAAACAGTTAAATTAGTGGGTAATGGCTCACTGATTTTTTCACATGTCAATCTTGAAAACGTTAAGGTGGTTGTTCTTTCGGTTTTTTTCGATGAAATATCTGGGTTGGATATATTGTACTTATTGAAGGAAAAATATGATGTTGAAGTGATAATGGTTTATGATGGATCTCGACATGGAAGAGAAGAAGCTGTTAGTTCATTTTCTTACGATGCATTTGATGTAATAGGTCTTGATATGGATGATGAAAAGTTAGTTAACATAATAAAAGCTGCTTTTTCCAAGAGCAAAAAATCTGGTGGCGTTTCAAATCAGAGAAACGATATAGATATAAAAAAAGAAAAAGATATTGTCCTTTTGGCAGGTTCCACAGGTTCTTCCTCCGATATTGAAAGTGTTCTTAAAAACTTGGATGAAGAGATCAATATACCTGTGGTGATCTGTATACACATGTCGCCAGGATTCTCCTCATTGTTCGCTGACAGACTGAACACACTTCTTGAAAAGGAAGTGAAGTATGTTATCGGTAAAACAAAACTGGATAACTCTATATACATATGTTCAGGGAATCAGGACAATATATTTGAGGAACAAGAGGACGAAGTTTATATTGTTGAAAAACAATCAGAAAAGAAAGATTCTCCTAGTATAGACAGGCTTTTCCGGACATGTTCCGAAATATTTGGAGAGAATGTTCTGTCGATAGTTTTTTCTGGCATGGGAAAGGACGGTGTTATAGGTGCAAGGTTTGTGAAATCCAGAGGAGGAAATGTTATCGTAGAGGATGAATCCACAAGTTTAATATTTGGTATAGGTCAATATATTATAGAGCAGGACGATGCCGATTATATTATTGATGTGGAAAGTATAATCGAACTGTTAAGAGAAATTTTTGAGTGAGTAATAATGCAAGAAGAAAGCAAGGAGTTTTTGGGGACTTTTTTGGATGAGGCAAAAGAGAATCTCAAGGTATTGAGCGATGATATACTTGAATTTGAGGATACAAGGGATGAGGATACATTAGACGATTTATTTAGGGCTGCTCACACTATAAAGGGTTCTGCAGCCGGCATGGGTTTAGATGATATATCCGATCTTGCTCATTCTATAGAGGATATCTTCGATCTTATGAAGAAGAAAGAGATAGAGATGGATGGAAAACTTATCGATCTTCTTCTTCAAAGCATAGATGCACTTGGAGAGATGGTTGAAGAAGTTGAAGAAACGAGAAAAGACCCTGAAAAAGACGTATCTGAACTTCTTGATAATCTTGAAAGAGCTAAAAAAGGAGAAGAGTTCAAAGATGTTCAAGGAGAAGAACTTGCTGCTTCTCCGGAAAAAGCGGAAAAAGTAGAAGAGATAAAAGTCGATGTTGATAGATTGGATGATTTGATGAATTCTGTAGGAGAATTGATGATTACAGAAAAGAAACTAAGAGGGCTTTTGGAATCTGTAGATTCGGAAGAAATAGAATCTACTATGAATCAGCTGAAAAGGCTTGGAGAGGATATACAACACGAGATATCAAGGGCTAGGATGATACCTGTTTCACAAGTATTTGAAAGGTTCCCAAGATTGGTGAGGGATACCGCAAAATCTCTTGATAAACAAATAGATTTCGAAATCAGAGGAAGCGATCTTAGACTTGATAGAACCATACTGGATTATATCGGTGAACCAATCATACATATGTTGAGGAACGCCATCGATCATGGAATAGAGTCTCCTGAGAAGAGAAAGGAAAAAGGAAAATCAGAGAAAGGAAAAATAATACTTGAGGCTAAAAGAGAAAGAAATCTTGCTGTTATATCTGTAAAGGATGATGGTAGAGGTATAGATGTAGAAGATATTAAAGAAACTGCACTGGAAAGAAATGTTATAACAAGAGAAGAGCTTAAGGATATGAAGGAAGATGATATACTAGATCTACTATTTGATTCAAGTTTCTCTACGAATAAAGAGGTTACACAGGTATCTGGAAGAGGTGTTGGTCTAAACGTCGTAAAAGAAACAGCAAATTCTCTACATGGATTATATAAAATTGATACTGAATTGGAGGAAGGAACAGAGATAATAATGGAACTTCCATTATCATTGGCAGTTGTAAGATGTTTCTTGATCAGGATAGGTATACATAGATTAGCTATTCCTCTGAACTCGATAGAAAGATGTATATATGTGTATAGTGATGAAGTGAACGAACTAGAGAGTCAAAAAGTGTTCATATTTAACGGTGTCGAAATTCCTCTAATAAATTTGGCTGATGCACTTGAATACGATTCTGACTTTGAAATGGAGGATGACAAGTATACAGTAGTTGTAGTGAAGAGTGGAGGTGAGAAAGCAGGGTTTATAGTGGATGAGATAAAAGAAGTTCAGGACTTTGTTATTAAGGATATAGGTGTAGGAAAACCAAAAGGTATAGCAGGGGCTTCTATTCTTTCTGATGGGAAACCCGCTGTTATTATAGATGTAGCTTCTCTTCTAGGTGATTAAAATTTTCGATGAAGAAATAATAGATGTTTTGAAGGAGGTTTCACATGTAGGAGCAGGAAATGCTTCAAAAGCTCTTTCGAAAATGACCGGGAAAAGGATAGAAGTCGAGTTTCCGTACATAAAATTTGTGGATATAAAGGATATCAGTGAGAAATTCGGAGGAGGTTCCACACTGGTAGCTTCTGTTTTTCTTGATGTAAAGATAGAGAATAATGATTCAGAAAAAAAGAAGGAATTAGGTAAACTGGTATTCATGCTAGATTATTCAAGCGCAAAAAACCTTTCATCATACCTAACAGAATCTGAATCAAGCAATGAATTATCTGAAATGGAGAAATCAGCTTTGAAAGAAACAGGCAACATCATAACAGGAAGCTGTTTGACAGCTATAACTGAATACATAGATGTTAGACTATATGAAGAAGTTCCAAATATCAAGATCGATTTCTTAGGAGCTTTGATGGATCACTTTATACTTCCTATAGCAAGAGAAAGAGATGAAGCCCTGGTATTCAAGACAAGATTCAACTTTGATGAAAAGGAAAACGCTTACTTTTTATTTTTATTCCACCCAGAATCCGAGGAGTTCCTTAAAAACAGGTTAGACGAGATTTCTTAAAAGATGAGATAAATGGCTATTAATCTAAACGTTAAAATGGGAGATTATAAAATATGTGAAGGGAAGAAGGTCCTTAAATCACTTGGTATTGGGAGCTGTATTGCTGTCTGCCTCTACGATAAGGACAATGAACTAGGAGGACTTGGACATGTAATGCTTCCGTCCAACATGGATAAAGGTTCCTTAAAATATGCCAATAATCTGATAAAATGCATGGTCGAAGATTTTAAGGAGAGAAAATGTGATATGGATGAAATAGTTGCTAAGATATTTGGAGGAGCATCTCTCTTTGAATCTTCCATAGAGATAGGTAAAAAGAACATAATATCGGTTAGAAAAGAGCTTGATAAATATGGGATAGATATAGTTGAGGAAGACGTTGGAGGAGACAGAGGAAGATCCATCTGGTTCCACTGTTGGTCCGGAACGGTGGTTGTGAGTATGCCGATGGGAGAAACGAAAAGGTATTAAATATTTAGTAATTTGTCAAGGGCATCTGTAAGTTCACTGATATGACCTATGTTGATTAGAAGAACTATTTTTCCGCTGATTTCATCAGAGATATGGAATTCAGTGTTTATTATTAGGGCATCGGATTTTTTTTCTTCATCTGTAACCATGTTGTTCGAGAGATAGTCCAGAAGCGAATCTATGGGCATATAAAATAGTTTACCGTTTCCAAATCCCAAGGATTTATACAAGAAATTGTTGACAGCTTCCAGATAACATTTAGCTATATCTTCTGAGAGCTCCATAAGCGTATATTTTTCATCTATTTGATGCTCTATAAGATTTATAAGTTCTATATAATCTTTTTTATCCAGTATTACAGATATTCCACCTTTTAGACCTGTTATAGGAACGTATACATTGAAAACAGGATTTTTTTTATAAAATTTTTCTTTTAGTTCTTTTGTTGACTCTGATAAAGGTATCACACCCATCTCAGGTGTCGCTATCTCAACCTTTCTTTTGATGATGTCTGAAAGAAAATCAGTTGATTGTCCTGAACCAATGTTACCTATCTCTTCTAACCCTTCTTTCTGCAAATCAGTGAGTTTTACCTTTCCTGCTATCCAGTGTACCATCTATTCACCTTTCAATCAACTATTTCTGAGATATCTTCAATACTGCCTGATAATTCTTTGATTGTTGTGTTTTGCTGTTTCACTGTAGAACTTACTTCCTGTATGCCTGAAGAAAGTTCTTCTGCCGCCTGAGCTATTTCATCCGCAGTATTTTTTATATCCGTGGTACCGGATGCCTGTTGCTGTGATGCTGAAGAAATCTCCTGCATCTCAGTGGATAATTCGGAGATGTTGCTTGAAATCTCTTCCAGTGCTGTGAGAGCGGATCTGATAACACCTGAACTTGTTTCTAAATCCTGCTGACTTTTTTCTATCTTATTAACTACATCGCTAATGTTTTTCTCCATATCCGCGACCATATCAGATATCATTTCCGCTGATTCCGAAGAATCTTCTGCAAGTTGTTTTACTTCATCTGCAACTACTGCAAACCCTCGTCCCTGTTCCCCAGCTCTAGCGGCTTCGATAGCTGCATTAAGAGCTAATAAATCTGTTTTTTCTGCTATATCGGTTATGGTTTTGGTGATTTCCCTTATATTTTTGCTCTTCTCACCAAGTTTCTCCACCGCTTTTCTCGCATCTTTTACGGAGTGCTCCATCTCGACCATTTTCTGCATTCCCTCTTCTGCAGCACGTCCTCCTTCCTGAGCGAATTCATTTATAGATGCAATGGATGTTGCGGCATCTTCAGAATTAGATGCTACTTCTTGTACAGAAGCAGATAACTCGGTAAGATTTTCTTCAAGTAGTTCAAGTTCTTGTGCTTGGTTTTGACTTCTTCCAGCCATTTGTTCTGTTATCCTAGTAAGTTCGGAAGAATATGAAGTTATATTCTCAATTTCTCCTTCAAGATTTTCCAATTTTTCTTCAATCATTTTTTCTTCATTCCCTTTTATATTGCCTTTTTTGTTTGAACCTTCGTGTTCCATACTCTTTAACCAGGTGATGAGACTTTTTCTATTTTTCCCTTTTTCCTCTTCTTTAATCAGTTCCTCGATATTTTCCGGTTTTTCTCCAATACTGTCCTTAATCTCCTTAACTGAAAGTTCTGATAGTTCTTCTGGTTCCATTGTCCACACCTTTTTTGGATTGTTGTTATAATATTTAAATTAGGTTATATTAATTATTAATTGGGACGAGTCATTGAAAAAATATTTTTTTAAGTGGAGGAAAGATGTAGATGGAACAAGAATCTAAAGATAATATACAATCACTCAATACTGTTCAGCTTTTCGTATTTGAACTATCTAATGAGGACTATGCTATTGAGATAGAATATGTCAAAGAGATAACAAAATCAGAAGAGAAAAAGATCACTCCTCTACCCAACGTTCCTAGTTTTATCAAAGGCATAACAAATGTGAGAGGGCAAGTTGTACCTGTTATAGATCTAGAGGAAAAATTCAACTTAACTAAAAAGGACGCTAAATTTATAGTTATACTTGAAATGTATGATACAACCGTTGGAATGCTTGTAGATGATGTTGAAGAGGTAATGAGAGTTAAAGAAAACAGGATAAAGGATTCGCCAAAGATTCTAGAAGAAAAAATTCATACTAACTACATGAAAGGAGTGGCGGTTCTCGATGAAAGATTGATAATCATACTTGATTTGAATAAAGGTTTCGGTGAAGAAGAAGCTGTTGAGATGAAAGAGATCACCGATAAAATGAGTTCTGATGAAAAAGAAGAGGAAGTAGAAGAGATAAGTGAAGAAGAACTCAAGAAGATGGCTGCAAAGAAAGCTAGAAATATAAGATAAAAATTATCAGGTTTTTAACCTGAAAGAACATTCACAATCGTCTCTTTGACATCTTTGTTGTCAAATGGTTTCTCTATGAACTCTTTTGCCCCTTTGTTAATGGCATCCTCAACCATCTTTTTCTGGCCAACAGCGGAGATCATTATAACTCTCTGATTTTCATCAATCTCCATTATTTTTTCAAGTGTTTCAAGACCGCTCATCCCTCCCATAACTATATCTAAGAGAACAAGTACAGGTTTTTTATTTTTAAATTTCTTTATGCACTCTTCGCCACTCTCTGCTTCATATATCTCATCGAATTCTAAATCCTTTACTATGTTGTGTAAAACTTTTCTCATGAAAGACGAATCGTCCGTTATTAGTACATCCATTATAGATCACCCAGTACTTCATCGATCGTAGGCAGGAGTTTGTCCTTTGTTATTGGCTTGCTGATATATTTTTTTGCGCCAAGTTTCATCGTTTCTTCCTTTGTTTTCTCCTCCCTGATAATCGATACTATAACTACATTTAAATCCTTGCTTTTTATTTCTTTCAATATATCTATACCATCTATATCGGGTAACCTGAGGTCTAGAAGTAAAAGATCCGGTTTTTCTTCCTCAAGTTTTTTTAGACCTTCTTTACCATTTTTTGCTAAAATAAGTTCATGTTTGGTGTCTCTTAAAACCTTTGATATCACTTTTCTTTCAAAAGCTGAATCCTCAATCGACAGTATCTTGGCCATGTCAATTTAATTGATTTAGAGTGTTTAAATTATTTTTGTATGTGTAAATCCAACTTAAAAAGTTTTTATACTATAAAAACAGCCTAAAAGTTTGATTTTTTTGGGAAATTCAAATCGGTTTTAACGTAGTTTTAAATGTATATTGATAATTAAAACTCATATACATAGCTTGTGTTAATATCACGACCAAAATTATGGTTTTTTCTCTTTAAAGCTTCTTTTAAACCCTTCGAAGGTTTGTATAAACCGCTTTTGATGAAACTTTCAAGATCCATGACTTTCTTTAAATCTATGTTTTGATATATCTCGATTTCCGGATCCCTGTCCATATTTATCTCTACATTCTCTACTATATCTGAAAAAGTTTTTCCTATGTTAATAGGGACGTAACTATTCTTTGTTTTTTCCCTGAAATTGTAAAAGTAGGTGTTTAAGGAGTTATCATCAGAATCAAGAAAGACACCTGATCTGAACTGTTTTTTATCGCCTTTTAATGATTCATACCTGATATGCCAGAAATTGTTAGGATAAGATACAAGCGCAGTCTTTCTACTGAAACCAGGGTTTTCCATAGTATCTCCTACAAAGTATCCCGAATTAGCTCTTATCTTATTTTTTATGAATTCTTCTGTTTTTTCATTGATGTTAGAACTTTCTAAAACATAGTTAGGTAGCTGAACCTCTTCTTTTTCTTTATCTAGGTAGATTTGTTGATTGCCGTTTAGGAAACACGACAACTCCCAGTCGTCATCCGTTATTCTTTTGTCTCTAGAGATATCTAAATAACCTTCTGAAAAATTCTTTGTCAGTAGAAGTTTTGCCGGTCTTTCTTTCTCAGCAAAGATAATGTTAAGACAACCTCCTCTGTATCCTTTTAGAAATGATTCTCCAGGTGTTAAATCGATTTTATCATAAATTTTTCTTCCTCTATTCGCTAATTTAATAAAATTAGCTTTTCCCCACCTTTTTTCCAATTCTTTAACGTTTTCCTGATTTAAATCCAAATTCTTCTCTATTTCGGCTTCCTCAAATTTCAAAATATTTTGATTAGGATAAGCTACAACATTTCGATATATGATATCATACGTTTCGTCCATCACTTATTACTCTCCTTTCTCAAAAATCTGAAGTTGATGTCATCTCCAAAGTTTTTATTTTCCTTTGAAACAGCTTTAAGCACAGTTTCAGAGACTTCGTAATCCATAAATTCGTTATAATTTTTTCCAACGATAACATCTATTATTTCTCCTCGAACATAATTTTTAATAATCGGTTTGCCCAGGTTTATCTCTGTAATCCCTTTTGGCTCGTGCTGCCCTAAATTCCGTATGTCTATAGGATAAGTAAATAATGGTTTCTCTTTAAAGCTGTATTTAAACGTTTCAATCACCGATTTTTCGGGTAAAGGTGACACACCAGCTTTAATATATTCGTATCTTCCATCTTCTAACTGGTATCTTATAATCCATGAATTATTCGGAGAAGTTATGATGCTATCATTCTTTTTGTAGGTTACCTCGGAGGTATCTAAAAAATCGATATCAAGATGGTTTTTTTCAACAGTTTCTCTGATATATCTCTCTATTTTCTTGTTTACTTCGCTTCCTTCAAAAAGGTATTCAGGAATGTATATAGTGTTGTCTTTCTTTTTGTAGAATAACTGGTGGTTCCCGTTTATCAACATTGAAGTCTCCCAGCTGTTTTCCTCTATCCCATCCCCTGAAAATATGTCAAGTCTGTTCCTAAGAAGTTCTCTAGATAAAATAAGCTTTGAATTTTCCCTGTCCTTATTAAAGGTTATGTTAACTGTCCCACCATAAAAAGGTTTTACAACGTTTTTTCCGGGTGTTAAATCAACAGTTTCCAGTGAGTCTATATCTGAACTATGCTCTCTTATGACTTCTGCTTCACGCATCTTTTTTCTCAAAACAGTATTTTCTATCACCGAATGCTCAGTATATCCCATGTCTTTCATCTCTATCACATTGTGTTTGGGATAAGCGATAACATCTTTGTAGATACTCTGCAATTTTTCTTGTATTTTTATCACCGATTTTTGATTTTTATCCACTTCTTTTTTTAAAGTTGTAAGGTTCTACAAATTTATCATACCTCTACAAAATCTTTCTCTTTATAAAAACCCATAAAACGAAAACAAAAACCGAATCTTTTATTTGTTATGCGAATGTAATAACTATCCTTTTATTAATACTGATATATCAAATAATGATATACAGGTGGTTTTATGACAGAATGGATAATAGAAGAATTAGCTGATTTTGATGAGGATAAAGGATTGATACATATTGGAGATGAAAGATTACTTGTTGTACCGGCTTCATTTCTTCCCAGTATCAAAGAAAACTACATCGATTTTATAAAACAGTTCGACGAGATAACAGACAAAGCTGCAGAAGTCATCGGAAAAAGAAAGTTTTTCCTGGAGGCGTACAAATCCGGGAGGGAAACCGCTGAAAAGATACCAGAACAAGAGAGTAAGAAAGAAACGCTTCTTAAAGCATTAGAAATTTTAGAGCAGATCGGTTATGGCAGATTCGAAGTTTTGAGGTATGAACCACCTAAAAACATTGTTGTAAGGGTTGATTATTCCCCGGAAGCTGAATGGTCTCTTGAAAAACATGGAGAAATTAGATCAGATAAACCTGTATGCGATTTTTTGAGAGGTTTCGCATCAGGAGCAGCACACAGTATTCTAGGAGCACCGATTCAGGCTGAAGAATTGATGTGTATAGCTAAGGGCGAAGAATTCTGTAAAGTCAGGTTTTTCGTTGGCGACAAACCAGGTGATTCTTGGTTGATGGATCAGGATATTTTCTGAGGTGTTGATTATGGAAGGATACAAAGAAGCTATAGAAATCGCAATTGAGAGGGAAAAGGATATACTTGGTAAGAAAACAGCCATAAAACTAGCTAAGAGATCAGAAGGAATTAAAATTGATGAAGACGGGAATGTTTTAGAAGTAAACATAGATGGAAAGAAAGCTCTTGAAAATGTTGTGTATTCTTTTGCGGATTCTATAGGAAGCTTAAGTGTTACTATGATTGCAAGAGAACTCGAAAAAAGAGATTTTAATGATTTAGACATGCCTGAAATCTTGAGAGAGAAAATGTAGTTATCCGTTAAAAAACGGATCAATTTTTTTATTTTTTCAGAGCTGTTTTAATCAATTTTTTTGAGATTAAAATGAATTATAATTTGCTGTTTCTTTTCTTTGCGACATATCTACAAAAATCGTCACCTTTTGCAATACATTTTTCTTCCTCACAGATAACTTTTGAGCCCATCATCGACTCTGCAACACCTGCAACTTGTCCCTGTATATCATAACATATGGCTGAATCCGATTCAATTCCGTGACAGTTGTGGCAGTTCTCGAGATCAAGAATTATTTTATCGCTTTTAACTTCAACTTCGGGATTACCAAAACCTCTCATTAGGTACTCTTCCTCCATGTTTTTCTTGATCAACGGTCTAAATAGAAAACTGAATGTTGTGAGTAACCTATATTTCTTTATACTGTTTATTCTTTTGATGGCTGCGTATTTACTTGCTTCATAAAATATTCCTCTTGCGCCTCTACCTAAGAGGTTACCAAGTTCTTCTATGGTGTTGCTTATAAAATCAACATGTAAAATGATGTTTCTAGTGTCCTTGTACCAGAGCTCTCCATCTCTGTACCTTAGATGCCTGGTTTCTAAGTCTTTAACACTAGTATAGTCTCCATAACTGGATTCATTGTTTTCCTTTTCTACAGGTTCTTCGGATATCTCTATCTCGTAATCACAGCTTTTTTCGTTTTCACAGCTCACGTGTTCACAGGAACATTTTTTACCCAGTAATTCTTCGAATGCGCCTTCAAGTATACCTATTATAGTTCTTGTTTCGTATCTCTTATTGAATGATCGATCAAAAGAGTTCTCAACGTTTATCAGTATCTTTTCGTTGTATTCTGATAACATCAGTTTGCCGTAACCGAGGTAGGAAATTTCTTGAAGCATTTTTCTTATATCTTCTTCAGTTTCGTCTCTGCCTTCGTAAAGAAATCCGTATTTTTTTATCATGTTTTTGAAAAGTTTGTGGAAAAGGCGGTCTGCTGTTGGACCTATCTTGTTCCTCAGACTCTGATGTATATTCGGAATATCGTTTTGTTCAGATATGATTGATGAAACATTTTTGTAGAAAAGACGTCCTTTCTCCCTATCAATTAAGATCTCCAGTTCTTTCATTGTTAAATTAATTGAATGTCTACGATATTAAAATTTTTGATGTAAAGAAAAAATAATTCAAAAAGGAGGAGAGATCTTACTTCTCCTCTACTTCGATACAGAGTCCTGCACCAACTGTCTGTCCCATGTCTCTGATTGCAAACCTTGAAAGCTGTGGAACATCGTCCTTGGTCTCTATGACCATAGGGCTTTGCGGTCTCAGTTCTACTATAGCTGATTCACCTTCTTTAATGTAATCAGGGTTCTCTTCCTTCAGCTCTCCTGTCTTTGGATTCTGGGTCTTAATCAGATCTGTGAATGTACATGCGACCTGTGCCGTGTTAACGTGGAATACTGGAGTGTATCCTTCTGTTATCACGTTAGGGTGGCTCAATACGATGATCTGTGCCTTGAATTTCTCGGCAACTGTTGGAGGATTATCAGGTGTACCTGCGACGTCTCCTCTTTTTACATCGTCTTTTCCAACGCCTCTAACGTTGAAACCAATGTTGTCTCCTGGGTTTGCTTCTTCAACTTCTTCGTGGTGCATCTCGATAGTCTTGACTTCTCCACCAACGTTCTTGTTAAGCCTGGTTGAAGCTGGTTCGAACTTAACATCCATTCCTGTTTTTAGTTGTCCTGTCTCAACTCTTCCTACAGGAACTGTACCCACACCTTTGATCTTGTAGGCGTCCTGGATAGGAACTCTTAGAGGTAGGTCAACAGGTTTTTCAGGAGCTTCAAAATCGTCAAGTGCTTCAAGCAGTGAAGGTCCATCGTACCAGTCAAGGTTGTCGGATTTCTCCACCACGTTGTCACCCTGGTAAGCCGAAATAGGGATGAACTTTATCTTCTTCACTGGGAAGCCTACTCCTTTCAAAAGCTGTGATACTTCTTTTTTAACCTCTTTATATCTTTCTTCGGAGTAGTTAGGGATATCCATCTTGTTTACAGCTACTACAAGCTGTTTTATTCCCAATGTTTTTGCCAGATAGGAGTGCTCTTTTGTCTGAGGCTGAACCCCGTCGTCCGCAGCTACTACAAGTATTCCTGCGTCTGCCTGAGCAGCTCCTGTTATCATGTTTTTGATAAAGTCTCTGTGACCAGGAGCGTCGATCATAGTGAAATAATAGTTCTCAGAGTCGAATCTCTGATGTCTTAGATCGATTGTAACTCCTCTTTCTCTTTCTTCTTTTAAGTTGTCCATCGCAAATGCGAATTCGAATGTTTCTTTTCCTGCTTCTTTTGCAGCGTCTTTTAGCTTTCTCTTCTCAGATTCGGGCAGGTTATCGGTATCCCATAGAAGTCTACCGATCATGGTAGATTTTCCGTGGTCAACGTGCCCGATTGATACGAGATTTATGTGTGGTTTCTTTTCTGCCATAGTATTCACCTTTTAGCATTAATACGTCTAAACCCTTTTTCCAAAAAAAACTTTATAAATATAACCGGTTCTGGAAGGATATAAAAAAAGGTTTACAGGCTTTTAAACCTGTTATAAACCTTCCAAAATGGTTTTTAAAAAATTTATTGTTCTTGCTCCATACCTGGGATTTCTGTTTTCATTCCTTTTCTCTTTCTGATTTCAAGGACGGTTTGTTTCATCAGGTTCTTTGGAAGTGGTTCGAAGACCTGGTCCATCAGGTTGTAAAAACCTCTTCCACGAGTTGCTGACTTCAGTGAAGCTTCGAACCCAAACATCTCTGCGACCGGAAGAGCTGCCTGGATTTTTGAAGATCCTTCTTCCTCTTCCATATCTATGATTTTCCCTCTTCTGTTGTTAACTTCTTTCATGGCTTGACCCATTTTGTCAGAGGGAGAATCTATCCTGATGATCTGTTTTGGTTCGAGTATCGTTGCATCAGCATCAAGCATAGCTCTTGTGATCGCTTCTCTAACAGCTGGTATGACTTGTGCAGGTCCCCTGTGAACGTGATCCTCGTGAATCGATGCATCGTGTATCTTAACCATCAGCTTAACGGATGGTTCTGCTGCGAGAGGTCCTTCGTCACACATGTTTTGGAAAGCCTTTACGACTAATTCCATGACATCATTGAGGAATTTTACACCTCTTGTCCGGTCGACGAAAAGGTTTCCTTTGTAGACATTGTGGACCTTGCTGGCATCTTCTTTGTCGACTCCTGCTTCCATGAGGACATCCCTGACTTTCTGTTCGTCCTGATCTCTTACTTTTCCTTCTGGAACCTCCCCTGCCATTATCTTCTCATATGCTTTTTGAGGTACAGGTTCTACAGACATGAAAAACTTGTTGTGTCTGTTCGGAGATTTACCCATGAATTCTTCTGATTTGCCTTCTATTGATTCCCTGTAAACAACGATAGGTTCTGAAACCTGTATATCTATGCCTTGTTCCTTCAAATACCTCTCTATCTTTGCTTCGATGTGGAGTTCTCCAAGACCTGATACAAGAGTTTCTCCTGTTTCCTCATCTATTGAAATAGCGATTGTGTTGTCCTCTTTAGCTCTGTTTCTTAGAGCTTCAATAAGATCAGGAAGATCTGAAGTTCTTTTTGGCTCAATGGACTTTGTTACAACGGGTTCGAAAACGTGCTCTATCTGTTCAAAAGGCTGTATATCGTATCCTTTCTCAACTATAGTTTCTCCGGTTGAGTAGTCCACGCCGGTAAGCGCAGCGATGTTACCTGCTGGTACGGAGTTAACAGGCAGTTTTCTTGGTCCTGAGTAGATACCTACCTTCTGAACCCTTTGATCCTGTCTTGATCCTACACCAAAGATTTCTTCTCCTTCATTGACCTTTCCAGAAAACATCCTAACCGTACAGATGGTTCCAGCGTGCTTGTCTGTCTCGACGTTTGTTACAACGCCAACGAAAGGTCCTTCACTGTTACAAGTTGACATGGACTTGCCGTACTCTGACTCCATATCCCCGTTCCATATAGCGGGAATCCTGTATCTCTGTGCGTCTTTAGGATTTACAAGGTGTTTGATAACCATGTTTAGAGTTACTTCTTCTATAGGTGCTTTACTAGCAAGTTCTTTATCCTCATCATTGTTCACATGCTCTACGATATCGTTGAAATTGATACCTGTCTCTTTCATGTATGGGATGGAAATAGCCCAGTTGAGAAGTGCTGAACCGAAAGCAACAGATCCTTCTTTTACATTTACCTGCCATTCATCCTTAAATTCTTCAGGGCACATCTTCCTTATCAATCTGTTGACCTCTGCGATTATCTTCTGGAATCTTTCCTGCATCTCCTGCCCTGTAAGCTCAAGTTCTTTGATCAGTCTGTCAACCTTGTTTATGAAAAGTATCGGTTTGACTCTTTCCTTCAATGCTTGTTCTAAAACTGTTTCAGTCTGAGGCATCACACCGTCAACTGCATCAACAACTACCATTGCTCCGTCAACTGCTCTCATAGCTCTGGTAACGTCGCCTCCAAAGTCAACGTGCCCCGGTGTATCTATCAGGTTTATCAAAAATTTATCGTCCTTGAACTCGTGAACCATCGAAACGTTTGCGGAGTATATAGTTATTCCTCTCTCTTGTTCTTGGTCATCATAGTCCATGAAAAGTTGAGAACCAGCAAGTTGATCCGAAATCATTCCGGCCCTTGCAAGCAAGTTGTCTGATAAAGTTGTTTTTCCGTGGTCTATATGCGCCACTATTCCAATGTTCCTGATTTGTTCAGGATTTCCAATGATCTCCATTATTTTCTTTGTTTCTTCGTCTGCCATCTGTAAGCACCTGTTAAAAAAGGTTTTATGTTTTATTAATTGAAACACAACTGTTTTAAACTATGCCGTGTTGATACTTGTGTCCCGGTATAAAACGGGAAGAAATCTTTTTTATAAATGGTGGATGGTCCAAGAACAATAAAAAGAAACCCTTTCTCAGAGGTTCCCTCTTGACTTTTCTGCTTCAAGAACTTTTCTGATCCCTAATATGTAAGCAGCTTCTCTGAATCCACATCCTTCTTTCTTACTAATCTCCAAGACATCCTTAAAAGCTCTCACCATGTAGTCCTCAAGTTTTTTGTTAACTCTTTCTTCTGTCCAGTACTCGTGTGATATGTTCTGCAGCCATTCGAAGTAGGATACAGTGACACCACCAGCATTAGCTAATATGTCCGGTATAACAACTTTGTCGCTTTTCTCCAATACCTTGTCTGCCTCAGTTGTTATAGGGCTATTAGCCATTTCAAGTATTATATCAGCCTTTACATCGTCAACGTTTTCCTCATGTATCTGATCCTCTATGGCAGCAGGCACCAGAACATCAACATCCAGCTCCAGCAATTTTTTGTTGGATATTTCTTCTATACTTCCCTCCATATTTTTAAGGTCGCCATCTTTCTCATATTTTTTGAAAAGATCTAAGATGTCAATGCCGTTGGTATCTAGGATACCTCCTTCTGCATCACTGACCGCAACCACCTTGTGACCTCTTTCGTGGAGTATCTTTGCCAGGTTTGAACCAACATTGCCGAATCCCTGTATAGCTACTTCCACCCTGCCGATATCTTTCTCTTTCAAGTATTCTTCAAGGATTATAGCTCCTCCAAGGCTTGTTGCATAGCTTCTTCCCTTACTTCCTCCAAGGGAAAGTGGTTTACCTGTTATGATTCCCGGTAGTTTCTTGCCCTTTATTTTCTCGTACTCATCTGTCATCCACCCCATGATCTTCTCATTTGTATTCACATCGGGTGCGGGTATGTCTTGTTCAGGACCTATGAATCTGTGGAAATGCCTTATGTATTCCCTGGAAAGTCTTTCTTTCTCTGATTCCGATAATTTTGAGGGATCTATCTTTACTCCTCCTTTTCCTCCTCCGAAAGGTATGTCCACAACTGATGATTTGATGGTCATGAGGAAAGCCAGTTTTTTCACTTCTTCCTGTGAAACATTTTTGTGAAATCTTATTCCTCCCTTGGTAGGTCCTCTCGCATCATTGTACTGTATCCTAAATGCGGGGATTATCTCAACGGTTCCATCATCCATTCTTAAAGGTATATTGGCTGTGAAAACCTTCTTAGGAGTTTTTAAAATTTCTTTATTATCTATAAATCGTCCACCGTTTTTTATTTTTTCCAGCTGTACAGAACATGTTTTACACAAAGTTTCCATACTGTTGTTCCCAAGATCTTTATCCATTTTTTTCACCTATGCTTCAGTCGGCCCCGACTCCTTCTTCCTCCCGTTTCTTTATACCTTCATAATATTTTTTTATAATATCTCTTATGGATTCCGCAGGATCTTTATCCTTATCATTTTCTTCTTCATCCATACCTAAACTTTATCACAAAATATTATTAAGATGGTCTAATCCTTAAGATGAAGGATTAAAATAATTTACAAAAAAAGATTTACATTTGTTAAAAAGATTATTAAGAAGTTTACGATAAATTTATAAGAATCGGATGGGTATTAGTTAGAGGGTTGTGGTGTAACCCTCTAAGAAATCCTTATGAACCCAGAAGTTAACTTAATATTAAGGTCAAGCTACTTTAAAAAGTTAACTGTTTCTGGGGATTTTTCGGACAGTCACATAAAAAGAGGAATTGATATGGAAAAAACCTTTGAAAAACCAGTTAGAAACGATTTGATAACCAAAATTTTTTCTACAGAAGCCCTGATGAAACAGTATGGAGAAGAAATAGAGAGCTTAAACCGGGAGATGGAGATAGTTTTTACAAATGGAGAGAAAAGAGAGAGTAGCTACAAGGAAAAATATGAGGAGATGAAGAGATTAAATCCCTACGGGGCGTTGTTCCTTAGAAAATTTATAGATATAACGGAAATAAAAGATGGATCGGATTTTTCTGATTTATACAATGCCTATGAAAGTTTGATGGATATAGGGGAAAAAACCGAGAACCCTGATGTCTATGCTTCAGCTGTAAAATTGCTTGAAGGTAACAGCCTTGAAGATGATATTTTGTGGCGTGATAAATACCTCGATGCGGTTGAAAAGACGTGTGAAAGTTTTTTGAATTCAGATAGAAGCTATTTTTTCCTAACCGATCTTCTGTATGAACCGAGGGAGAAAGCACCGGAATTCGAAGAACGCTTCGAAAATGTTTACGATAAAATAATTGAAACTGGAAGAGAAAAAAACAATTTCAAGACAATTTCAGTTGCTTATGGACTCGCCGATCATGTTGAGAAAGTAGTAGAGGGAAGTTTAGAAGAAGATACGGGAAGTATAGAGATAAAGGGAGATTTAACAACTCAATTCAAAAAACAAAGAGCATACGATGAGATAATGAAACAGCTTTCGAACAATATCATTTGTTATAACTCTCAGAGACACTGGATAAAGAAAAATATAGGTCTGGTTATACCTTCTTATGAAGAATTTAATGACAATCCTGAAGACCACGGTTTTGGGGAGATAGCGATCGACAAGGTATAAACCATTTTTTCTTGATTATATACTTAGAATAAGGGGTAAAAATAGGCTGACAGCGTCCAGATTTTTCCGCCGATTAGGCAGTACTTACCTGATCGCTGAGGGACTTTACTTCCGTGTTCGAGATGGGTACGGGTGTTGCCCCCTCGCTCTGGCCGTCAGCAACTATTTGATATATCGCAACTTTTTTATACCTTTCCAAGTCTTTTTCGATCCTAATCTAAGATCAGTTCTTCCAATATCTTTGCGCGTCCCTTAGGGATCTGAGTCACCAGACCATCATTTTTCTTCAAACCGCATCCGATTATTTCTCCCATGAATTCCAGGGCAACATAACCGTTTTCAACCTTGTCTTCACATTGATTTAACCTGATTTTTTCCCTTTCAAAGACCATCTTTTTAAGGGATGTCCTGTCAAGCTTGAAGACATTTTTGGAAATATCTTCTCCAACCACTTGCAAAAAATATGTTGTCGGTTTCAAACCTACACCTGTATCCCTCAATGCTCTGATACCTGTTGTTATGTATTCGCCTGTGACTTCCATGTTTTCAGGTATAATCCAGTAATCCCCACTTCTCTCCACAAAATTATACTCTCTCAAGATCTTTTCAACTCCAAACCTTTCCTTGATATATGTCTCACATCTTTTTGAACTTGGCAATGAATATCCCTCCTGAATCCAGCTGATGAGGGTAAACCCTCACACAGTTTCTAAGATCTTCCGAAAGTTTTTTCCCATCCCATTCTGTCAAACCTTTTGAATGTTCGAAATCGAATCCCGGATCGACTAATCTTCCTCTTTCAAGAAATTTTTGTACGTTTAACTCGTTTTCTTCGGGGGCAAAAGTACAAGTCGAATAAACTATCTCACCTCCTTTCTTGCACAACCTAAACGCTTTGTCCAGAAGCTGTTCCTGAAGAGATGAAATACTTTTAATGTCTTCCATATCAGCACCTTCTCGAAGATACTCTTTTTCCCTAAGATTTCCTTCAGCAGAGCATGGTGCGTCAACAAGTACCTTGTCGAACTTTTTTTCCTCGGGTATGTCCCTTGCATCTCTCTCGATTACTTTGACATTAAGACAACCAAGTCGGTATACATTTGCAAGGAGGCTTTTTATCCTATTGGAATACTTATCGTTGGCAAGTATGTCTCCTTTGTTATCCATCAATGCAGATATCTGAGTGGTCTTTGAACCTGGCGCGGCACACATATCGATTATTTTGTCGTTGGTTTCCAGGTTGAATGTGGTAGGAGGTATACCCGAAGTTGATTCTTGAGAATATATCTTGCCAAGCCAGTGCTGAAACAGCTTACCAGGTCTTTCATCAATCTTGAAGAATTTTTTGTTCCATTCCCTCTGCTGGAACCCCACACCTTGTTCCTTAAAAATTCGTTTGATTTCTTTTATACTTGTTTTGTTCGTATTAACCCTTATATCGAATGGCTGATGTGTCTTAACAACTTCCTTGAATTCATCATAGTCTGGTATGATGTCTTTGTACCTATCCATCCTTCAACCATTCAGTGTCGTCCTCAACAAAATTGTATTTGAAGACAAGTATCCTTAATGTTTCATCGGAATCGTTGACAACGCTGTGGGAATCCCCTGCATTACATACCAGTAATTGTTCATCCGTGGTTTCTATTTCATTACCGTTGATGATTATCTTCCCTGCAGAACTCAATATAAAGAATATTTCCTCTGTTTTGTTGTGCTTGTGTGTCTTAACTTCATCGCCAGGTTTTACCTCCACTATCTGTATAACTCTGCCTTCTCCTAAAATGCTTTGATCGGCTATGACTTTTTTTCTGTAATTCTCTCTATTGATCCATCCATCCTCTTTTTTAACGACATTCATATACTGCTTAACCTCCCTCTTGTTCAATAATCTATGTAGTTGAACGGGATCAAGTCATCTGAAAAACTGACTCCGCTCTTATCCATCTCATCTGAGAATTTAAGTAAAACGCTTTCAACTCTATCATGTGCGTTTAAGTAATGTTCACCGATCTTATCCGCATCAACATCTTCATCCCTGAAATCTATTATGTAGCTCCTGTCCCTATCTATCCCTACAGGGTAAATTTCGTCTAATATACCATAGATATCTTCCTCGCTTAATTCGTCATCATCACCGAATATCTCTTTGTCCATCATCTGGAAATCATATACATCTTCTTTAGAATTGAGACCAACATGAACTAAGTGTTTCTCCGAGCTTATTTCCTCAAGTATTTCCCCGACGTCTGCATCATACTCGTTTAAAATATTATCGTAATAACGGTCTTCAACCCTGTCATAAAACATCTCGTAGAATTTTTTAGCCTCGTTGTAACCATTCTTACCTATTTTTGATGCTAGTCCCTCCGAAAGCATAGCCTTGTAATCCCTCTCTTTTCTGTTAAAACTGTAATCTGTCTCCGATTCCAGCCTGAAATCCTCGAGGTGAACCGCTTCATGGAAGACTGTTTCAACAAAATCTCTGTAGTTGTGCTCTGAACCCGGTGTTTCAAGAAACTTGTCGTTGATCTTGATTTCACCGCCTTTAACTTTTACACCATTGTCCAATGGTTCTATATATGGTATAGTGACTCCTCCAATAATATCCGGAAGCTCCGAAAACTCTATGTCCCTATAATTCATCGCATCCTTGAAGTTCTCGAGAGTATCAATGTAATCATCTACCGATTTCTTCTTTTCATTCTCAAACAAAACTTCCATTTCTTCAGCATAACTTTTAGGTATAACCATTAAGACCACAATAAAGCTTCGGGAGACAAATTTTTATAATTTTTAGACATAAGTAATTCGTTGTGAGGTAATTAAAAGGTGGGAAAAGAGAAAAAACTGGCTTCTATGGGTATCATACCTGATGGTAACAGGAGATACGCAAGAAAAAATGGTTTGGATTACAGAGAAGCTTATGAAAAAGGATTCGAAAAAGTAGAGGAAGTTTATCAATGGGTTGTGGAACAGGAATCCTTAGAGGAAATTTTTTTCTATGCGCTGAGTACAGAAAACTTGAGAAGAGATGAAAATGAGATAAAAACCATCTTTGATATATTCAATAAAAAGGCTTCTGATCTGTATAAATCAGAGGTCATGAAAAAATACGAGGTTAACATAGAATTTCTGGGCAGAAAAGAACTTCTTGAACCTATATCTGAAACCATAGAAGAAATAGAAGAGAACACATCTGAAAAAGGGGATTATAAACTGAATATTTGCATGGGTTATGGGGGTAGGAAAGAGATAGTAGATGCTGCGAGGAGTATGAAGGAAAAAAACATGGAATTCAATGAAAAAAACTTGGAGGAGAACCTCTACAGCAGTTCCAGTATAGACCTTGTGATTAGAACAGGGGGATACCAGAGACTTAGCAATTTTCTTATCTGGCAGTCATCTTATGCGGAACTTTTTTTCTCGGATCAGCTCTGGCCCGAGTTTTCAGAGGAAGAATTCGAGAGAGCAATTGAATTCTATAGGTCATCCGATAGAAACTTCGGGAAATAGTTTTTTCGGGAAAACTTAAAACTTTCGGTTTCTTTTTGTTTTAACATGTTTTACCGTAAATTTTACTTTGATGAGAAGGACATTCTTGAAGGAGGTCCTTTGTATGAAGCAAAGATAGAAGCAGAACACGGAAGGGTCAGTGGAACCCTGCACCACCTCGAAAAAATTGATTTGGATCAAAAAGAGACAAAAGAGATAATTTACAGAGCCTATGAAAGAGGAATACCTTTCCATATGCGGAATGCAAGGAAGTTCGCATTATCCGGAAACGTTTATAGGATGGAGGATGACATAAAAAAAGCGGTGAAGTTCTCCAAAAAGTTGGGTGTTGAGCTGCCTAAAACGTCTATAGCCATTATAAGAAGAAAGGGCTACCTTGAAAAAATAGGTGATTATATCGATGAAACCCTTGAAAGCTTATCAGATGATAGGGAAACTAATGATTTAAAAGAATACAGCCTTTCTGTCGCCAGGATGAGGATGGCTAATGAGTACTTGAAAGTTATGGATATAGAGAAAGAATCTTCTAATGAGTTAGAAGAAGAGATGTGTTGTATAATAGACAAATTTTCGGAAAAGAAGTACTCAGAGGCAGTTGAGAGAGTTAAAAATCTAAAAAGCAGGTTTGACGATATTTATGATCTGATTTTGAGAAGTTAGAACTTGTTTCTTTTAATGTAAAACGTGTGAAGTAACTTTTCCGATTTTTCTGAAAGAGGCTCATCCAGAAAATCTTCATAAACCTTTTTCACAGCGGGGTTGTTGTGTGAAAGCCTTAAATCAGCGTTTTCATCGCTTATGTACAGTGCGGCAGCTCTTTCTGGGAAAAGATTATTTTCTGATTTAGGCTGACCACCTCCACATACGCATCCTCCAGGACAGGCCATGAATTCTATGAAATGAATCTCTTCTCCATCATCCAACAATTCTATAGTTTTTTCTATGTTTTTACCTCCATGAGCTACAATGAACCTTACTTTTTGATCTCCTATGTCTACCTCCCCTCTTTTTATTCCGTGTTCGCCCCTCACCTCTTCAAGCCTGAAGTTTATGTCTCCGCCATCAAGTTTATCGTTAGCTGTTCTAATAGCTGCTTCCATTACACCGCCAGTTGCACCGAATATCTTGCCTGCACCTGTTGAAATCCCGAGAGGTTTGTCAAAAGAGTCAGTATCCAATTCTTTTAGATCTATAGAATCTTTTTTAAGCATTTTCGCTGTTTCTCTTGTTGTTAATACATAATCGACGTCTTCTTTCATTTCCACTCTTGAAACCTCGAACTTCTTCGATGTGCAGGGCATTATGGAAACTACTACGATATTATCTCTTTTTTTATCCAATTTATCCGCAAAAAATGTTTTTGTGAGGGCTCCTACCATCATGTGAGGGCTCTTACAGCTTGAAACGTTTTCCATAAGTTCAGGATGAAACTGTTCCATGTAGAGGATCCATGCAGGACAACAACTTGTTATCATTGGGAAAGGACCGTTATTTTTGATTCGTTCTATCAGTTCCGAAGCTTCCTCCACTATTGTCAGGTCAGCTCCGAACACAGTATCAAACACACTGTCAAAACCTTTTTTTCTTAAAGCAGAAACCATTTCTCCCTCCACATTTCTACCTGGCTCGATATCAAATAATTCTCCAAGAGAAGCTCTTACCGCAGGAGCTGTCTGAGCTACGACATACTTTGTATCATCTGCAAGAGCTTCTTCCACCTTTTCAAGGTGGCTTTTCTCTTTAAGAGCGTTTTCTTCGCATCTTAATATGCACTGCCCGCATCTTATGCACGATACTTCGGAAAGTTTCTTTTCTCTGTGTGGTGTGACCCTTGATTCATGGCCTCTACCAGCAAAATCAATGGCGTTTACACCTTGGATCTGGTCGCAAACATTCACACATCTACCACAGTTAACACATTCATCCATCTCTCTCAGAAGTGACTGTCCCAGTATCTCCAACTTGTGATCTTCCTTGTCGAACCTGTTGTTACCAATACCGACCTCTTTGAACAGCTTGTAAGCTTCAGAAGAATCCTTTTCTTGTTTCATCAGTTCAAGATTTTTTTCACGTGCTTTCAAAACTTTTTCAGTGTCGGTATATATTTTAGAACCTTCTTTTGGATAACTTGAGCAGGAAGTAACGAGTTTACCGTTCATTTCAACTAGACAAACTCTGCACCTAGAATCTGTAAGGAGGTCTTTTAGATAACACTTCGTAGGTATTTCCTTGCCGTGTTCCCTGCATATATCAAGTATAGTTCTGCCCTCTTTTGCTGTTATCTCTTCCCCATCGATTTCTATATTCATTGATTTACCTTCTCCATAAAATCGGTTTTGAAATGTTCTAGACCTGTTAAAACATGTTTACCTACTGTTTTACCGAGACCACAAAGACTAGTTTGGTTGACGTGTTTCGCAGTATTTTCAAGTAACTCTATATCTTTTTTGGTTCCTTGACCACTGCATATCTTGTTAAGAAGGTCTAAAATTTCTTTAGAGCCTTCTCTACATGGAGTGCACTTTCCGCATGATTCATAAGTATAGAACTCTGAGATGTTCTTGCATATATCAGCAATGTTGTTGGTTTCATCGATCCATATTAAGGAAAAAGTCCCGTGGAAACAGTTCTCATCGCTGATAAGTTCAGGAGTTATCTCCATGTTTTCTTCTATAGGCATTATACCTCCAAAGTTTCCAAGAGACATAGCTTTCAAATTATTTTTAGGTCTTGCTAGATCTATAAGCGTTGAAACTTTTACTCCTAGCGGTGCTTCAAACAGTCCAGGGTTCGAAACATTTCCAGAAAGTGAGAAAAGCCTGAGATCAGGGTTCCAGTCATCATACAACAGAAGTTGAGGCACACATGTTATAGTCTCAACGTTGTTTACAACAGTCGGTTTTTTCCATAGACCTTCTTGTGTTGGGTAAGGAGGTTTCTCCATGGAATTGCCTCTGTGGCCCATGATAGATTGAAGTATAGAAGTTTCTTCACCGCATACATATGCTCCGGCTCCCCTCACTATCGTTATATCGAATTCTTTGGAAGTTTTATTGTTCATTTCTTCTATAGTGTCTTCTATATCTTGTCTTAAATATTCATATTCTCCTCTGAGATATATGTAAGTTTTTTCAACATCCAATATCTTTGAACTTATCATGACTCCTTCGACGAACGTTTCTAGATTGTTCTCTAGGACAAACTTGTCCTTGAATGTTCCTGGTTCTCCCTCATCAGCATTTATCACAAGATAGATATCATCGTCTTGTTCAAGCGCCATTTTCCATTTTTTTGCCGTTGGAAAACCTGCACCACCTCTCCCTACAAGACTCTTTTCCTCCATTTTTTTTAGAATATTTTCTCTGTCCATAACCTCTAGAAGCTTCAATGCTTCCATATTTGTTTTTCTCAAGATCTGCATCAGTTTTTCAACTCGTCTATTATAAAATCTATCCTTTCTTCTGTCAGTTTGGTGTAGGGTTCATCGTTGACCAGCATTGCGGGTGGTTCGTTACAGCAACCGATACATGAAACTCTGAATAGAGAAAATTCTCCATCCTCAGTGGTTTCACCCGTATTTATACCCAGTTTTTTTTCAAGATACTCTTTCAATGTTTCACTTTCGTTCAAGAAACATGAAGTCGACATACATATCTCTATAATATTTTTTCCTACGGGTTCGGTTCTCAACATAGTGTAGAATTGTGTGATACCATACAGCTTTGAGAGAGGAACACCGATTTCAATGCTCAACTGCTTCAATATATGATCGGATAAATATCCGTGTCTTTCCTGCTCTTTCTTCAAAATATTTAAGAGAGGTTCTTCAGGCATCGCCATACATAAATAAATTCGTCTGTCTGTTAAAAATACTTTTTCATACAGAAATTTTTTTTACGGTTGAAATCAAAAATTTTTTATGGAGGAAATAATAGCTTTAAAACTTTCCAAAAGGAGAAAAAACGCTCAAAAACTCCAAAAAGTATTGACAGGATTTGGCAGTTTGATAAAAACAAGGATAGGTTTTAACAGGGGAGGAGAAACAGGCATTATCTTACTAGATGTTGAAGGAAAAGAATCAGCTATTGAAGAGTTTAAAAAAAGAGTTTCAAAGGAGAAAGACGTGGAGATAACCGAGATACGTTTCGATTAGTCATTCAATAGCTCCATCACTTTTTCGATGTTTTCCTTGTAACCTTTCTTTTTATCCACAGGTGTCTCGAGTATCAACGGTTTCTCTTTGATTTTGGGATGGTTCACTATGTTTTTCATACCTTCTTCACCTATCTCGCCTTCACCTATGTGGGCGTGTTCATCCTTTTCAGAACCTTGAGGATACTTTGAATCATTGAGGTGGATGGCTTTAATGTTATCCCAACCAATCTTTGAATCGAATTCTTCTACAAAATCATCAAGACCTTCTTTTGTATTTATGTTGTAACCAGCTGAGAAAGCATGACAAGTATCGATACAGACACCCGCATCATCAAAAGTAAGCTCAGATCTTTCAAACATTTTTGAAAGTTGATCAGCGTTTTTTCCTAGAGAAGTTCCCTTTCCTGCAGTGTTTTCAAGAAGAAGCTTAGTATTAGTCCCTATGACTTCTCTGACCATGTTGAGGCCTTGAACTATGCTTTTAATACCTTTTTCTTCTCCTGAACCCGTATGGCTTCCTGGGTGGAACACGACATATTCCATGCCCAGCATCTCAGCCCTTCTCAATTCTTCCTTCAGTGTCTCCACGGATCTCTTAAAGAGATCAGGTTTTGGTGTTGCAAGGTTTATCAAGTAGTTTGAATGGACAAGTATAGGTCCCCAGCCTCTTTTATTATATTCTTCTCTGAAATCCCTGGCTTCTTTTTTCGAAAGATCCCCGAATTTCCAAACCCTGGGCGAATGAACAAAAACCTGTCCACAGTTACCACCAATTTTTTCCTCTCTGTCAAGAGCCTTTATGAATCCTCCTGAGATAGATACATGAGCACCAATTTTGATTTCCATAGATAAAGAAAATGAACTGAACATATTAATTGTTTCGGAAATCTTTGGAGAACAAAAAAATCCCTCCTCCCCGATTTGAACGGGGGACATTCCGCTGACTGGCTTCCATTGGTCAGCACCCGGCTGGAACTACAGGCGGACGCTCTGCCAGACTGAGCTAAGGAGGGTTTCTATTTTATTTGAGATATCACTGCTCGTTTAAATCTTTTTCTTATCTGAAAGACTTTGTTGCTGTTGATACAATTCTTTAAACCTTAGATATATAAAATCTGATAAACCTTTTTTTGACAGGTTAGATTTAAGTAAACTTGTGTCGAACATATGATTGTAGGAGGTTTATACTGTGCCCTTGAAGAATATTTTTGGTGGAAAAAACGATCAAATTGAGAAACTTGAGCCTGATGAGTACGTGGAGCTTGAGCCAGGAAACGATAATAAGAACAAGAAGGTAAAAATTAGAGTGGCAACACTTCATGAGTTCCGAGATTCAGAATCGGTACAAAAGATGCTGAGAAACGGAGATATAGTATGGGTGAAAATAAAGCCTCTCAAGGAAAAAGATATGACAGATCTTAAGAGAGCTATCGACCGTATCAAGAAGACTGTGAGGTCAATTGATGGAGATGTTGCAGGCATAGATGAAGAATGGCTTGTGGCAACACCTCATTATGCACACGTTCACAGGTAAGAAGGAGAGTTTTTTTCTCTCTAATTTTTTGTTTTTTTATTTAGATTTATTCTCATAAGTTGTTTTTTCATATCTTCTGTGCATCAATGGGTCTATCCTTGCCCAGATCTTGTCTATATCCTTGTTCCTAATAGCATTTTTTCTTTCTAATAACAATATGAATCACTAAAGAGTTCTTATAAACAATTTTATATAAATTTTTCTGTAATACACTTATAAATAGCTATAAGAGTTTTAAAGCATTTTTTAAAGGTTTAAATACATTTATAAATTTGAATATTTTTTAGGGCAAACAATCTTTTTTTAATGTTAAACAACAACTAGATTCCATAACTTTTTGTCGGACGCTGTTCAACAAGGTGTAGAAATGAAATATTTTAAAAATAAGATTGTGGAAAGCATAAATGATGTTTTAGAGACCGAAGCTTCAATAAAAGATATTGAGGATTCAGAGGGAGAAAGAGGAGATTTTTCATTTCCAGCGATGAAGGTTGCTTCTGAAAAAGGCGGTAATCCTAGGGAGATAGCTGAAAAGTTAAAGGAAGAGATAGAACTAGGTTTTTTGGAAAAAATTGAGGTAGCAGGACCAGGATTCGTGAATTTTTTTGTTAAAAAGGATCTATTTGCTGAAAAAATCGTTGAAACACTTAGCAAGGAAAGGATGGGCCTGAAGGAAAGAAAGGGCAAGGCACTTGTAGAATTCTCTTCACCAAACGTTGCCAAACCAATGCACATAGGACATTTCAGGAATAATGTCCTTGGAGATTCTATACAAAGAATGTTGGATTTTGTTGGATACGATGTTGTATCTGAAAATTATATTGGAGACTGGGGAACGCAGTACGGAAAACTTGTTTACGCTTTCAAAGAATACGGAAGCAAAGAAGAATTCGAGAAGAACCCTATGGAACACCTCTACAATTTATACGTAGAGTTCCACGAGAAAATGGAAACTGATGATAGATTATTGGAAAAAGGAAGGGAGTGGGCCAATAAAATAGAAAATAAAGAAGAAGAAGCATTTCGTCTTTGGAAACTATTTAGAGAGGTTTCTATTGATTATCACAAGAAAGATTACCATAGGATGGGAATCAAGTTTGACAGGTGGACAGGAGAATCGAAAATCCTTGATGAGACAAAAGAAATTCTTGAAGAAGGCTTGCAAAAAGGAGTTATAAAAAAAGATCCTGATGGTAGCCTTTTCGTTGAGTTTGGAGAAGAAATGCCTGCAACCGTTCTAAAAAAATCGGATGGAACTACGTTATACCTTTCAAGGGATATGGCAAATTTGAAGAAGAGGAAAGAGGACGAAGATTTTGATTTAAACCTATACGTTGTTGCTTCTGAACAGGACCTACATTTCAAACAACTTTTCAATATATGTGATATGATGGGTATCGATATTGAGGGTTGTGAACACATCTCTTACGGCCTATTAAATCTAAAGGAAGGATCTATGTCTTCAAGATCAGGTAATATTGTAAGAGTATCTGAATTAATAGATAAAGCTGTTGAAAAAGCTAAAGAAAGAATAGAATCTGTTGAACTAAAGAAAAATGCTGAAAAGATAGGGATAGGAGCTTTGAAATATGCTAATCTGTGTGTAACAAAACAAAAAGATATAGTGTTTAACTGGGATGATGTACTTACATTTGAAGGTGATTCAGGACCTTATTTACAGTACTCAAATACTAGGGCTAAGTCTATTATTAAAAAAACGGATTCGAAAGGAGAATTTATTGGAGAATTTTCCGACACCGAGTTTTCTTTTTTGAAAAAATTATCGAGGTTTCCTGAGATGATCGAAAATGCTGTGGATTCTAGAGAACCTGCAAAGATAGCTAATTATTTATCGGAGCTTTGCGAGATTTTCAATAGTTTTTACCACAAATGCCCGGTATTAAAGGCTGATGAAGACACAATGAAGAGAAGATTAAAGATTGTGGAATTATTTGAAAGTGTTTCTTCGGTAGGTATGGGTCTTCTTGGTATTGATTGTCTGGAAGAAATGTAAACAAAAATTTCAGTACAACTCCCACTCACCATTTTTTTTATACCATATACGTCCAGAACCCATGATAAAAGGTTTACCTTTACTTTTGTGTAAAAAGTAATCCGTATCTTCCGTGTCAAGACCTAATGTCTCGGCTTCCTCAACTTCTATTATGCTTTGATATGAGTTTCTACCAAGCAACATGCCTGCTTCTCCTCTTATCTCAAGAAAAGTGTTGTTTAAAAATCCGAGTGCAGAGATTTCCTTGATACCTGGTATACTTATGAAACCGTCTATCACGTCTTTCTTTCCCGTTATTTCCAAGAATTCGGTTTTTTTATGAGGTACTTCTTTTTTCCTGGTTAATTTTAGAAGTCCTGAAATAAAATATCCGTCCTTAACCCCGAATATTTCCCTGTTTTTCTCCAAAAACCGGTTGATAGATTTTTGTTCGTATTTTTCTTTTTCGTACAAATTTAATTCTTTTATGGCTAGTTCGTAAAGCCTTTTCCCGGTAATCTTATTTTCTTTTCCTCCTTGATTGGTTTTTATATCTCCTTCGAGCCATTTATTTACTTCTTCACTCCACAAAAAATATGCGTCATAGATGGATCCAACCTGTTCTTCATATATTTTATCTGCTTCTTTTTCCCGGTACTTTTCCTTTTCCATTTTGTCTTTCATATGAAAATTTGTTTATAAAGAAATTTGTTTGTTTATAAATAATCAACGTATACCTTTAAAAAGGTTGGGGTTTTTAGAAAAAAATATTCAGTCCAGTCTTATGGTTTCAAGGTTTCTTGGAGAAGTTGTGTTGATATTGAACATCTTGTGCAGGGTTGATGAAAGTCGGAAAGTTGCGTTGCTGTCTCCGTGGTTAGTCAAGATTTTTTTGGGTTTGTTAGGTAAATTGGAAACATAGTTTATGAGCTGGCTTTTGGTTGAATGTCCTGAAAAGCCCTTGGCAGTTTTTATTTCCAAGTTCATCTTTGTAGGTTTGTCGTTACCTGGGAAAGTAATTTTTTTGGTTCCGTTCTGTATCTTGTTACCGTATGTGCCTTTTGCTTGGTAACCAACAAAAATAAGTCTGTTGTTCTTGTCTTCCGCGAGCTCATCAAGGTAATACATTATTGGACCTCCTGAGATCATTCCGGAAGTAGCAAGTATGACGTTAGAATCTTCCTTAACAACTTCTCTTCTTTCCTCCTGTCCACCTATTCTCTGGAAACATTCATGAAGGAAAGGATTGTTTTCGTCGTTAAATATCTTTTTCTGAACCTTCTTGGACAGATATTCAGGATAAGCTGTATGTAAAGCCGTCGCATCCCATATCATACCGTCCAGATATACGGGAACATCGAAGTAATCTTTTTCAGCTTCCTCTGCTAATAGCATCATAACTTCTTGAGATCTTCCAACAGCAAATGCAGGTATTATCACATGACCATCATTTTTGATAGTTTCCCTGACCATCTTTTTGAATTGTTCAGTCGATTTCTTTCGTGATATCTTCTTGTTCTTCTGATCTCCATAAGTGGATTCCAGTATCAAGGTTTCAACCCTATTGAACTTCGGATCAGCAGGTCTAAGAAGCTCTGACTTATCATATTTTATGTCGCCGGTGTATACTATGTTGTGGAGACCCTCCCCTATGTGTAGATGGACAGAAGCACTTCCCAGTATATGTCCTGCGTTGTTAAACGTAAGTCTCATATCAGGAGTTATATCAGCTACTTCTCCATATGATAGAGGTATAGTCCTTTTTATCTCTTCCTTAATATGTGTAGAATCGTAGGGAGAGCTCTTACCTTCTCTATGAAGTACGTCAAGGTAATCAAGTTGTAATAGTATCATTAAATCTCTAGTTGGTTCTGTACAGTAAACAGGTCCATCGTAGCCGTACGCAAATAGATATGGTAAAAATCCGCAGTGATCAAGGTGTGCGTGTGTAATGATAACAGCGTCAAGAGCCTGCAAATCAAGTTCAGGCACATTTAGTATAGGGTATGAATCCCTGTCTTTTCCTGAAGGATTTATTCCACAGTCAAGCATTACATTGGATTCTTCTGTCTGAAGCAAAAAGCTTGATCTTCCCACCTGCCTGCAGCTACCAAGGCCTGTAATTCTGATCCACTCGTTTCCTATCGATTTGTTTAACTGTATTTTTTTACCTATATCATTTAAGAAATCTTTTCTGAACTCTGAACCTTCCTGTATTATTTCACGCGCTCTATCAACCACTTTAGAATCTATCGCAGGTATCCTGTTTACTAAAGGCATCCACTTAGTCTTTTTCTTGATCTCTTCAAGAGTTTTACCTGATTTCCCTATAACTAAACCAGGTTTTTTTGCCTCAATAATCACTTTACCGAATCCGGGTTGGAAATGAATGTTACCAAGTCCTGCCTCCTCAGGAACAAGTTCCTGGATAACTTTCTTGGCTTCAGAAGCATCTATCCTTATGTTTGGAGCGGGTCTTACTTCCACTCTTTTTTTAAAATTCGATACAATCTGTTTAATTATGTCTTCGTTGTTAAGGAAGAAATCCTTATTTCTAGTATAGAAAACTATATCTGATGCTTCATAACACGCTTCCTGTATCGCCGCATCATTCGGCAGCATCTTCTTTACTTCGTCTAATCCTGTCACTCAGAAATCCTCTCCTTGTCTATATTTTTTTAAATAAGCTGTTTCCTAACCAAGGTATTCCTCGATATCTGATTCATCGAGTTCCTTGTAGCCTTCTTTGGTGATGGTCACTACATCCATACCGTCCCCAGAAGCAGTATCTCTTTCACTTGCTGCTTTTATAGCTCTTATAGCAAGTTTGATACCTTCTTCATGAGACATATTTTCCTCATACCTATCCTCTAAAACACCGTAGGCTGTGGGCGATCCTGAACCGGTTGCAGTAAATTCTTTGTGATCCATCAATCCTCCAACAGGATCCAGATCATACAAAACATTTTCTGGGTTGGTTCCGCCTATTATGAATTGGTTCATAAACGGCATCATCTTGTTAGCATTTAAAACATTTGATAAAAGAGTTGAAGCACCTTTTACGGATAAATCCCTGTTTTCGATGTTATAGAGATTGATTTGAGCTCTCATCAACCTGACAATCTTTTGCGCATCTCCTACTGAACCTGCAATAGTCATCGCAATATCCTCATGTAATTTAAAAACTTTTTTCGCTTTTTTTGATGCTTTAAGATGACCGATTGTTGCTCGGTTGTCAGCTGCAAGTACAACACCTTCATCTGTTACTAATCCAAGTGTAGTTGTACCTGTCTGCATCTTTTTCATATCTTTTTCTTGCATTTTCTGTCCATCCATACTATTCATGGTAAAACACCAGACTGCTTCAAGAATTCTAAAACAAATTATAACTCTAACATTTAAATAAGTGGTTATTTGGTGGAGGGATAAAAACTTTGACAGCAAAATATTTTATGTTAGTAGTACATATTTCTTTACAATGGGAAAATACTCTAACCTTTTCATAGGTATAATAGTTTTTGCGATTGGTTTCTATGTCATGGAGATGTATAATTCAGTTATCGAACAGGTTGGAGAGATACCGGAATTCTTTCCCTTCAACTTGGAACTGATAGCTACATATGTCCAAAATATAATGTTGGGTATTGGAACATTACTGATAGCTGTTGGTATAATAAGGATAGGGATTGGTATTTTCAAAAAGTACAGGGAAAAGAAAAGGATTGAAAGCATTGGAAAGATAGATGAAGAAGAAAAAACGATTAAGAACACTGAAGAAAAACCTAGTCCTTCCAAAGAACCTGAAAAAAATGAAAAAATGGATGAACAACATCACTATGATAGAGCTCCTTCCAGAACAGATAAGAGGGAGAGAAGGAAAAAAAGAAGAGAATTAAGGAGAAAAAGAAATAATCACAACCATTAAAAAATAAAGTTTTTGAAGAGTTTTTTAAACCCTTCAATAGTTCTTAGCGAAAAAGGCTATCTCTTCGGCAGTTTCTCCACAAATCGCACACTTTTCATCCTTCAATTTTTCCTTTTTAAGAGGTACCAGAACAATCTCAGCGTGCACTTCTTCCTTCACTTTTTCTTCGCAACCTTCTCTTCCGCACCAGAAACTCTTGACATATCCCTTCTTCTTATCAATACTTTCCAGTATTTCCTCAAAACTTCCTGCTTCACTGATGTGTTCCTCTCTATAATCTTCTAGTTTCGAGTAAAGACTGTACTGTATATCCTCTAAGATCTCCTCGACTTTATCCTCTATATTTCTGATTTTAAATGTCTCTTTTTCACCGTTATCCCTTCTTACCAGAGTTAATTTCTTTTCCTTGACCTCGTTTGGTCCGATCTCAATTCTAAGAGGAACTCCTCTAAGCTCCCAGTGGTTGAATTTGAAACCAGGACTTTTGTCCTTATCATAATCGATCTTTGTCCTGAATCCGTCGAGTTTCTCCTTTACCTTTTCTGAAAACTTTTCTACTTTTTCATCGTCTTTCCCGACGAATATAGGTACTATGACCACTTCCAATGGAGATATGTTTGGAGGCAGAACGAGACCTTTGTCATCTCCATGAGCCAAAATAAGTGCGCCGATAGATCTAGTTGATATTCCCCAAGAGGCGGTGTGGCAAAGATGTTTATTTTGATTCTCATCCTCGTATCTGATATCGAAAGCTTTTGCAAAGTTTGTTCCAAGGTTGTGGGATGTACCTCCTTGAATAGATTTGCCGTCAGGCATCAAACATTCAACTGTAGTTGTCATAGTTGCTCCTGGGAACTTGTCATGTTCAGGTTTTCTCCCTTTCAGTACAGGTATAGCCATGATGTCTTCATAAAGTTGTTCGTACTGATCCAGTCTCTTTAAAACTTCCTCATCAGCTTTTTCTTCGTTTTCATGTGCTGTGTGTCCTTCCTGCCAGAGGAACTCCCGGGTTCTTAGGAAAGGCCTGGTATCTGTTGCCTCCCATCTCATTATATTAGCCCACTGATTAATCCTGAAAGGAAGATCTCTGTAACTTCTGATGTTTTTTGACATATACTCTGCTATTATAGATTCCGAAGTAGGTCTTATAGCGAGTCTTTCCTCCAATTTACCGTCTTTACCTGCATTTTCGACCCATGCAACTTCAGGATCGAATCCCTCAACGATTTCTTTTTCCTTCTCGAGATATGATTCAGGGATCAGTAAAGGAAAATATGCGTTATCAACCTCGTTTTCTATCATCTTATTGAACTTCTTTTTTATCCTTTCCCAGATCTTCATACCGTATGGTTTAATGATCATGCAACCTTTTACAGGCGCATAATCAGCTAGATCAGCTTTTTTGACGACCTGTGTGTACCATTCCGATATGTTTTCATCTTTTTTTACTGTTATACCCAGTTCTTGTTTTTTAGACATATTTATCACTCCTATAAAGATTTTGTATGAACGAATTTTTGTTCAAGAAAAAAGTGGATGTCACGAATAAAGCTGTAACTAAGATAGTTTCTTCAACTCCGTGGAACATAGTCACCTTCCAAAATAATCCACCTAACATCTTTTTAGGTGATAAACATTTTTAAAACCCGAGTTCTCAATGTTCTTAATTTTTTAACTAATAAGTCCTAATAAAATATTAGGTGTTAAGATGACAGATGAAAACTATGGAGAGATTCTCGATAAGACTATATCTGAAGTGAAAGAAGAAGTCGAGGAAAATGAAAAAATTAATTTAGAAAAATTGCTTGAAGCTGAGATTGAAGGAAAGGATAGAAAGACTCTGAAGGAATGGATAGAAAACAAGATAGAGGATAGAGAAGTTGAACTTGAAGATGAAACGGTTTCTGGTGAAGAATTAAATACCTGGGAAAGGCCTTTCGTCAACATTTTATTGGGTATACTGATAGGTTTTGCTTTGACATTTATAGTGATGTACCCCGCGGAAATGGTGGAGGCTGAAGAGTTCACCCTTGACGAGATTGATGAAATGGTTACTGATTACATAGTACAGCAGATGGGAGATGTGGATGAAGATATAAACATAACGGTAACATCTATCGATCAGGATACCTATGAGGACATATTCGTTGTGACCATGCTTTTGGAGGATGAACAGGCTACTCAAGAGTTCAACGTATATGTATCTAAGAGATCAGGTCTAATGTTCATGGGAGGACTTGCAGGAATAGATCCTATAGACCTTGAAAGAGGAGAAATAATCGGGATGATGGAGTGAATCCATAAATCCCTTTTTTTTTCTTATTTCCAATATTGTTTTTAAGATTCGGTTCCGAAAAAATTCTTAATGATATTAGCCGTTGTAAGTGACACCCATTTCGGTTTTAAGTGGAACTCCGAGAGAAATTTAGATAGTTTCCAAAACGCCAGAGAAGCCTTTGAAAAAGCTAAAAAAGCCGATGCTGTTCTTCTACCTGGTGATATCTTCGATTCCAAGACACCTAACCAAGAAGTTTTTTCAAAAGCTTTCAAACTGTTCAAGTTGTTTGAGGATACCGGCGATAAAGCTAGAATCAAAGATTATGAGTGGAAAGATACTAGGACACCTGTGATAGCTATACACGGCACACATGAGAGGAGAAGTAAAGAATACGTTAATCCTATAGAGCTTTTGGAAGATGCAGGAGTGCTTGTACATCTTCACAACGATTCTATAACTCTTGAAAAGGGAGGTGAGCGAGTGAACATTTTTGGTATGTCAGGTGTACCGGAGAGATACGCCTCAGATATACTTAAAAAATGGAATCCAACACCTGAAAAAGGTGTAAACGTTCTGATGCTACACCAGTCAATAGAAAATTTTGTGTACACTGACGAGATAAACAAAGGCATCTCACTTTCGGACCTACCGGATGGATTCGACTACATCATAGACGGCCATATACACTGGAAAAACCTTGATTTTGAGAGTAGAGAGCTACCTTTAGTTTTCCCTGGTTCTACCATAACCACACAGGTTAGGAAAAAAGAAGCTGAGGAAGATAAAGGCATCATATTTATAGATACTGAAAGTAGGGATATTAGATTTGAACCATTAAACTCTCCGAGAGAAGTTTTTCATCTTAAAATTGATGTTTCAGACATGGAAGGTCGAGAGATAGTGGACGAGGTTATTGAACAAGTGGTTGATAAATCCTCTGGAAAAGAGAAGAAACCTCTTGTCAGGGTTGTTTTAGATGGAGAAACAGAGGCAAATTTCAGCAAAAAAGAGATACGAGAGAAAATAGATTCAGCTATAATTAAAATAGGGGATAACACAAAAGGAATAAAGGAAAGAGGAAATAGCATTGATTCTGGAGAAAAAGTAGATGAATTGGGTTTCAGATATATCTCAAGGGATTTCAGTTTTAACGGTATAAAGGAAATATTTGAGAAACTGTGCGAAGGAGATTCCGAATCCGTACTTGAAGAGTTTGAGAAAAAAGACCTAGATGAACTTGAAGAATTCATGGATGATTTAGAGGGAGAGGAAAATAAGGAAAAAGATGTTAAGAAGGATGGAAAAACCGTTCTGGATTACTTCGGAGGTTGATTAAATGATAAAAAAAGTGGTTCTTGAAAACTGGAAATCGTACAGGGATGAAGAATTTGTTTTTGATGAAGGTGTGAACGCCCTGATTGGAGAGATGGGGTCTGGGAAATCTTCAGTACTAGAATCCATAGTTTTTGGTCTTTACGGAACTTTGCCTTCTATAAAGGAGAGGAGAATAAATATAGATGATATCATAAAAAGAGCTCCTAATCGCGAGGAGTCGGCGAAAGTAAAAATATTTTTCGAGATAGATGATACTTATTCTGTTGAAAGAGTGATAAAAAGGGGTAGAGGAACCACTAAATCGATTCTTAGAATGGAAGGAGATGTTATCGCTGGTCCTCAGGCTACCGAGGTTTCTGAAAAAATCGAGGAAATCATAGGTCTGAACTTTGATCTTTTTACGACCATCGTTTTTTCGGAACAGAACTCCTTGGATTTTTTCCTTGACATGAGGCCTGGAGAGAGAAAAGAAAAAATAGATAAATTATTAGGGTTAGACAGGTTTGAAAAAGCACGTAAAACCCTTGTTAAGCTTAAAAACTCTGTAAGGAACAAACGTGACTACAAGGAGGGAGATCTCAAGGACAACAAAGAAAGTTTCGAAGATAAGGATCTTGAGAAACTTTTGGAAAAAAGAGAGGATATAGAGGGTGAAATCGAAGAACATGAAGAAAAAGGAAAGAAACTCATTGAAGAAAAGAGAAGCCTGGATAAAAAATATGAGTTAGGGAAGAAAGCCAAAAAGAAAGATGAAAAACTGGAGAGGAAAATTGAGAATTTGAACGGAAAAATTATTTCTCTTAACGAGAACTTGGAGGAATTAAGGGAAGAACTGGATGATAAAGCTGTTGAAGATGAGGGAAGTTTGGATGAAAAGATTTCGGATATCGACGAAAAATTAATGGAAGCGAAAGAGCTAAGTGAAAAACTTTCCAACAAGAAAAACAAGCTTGAATACAAGGATAAAAACATCGATAAAATTAAAGAAAAGATTGAGAGTCTAAATAAAGATAAAAAAGAGTTTGAAAAGTTGGAGAAGGTTGAGAAAGCCATAGAAAATCAAAAGAAAAAGCTGGAGGGATTGAAGAGCAAGGTATCCGGATTGAAAAGTGAAAAAGAAAACATTGAGGATTCTATCGAGCAACTATCCGATACTGAAGGTAAATGTCCTACCTGTGAAAGGGATCTAGATGATGAACAAAGGGAAAAAATGATCGAATCCTTAGGAGAAAAGAAGCAAGATATAGAATCAAGGATGGAAAAAATTGAAGAAAGAATCGAAAGATTATCAAAACAACTTGAGGGATTAAATAGGAGAAGATCGGATATTTTGAAGCTGGGAGACGTTGAAGAAAAAATTGTTGAGAAAAAGAAGAGGCTTAAAGAAGAAAAATCCGATAAAGAAGATTTATATGAGAAAATAGAAGAACTTGAGGAAAAATTGTCAAATTTAGACAGGAAAAAGTTGGAGGAGAAAAAAGAAAAGATGAAGGACCTGAAAGACTTCTTCAAATTCAAGAGGAAAATTGATAAAAGCAAAAAAGATCTCAAAAAACTGAGGGAAAAGAAAAAAGAAAACGATTTTGATTCTGAAAATTTTAAGAACCTAGAGAAAAAGTTCAACGAGGTAAAATCTGATATAAGGATTGTTCAAAAAGAAAAAGAGTCTAAGAAAGAAGTCCTGGAACAGTACAAAAAACGAGTTGAGGAACTAAAAAAGAGGAAATCTTTGATAGATAAGATAGAGGAAGATATCGAAAGATACAGGATTCTAGAGGATTTTTTCGTGTCTTTTAGGAAAAAACTCAAGGAAGCTCAGGAAAAGTTGAGAAAACAATTTATAGAAAATCTCAATGACGTTATGAAGGAGATATGGGATAACATATACCCATATGATTATTATTCCGATATTGAGATCAGTGTGGAGGAAGATTACATCCTAAAAATCTGTGATTCAAGGGGTAATAAAGTTCCCGTAGAGGGAGAGGTATCCGGTGGAGAGAGACATTCAGCTGCTTTGACTATGAGACTCGCATTATCAGCTGTGCTTGGAAAAAGATTTAATGTTTTGATGTTGGATGAACCCACCCATAATCTTGATGAAAGAACTGTTTCAGACCTTTCAGACACTCTCAGGGAAGACGTGTCGGATATAGTTGATCAACTTATCTTGATCACCCACGACAAAGATTTGGAGGATTCAGTTACTTCTTATCTTTACAGGGTTTCAAAGGAGAATTCGGGGATTTCAGTTTCCGAAGAAATTTACATGGAGCAGCATATACCATAAACTTTAACCTCCCTCACAGCTAATAAACATTTATGGTTGAGAGAAAGGGATTTGTATCAACTCTTGAAGCGGTGATCGCTTCAACTATATTTTTCGTTTTTTTGATAAATGTGCTTCCCTCACTTGTAGGTCAACCTGTTACCCATGAAGTTTCTTACAGAATCACCATGCAGACCCTAGAATCACTGGATTCAAAGGGTTTCTTGAGGGATAAAGTTATTTCAAGAGATCCGGAATCGATACACCAAGAGATCAATAAATACGTGTCAGCAAACACGGCAGTTGAGATATTGTATATGGACAAGGATGGAGAGATGGATTATGAGTTAAGCGGAGACTATCCCGAAGATTTCAAGATAAGTGCTGGTTATGCTGTTACAGTTGGTGAAGACTTGTTGGAAAACGGAAACGAAGTTACTTATTCGGTGGTGTCAGTCTATATATGGTGAGGAGGAAAGCAGTATCTCCACTGGTATCTTACATGCTTGTTGTCTTCCTGATTATTTCAGGAGTTGTTATAGTACTTACCATGGGTATGCCTTTATTGGAAAGATCGAGACAAGTAGCATCCATACAGAGTGCACAGGACACCCTGTTGAACATAGATTCAAAGATCAGGCAGACAGTTTCTTATGGTGAAGGCAGTAGAACAGAGGCTTCCATCACTACAGATTATGGGAGATACACTTTCGAGCCAGCCAATGATACTTTTTATTATACTATTGAAACTGAAGCAGATGTGGTTTCTGCAGGTTCCCAAACTCGTATTGGCCCTGTGAATATGTCTTCAAGCGATGGAGTCAACATAAAACTTTCTCTGGATTACTCGGATGAAAAAATAAATCTTACTGATCCGGATGGAAGAGAACGTATCAATTTTGGTCAAGGATTCTTTAATCTCAGGTTCAGAAACAGAGGCGAAACTGACGGTAAAGTCAGTTTGGAGGTTGGATACCGATGAGAAAAGGTCAGTTTTTTACCATAGGATTGATATTGCTCGCTATAATGATACTTGTAGTTGTTGGACTACAGGGAAGAGCTTTTTTAACAGCGGATCCTGATCCTCATACAAGAGATTTTTTTGAAAAAGGTATTGAAGAGGTACCTTACCTTATAGATAACAGTTTGAGTCAAAACTATTCTTCAAGGAAGGTTGAGGAAAACATAGAAGGCTACATGAATTTCTTGATGACAGTGAATTCTGGTAAAGGAATAGGAGCAAGCTATGTTTCTATGGTGGGTATAGAAAATGATGACGGCGATTTTGATATTGTGGTAGGTAATTACTTAGAGGGTATGAATGAGATAAACATTACTGTTGACGGTTCCATTGAAGAAACAATCTATTTCGACAGTGGAGAATATACTGAAACTGTTGTTCTTAATTTAGATCAAGGAACCGATGAAATAGGTTTGTTGTTCGAGGAAGGCTTTGAAACAGTTGATTTTAAGGACAGACCTTTCTATATTGTTTATGGGCGGAACGAGATGTTTAATGAGGTATGGATCAAGACTGAAAAGTCAGGATAGTGATCAGATTAACCAACTACGATTGTATTTACCACTCTTTCTGACCTTGTAACCATAATAAAGGCCTACTACAAGCCCTGTAAGGTGTGCTATACTGGCTATAGGGGTTTGCTGAGTTAAAAGAAATAGATCGAATAAAGCAAATACTACAAGAGCTGTCCTTATCCCCATAGGTATTATGAAAAACGCTAAAACTCTTATCTCAGGAGCTATGATTGCAAGCGCTGCAAAAACTCCGTATAATGCTCCTGAAGCTCCTACTGCAGGCGTGTTTAGCCCTGTTATCTCCAACATATAGATCGCATAGCCTATGGATGCTATGATACCGGATATAAAGAACAGTTTTACAAATCTCCATGTTCCTATCCTTTTCTCCAGCTCAGAACCAAAGAAAAAGAGAACTATAGAGTTAACAAAGAGATGTGTGGGGTTGCCATGAAGAAATATCGGAGATATGAGTCTCCAAGGTTCGGTGAAAGCAAGTTCGGGAACAAGCTGGAAAAGTTCGTTGAATCCGGGCACGAATAATTGAAGTATGTAACCCAGAAAAATCAGCCCAAGCAATGTGAATGTTGCCATGTCAGGAAAAGAATACCTGAAAGCTTCTGCGGCAGGACTTCTTCTATAAGATCTTCTTCTAGGTGACCTGACATTTTTTATAACGTTCTTAAATTTTCCAAGTATGTTTCTTTTTTCTCTCATACTTTTCTCCCTGTATTCTTTCTCCTCCTGAACTGCATCATAAATTATCTTCTTGTTCCTCTGTTTTTCTAAATATTGGTCCATCTTTTCACAGCCGTGGTTCTCTGGTAACCTGTGTTTTGAACACAGTTTTTCACCACAGAACTTACACTTGAAGGGCATAGATATGGATTCCCCACATTCCGAACATTCAGCCATACAACTGAAGTTGTAATGAAACAATAAAAAACAAAGGTTTGGAACTTGTTTTTAAACAAGTTCTCCAATATCTTCAAAATCCATGTCCGTGTAGAGCCATCTCTCCAGTTTGCTCGGGAGTTCTGAAATCTTAACTCTTACTTGTTCTTGAGAATCCCTATCCCTCATAGTAACTGTGTCATCTTCTTTTGTTTCGAAGTCAACGGTTACACAGACAGCTGTTCCTTTGGCGTCATTCCTGGCGTATCTTTTACCTATACTTCCTCTGTCATCATACTCGACATCGAACTTTTGTTCGTGTAGCTGTCTATATATTTCCTCTGCAATGTCTGTTAGACCTTCTTTACTGATGAGAGGAAAGACAGATACATCAATGGGGGACACGTGTTTTGGTATGTTGAGAACTCCTTTTTCCTTGTCGAAAAAAATGTCCAAAACAGCGAATGTGGGCCTGTCAGTTCCAAAGGCTATCTCCAATATGTGAGGGATCACCTTTTCACCATCGTTGGTCGTGACACTCAGATCTTCGTGTGAATGTTTGTCATGGCTTGAAAGATCGTAGTCTGTCCTGTCGTGGACACCGCATACCTCTGTCCAGCCAAAACTGTCAAGCCTTATTTCAACATCCCATGCCTCTCTGGCATAATGAGATTTTTCGTCATCACCGTGTTCCCTTAGTCTTATCCTATCTTTTGGAATTCCTATCGAAACAAAAAGATCGTAGGCCACTGATAGACACCAGGAATAGGCTTCTGAAGATAGATAACCTTTATTTCTTGCTTCTTGAATGGTTATCATATCCCATTTCTGTTCCTTGTTCTGCATCTCTTCTGAGTATAAAGGAAGCTTTTTCTCCTTGACATTCTCATACTCATCCCAGTCGTTTTTTTGATCCGGATGGACGAATATCTGTCCTTCTGCCTGTGTGAACTCTCTACCCCTTAAAACATGCTGTCTAGGACTTATCTCGTTTCTAAAAGCTTTACCTATCTGAAAGACTTTCATCGGAAGCTTTTTCCTAAAAAACCTCCAGTACCTCTTGAAAGGTAGAAAAGTTGTTGTTGCTGTTTCAGGCCTGTTGTATGATTCTTGGCCAGCAACAGAGGTCTTCATCATCAGATTGTAGTCGTGAACCTCTTTTTTAAATTTTCCACCACATGAGGGGCATTTAATTCCTTTTTCATCTATTATATTCAGTAATTTTTCGTCCGAAAATCCGTCAGCAGTCTCGATATCTGTTTTTTCCTCTATAAGCTTGTCAGCCCTGTAACTACCCTCACAATTTGAGCAGAGAACCATAGGATCAATAAACGTATCAAGGTGGCCTGAAGCCTTCCAAACATCTCTTGGCATGATTATAGGGGCTTCAACCTCGTAAAATTTGAGATCTCTGAAAACGTCTCTCATAACATTTTCAATCTTGTTCTTGAGAAGTTTTCCTGAAGGTCCGTATGTGTAAAACCCTGCGAGTCCATTGTATATCTCAGGTTCAGGACCCCAAATGAAACCGTTCTGTTTAACATGCGAATCTAGTTGCTCTACGAAATCTTTTTTATCAGACATACGAACCACTTCTAAAACTAATTAAATCCAAATTTTTAATATATTGGATTTAAATTTTTCGTTATTGGTGAATAATTTGTTGAATGATGATAAAAATAAGATGGGGTTGATAAAAAAATATTTCAACAGAATCTTACCTGGCAGTAAGAAAGGTTTTGATATTATAGAAAAAGACACGGACTACTTTCTTGAAAAAAGAGATGAATTAAAGGAGAAAATAAGTCTTAGAAGGGACAAGAGGAAACAATTATTGAATGAAAGGGAACAGTTGTTCAATAAACTTGTGGATACAGAAGACGAATTTTTGGAGAAGGAACTAGCCGAAGAAATATATTCAGTGGAAAACGAGATAAAGATACTTCAAGATGAACACAAAGCCTATATGGATGCTTTAAGAGTCACTAATACTATCGTGAATATAAAGAAGAGACAGAGTTTTCTCGAGGAGAGAGGACTCTTCGGCGAAATAAGTTCTCTCGATAAAAAGGAGTTTCTTGAAATTTTCCGCAGGACAGACGTTTATGAAATGGTCAAAAAAGGAGAATGGGAGCTTCTAGAATCTGTTTTAAGGGATCGTTTGCTTGAGGATGAGAGCAGGGAAGAAAGGGTAAAGGAACTGCTTGAGAAAGCAAAGAAGGAGAGAAAATGATCAATCTTTATCGATCTGGTAGTTTCTTATAAGGTTATTGACGACTTTTAACTGCTCTTCAGGGTCTTCAGTGTCAAGTTGTTTCTTCATCGAATTATGTTCATTCACTGTCCAGCCCTCTCCGTACTTGTACTGATAATCGACACCTTCTCCTTTGATGTGATCTATCAATATTTTAACAAGTTCTTTGAGTTTTTTATTGACCTTTTCAAGCTCTTCGAAATAGTTACCCTCAAAGTCGTCCAGATCTTCAACCATAACTTAAAACAGTCGTTCCTCACTAATAAAAATGACACCGTCTTTTTTTGTTTGAGATGCTTCCGTAAAAATTTAATTAATAAGTTCACATAAAATTCTCTATGGCCGAAATTAAAGACATTTTCAGAGCATATGATATCAGGGGAAACACGGAAGAAAAGCTGACCCCAGAAGTTATGAAAAAGATAGGGAAAGCATTTGGTACTTTTATAATAAAAAAAGGACATAAAAAAGTTGTAGTCGGACATGATGCTCGTAATACATCAATAAAACTGAAAAAAGCATTTATAGAAGGCTTAAAGAGTACTAAAGTCAAAAGGATTGTTGATCTTGGACTTGAGCCTTTTGGAACAGTTCTTTACTACGGTTGGAAAAGAGGTTTTGAAACAGCTTATATCACCGCATCGCACCTACCACCTATGTGGAACGGCGTAAAGTTCTACCATAGTGATGGAGTTGGATACCTGGAAGAAGAAAACAATCAAATAAGAGATATATTTATTGAGGAGTCGTTTGAAGAAGGTGATGAAGCTAAAGTATTGAAAGAAGATATCAGAGACGAATACATTGAATACGTTGTTAAAAACGTAGAAGAAGGAGATTTAGATGTTTTGATAGACTGCGGTAACGGTGTTGCAGGTCTTACAGCACCTGAAATATTGGATAAGCTGGGTTTCAATGTGGACGTGTTACACGGAAAACCTGATGGAGATTTTCCCAACAGGGAATCAGATGTTAATGAGGATTCCATATCAAAGATGCTGGATAAAGTCGATGAATATGATATAGGTATAGCTTACGATGGTGATTCAGATAGGTGTTTCATAATAACAAACAATGGTAAACTTCTCAGGGCTGATGAAACAGCTTATCTTGTTCTAGACAAGCTATTAGAGGATAAAAATGGCGATGTAGTTGCAAATGTGGAATGCTCAAGAAGGATAGAGGATGTTGCGGAGAAGCATGATAGTAACGTTGAAAGAGTTAGGGTGGGTCACACGTATCTCTTCAAAGCAATCAAGGAAAATGAAGCATTGTTCGGGGTTGAAAGAGCAGGTCACTTCGCGGTACCTCAGATATTTCCTTTGGATGATGGAGTAGCCGCATCAGTTCTTTTCGCATCAAAGATCTCCGATTTTGAAGATATAGAAGAAGAGCTAGATGATATGCCCGAATATTTCGGTGACAGGATACCTTTCAAATGCCCTGATTCTGATAAGTTTGAAGTAGTCGAAAAAGTAAAGGACAAGCTTTTAAAGGAGTACGAAGACACCAGCACAGTGGACGGTGTCAGAGTAGAGCTTGAAAACGGATGGGTTCTTATCAGAGCATCCAACACATCTCCAAAAATAAGGATTACAATGGAAGCTGAGACGGAGAAGGACTACAAGGAAATAAAATCGGAGTTCTCCAGAAAACTTGAAGAAACAATCGAAGAAGTTGTTGGAAACAGAGATGAGAGATGAAAAATCCGTTGTAGACTGGATGGATAAAAGTTTTATTCAGAGGAAAGAAGACTCAGCTAAGGGGGAAAACGGGATTATAGGTGTTTTGGGAGGAAGCAATAAATATATGTCCACACCTTCGATAGTGGGTCTAGGAGCTCTTAGAACAGGAGCTGATCTAGTGAAGATAGTATCCAATGAAAAATCTGTTGAAATAGCATGTAACCATAAAAAAGATTTTCTAACCGCTAGAGTCGGTGAATTCGATGATAATGTAGAAGAGATAGTCGAAGAAGTATCAACTTGTACCTCTTTAGTAGTGGGAAACGGTACAACGAAAGATCCTAAAACCGTTGAAACCCTTCTTGAAGTGTTATCCTCCACTGATATACCGGTTGTTATCGATGCTGATATGTTGACAACTAGGTTAAAGGAGTTGGACTTTAAGGGTAGAAAAGTGGTTTTAACACCTCATTTAAAGGAATTCGAAAGGATTTATGAAGAAGTTGAAGGCGACCTAGCAGCTATAAAAGAAAAAGTGAAGAAAGCGGCGAGGGTTTACCAGTCAACAATCGTCTTAAAAGGAGAAAAAGATGTTATAAGTGATGGAGAAACAGTTTTTGTAAATGAGACAGGTTGTCCATATCTCTCAAAGGGAGGTACAGGAGATCTATTGGCAGGTATGATAGCAAGGTTTTTATCGGAAACAAAAGGGTTGAAAGCCTCTTGTCTGTCCACATATATACTTGGTATCTCGGGAGAGAAAGCTTTCGATGATGTTGGACCAGGTTTTTCAATTGAGGAACTTGGAAAAAAGGTTTCATTGGTGCTAAAAGAGGATTTTGATTTATAGACGTTTTCCTTCGATTTTTTTAAGCGCGATCGCTCCAGCACCCAGCAAAATATTGTTTTCACCCAATTCAGATACCCTTAAATCCGGTAATTTTTCCTCACTGATATAGGTGTACTCGTTTTTTCTAGGAGGATCCTCGATCAGTTTCTTTAACTTTCCGAACACCATTTTTCTTGATTTGAAAACAGGTGTGCCTCCGAAAACGATTAAACCAGGTTGATAAGCATTTATTATCTGTCCTACACCGATTGCGTTGTATTCAGCTGCTTTTTCGATCACCTCCAGAAATCTTTCGTCTCCTTTTTCAGCTCTTTCATATATTTTTTTTGCAGAGATATTTTCTCCGTGGAGTTCTTCGTAGATATTAACAACACCGTTTCCTGATCCATAAGTTTCCCAGTGACCTCTACCGCCACATCCGCATTTCAAACCGTTTTTTTCCACAACGTTATGGCCTACCTCTGGTGCCTGTCCCGTCTCCCCTGAGAAAATTTCTTCTTTTTGTTTATCGTATAGACCAAAACCTATGCCGCTGCTGATAGTCAGGTAACCTATGTACCTTGAATCAGTTTTTTTTCCGTGTCCAAAAAGCATTTCAGCCAGTACCCCTGCATTTACATCGTTTTCCATGTAAACAGGTCTCCCAAAATTTTCGTGTATATTTTTGGCTATGGGTAAAGGCTGAGTTTTAAAAGGGAGGTTTGGGGGTGTGACAATTCCTTCTTTGAAATCCCATTTTCCAGCTGAGACCACTCCAATTGAATTAATTTCTTTTAATGAGAAAGAGGACTGTTCTACGGTTTCTTTTATACATAAAATAATTTCCTCAAGATAATCATTTTTGTTGTCACAAGCAATCTTTTCCTTGTTTAACCCATGTATCTTCGAGGATCCCTCTTCTATAATACCGGATAAAAACGTAGAACCTCCGGTCTCAAAAGCTAAAACTTTTTTTCCCATAACAAAAGTTAAGTTAATTCCTAATAAAATGTTACACCTCAAGATTTTGTAAACGTTTATGGTTAAAAATCATTCTCTACAAAAGATATGTGTGTCGATGGAAGTAACAGAACTTGATATACCTGAATCTCTCTCGCAAAAACTTTTGGAAAAAGGTATTAGAGATCTCAACCCCCCTCAGGTGCAAGCCGTAGAAAAAGGAGTTTTGGAAGGTAAGAGCATGATTGTTTCATCTCCGACCGCTTCTGGAAAGACTCTTATAGCTACTTTAGCTATATCGAAAGTTCTTGAAGCCGGGAAAAAAGCAATTTACCTTGTTCCTCTTAAAGCACTTGCATCTGAAAAATACAGGGACTACAAAAAACTATTTGGAGAGGATTACAAGGTTTCTATAAGTATAGGTGACAAGGATTCTTCCGGTTCAAAGTTGTCCTCAAAGGATTTGATAGTTATGACTGTGGAAAAACTGGACGCTGTTTTGAGGCACAACCCTACTTGGATAAAAGATGTTGATCTAGTGGTGGAGGACGAGATACATCTCTTGAACTCAAGGAGTAGAGGCCCTACATTAGAAGTAACACTTACAAGGTTGAGAGAGCTCATGAATTTTCAGTTGTTAGGTCTTTCAGCAACCATCAACAACTCAGATGTAATGGCTGATTGGTTGGATTCAGTACTTGTAGAATCAGATTACAGACCAGTGGAGCTAAAAGAAGGCGTTTACTGGGATGGTAAGATAGAGTTTTTCTTGAACAAAAAAGACGTGGATATAGGTTCTAATAATGATAGTTTGTTTAAGAGGGGAACGGAAAAGTTGGAGGAGGAAAGACTAGAGGAAAATCTTGAAAAGGAGGTAGAGGAGATAAAGAAGGAAAATTCTAAGCCAACACTCGACCTTTTCCAGGATGCTCTAGAAAGAAAAAAACAGACCATAAACTTTGTTAATTCAAGAAAAAGCGCAGAAGCTGAGGCCGAGAAAGTTGGAAAAGTATGTAAAAAGTTTTTAGATAGAAAGGAGGTAAAACAGCTTGCAGAGTTATCGGAGGATTTGAAAGAAGTTCTTGGAAGTCCAACAAAACAATGTAAACGACTTGCAAGATGCGTGAAAAACGGTTCTGCTTTTCACCATGCTGGTCTAACTTCTAAACAGAGAAGCATGGTTGAAGAGGCTTTCAGAAAAGACCTTATAAAATCAGTTTCTGCGACACCCACACTCGCAGCTGGTGTTTCAATGCCTGCATACAGAATAATTATCCGGGATCTTAAGCGATACACGGATTCTGGATTAAATTTCATACCTGTACTTGAATACAAACAGATGGCAGGGAGAGCTGGGAGACCTGAACATCATTCAGAGGGACAGGCGGTATCAGTTGCAAAGAACCAGGGAATGAGGAAAGAGATCCGTGACAGATATATACTTGGAGAACCTGAAAACATTTACTCAAAACTTGCAGTAGAGCCTGTATTGAGGATGCACACACTTTCCCTTATTGCAACAGGGTTTGTTGAAAACTTTGAACAGCTTAAATCGTTTTTTGCTGAGACTTTTTATGCTTATCAGTACGGTGACATAGGTGAGATAGAGAACAAACTGATGGTTATATCGGAAAAACTTGAGGATTATGATTTCATCCATATACTTGAAAACAACAGTTTTAAACCAACAAGGTTAGGAAGAAGGATAGCAGAACTTTACATAGATCCTGAAACTGCTTACCATTTTATAGATTGTATGGAGGCAGAAAGAGGTTCCCCAACTTCTTTATCGTTGTTGAACATGTTATGTCAAACGGTTGAGATGAAACCGTTGCTAAGGGTTAAGAACAAGGAGATATCGGATCTTGAGGATATTATTGGGAGGGAGGAGAAACAGTTTTTCAAAAGACCTCCGGATCCATGGGATCCTAGCTACGAGTCTTTTCTAGAATCTTTTAAGACAGCAATAATGTTGCAGTCGTGGATAGAAGAAGTTGAGGAGGACGGGATGATGGAAAAGTTTGGGGTAACACCAGGAGGTATAAGGGCAAAAGTAAACAATGCTGACTGGCTGCTTTATTCTTTAGAAGAACTTTCAAACCTTAAAGGATGGGAAGAGATGAGAGAAGATATCAGGAAGTTGAGAACAAGGATAAAACACGGTATTAGAGAAGAATTAGTTAAACTTGTGCGTTTCAAACAGATCGGCAGGGTTAGAGCTCGTAGATTATACAACAACGGTGTGAGAACTAGTTCGGATATAAGGGAGACCGGTTTCACTAAGCTTAAAAAACTTATAGGTAGGAAGACAGCTAAAAAGCTGAAGGAACAGGTCGGTCAGGAGAACGTATTTGACAAGGAGAACATAATGGACTATTTCTGATCAGTGTTTTTTGCTCTTGTGTATATTGAGACCTCTAGAAGTATCGAAAGAACTACCACATAATTCGCAAACATTATTTTTTTCTTCAACAGACTTATCAGATTTTTCACAACTTTTGGAATGTTTCTTTAAACCTATCCATGTCTCAAAAGTTTTTCCACAACCGCAGACATGTTCTTTATCGTTTACTGACTTTTTCTCGACAAATACATATCCACATTCAGGACATTTGTCTGTTACCTCGATATCTCTATTACATAGAGGACACTTAACCTTTTTTACAGGTTCTTCTCTAAATATGATGAATAGAGCATAGATAAAAGGTCCTGGTATTGGTAGAACAACGACTATCACCAACAAAAATATTTTTTCCATAGTGCTGAGATCCCTGTAAGCCATATCAGTTATTATCAGTATTATAACGGCCATCTGTAAGAAAAAGAAAAACATGGTCTGCTCTGTCATATAAAACTCTGATAGTTCAGCTAAAAAATTCTGTATCCTGCTGGTGACCATAACCAATTAAGATGTAAACCTACAATTTAAAACTTGTCGATTAGTAAAAGTGTTTATGAGAACACCATCACTTGTAGTGAACCTAAAGACTTATAGGAAAGGGTCGAAGGAAAAGGCAGTTAAACTCGCAAAAAAATGCGAGAAGATAGCCAATAAAACTGGGAAAAACATTGTTTTAGCGGTTCAAAACACCGATATTTTTAGGTTATCAAAGAAGGTATCGCTACCTATTTATGCACAACACGTGGACTCCGAAAGGTTTGGTTCAAACACAGGAAAAGATATACCTGAGACTCTTAAATATAATGGTGCTTCAGGAACCCTGATAAATCATTCAGAGGATCAAGTAACCATTGAAAAAATAGAGAAAACTGTCAAGAGATGTAGGGAACTTTCAATTACATCTTTGGTATGTGTTGACTCTGTTGAAATGGCTAAAAAAGTTGATACCTTCAACCCTGATTTCATAGCGTATGAGCCACCCGAGTTGATAGGTGGAAACATCTCTGTCTCAGAAGCAAAGCCCGAAGTTCTTAAAGAGGTGATTGAAGCAGTTGACACACCGGTTTTAACAGGAGCAGGTGTAAAAACAGATAAAGATGTGAAAAAAGCCCTTGAAATAGGTTCAAAAGGTGTTTTAGTTGCTTCAGGCGTGGTTAAAGCTGATAAACAGGATGAAGCCGTTGAAAACCTTTTGAAAAATCTTTAAGAGAGGTATCCACTCATCACAATAAAACTGTTCATAGGAAGGTTTCAACCATTCCACAGAGGACACAAACACGTTATCACTCAGTTAAAAAAAGAGTGTAAACCTGTTGTTGTTGTGGGAAGCTCAGAGAAGATGAACAGTTTTGACAACCCTTTGTCGTTCAACGAGAGAAGAAAGATTCTCCACAAATGTTTCCCAGGTATAGATGTTTTCCCAGTTCCAGATAAAAAAGAAGACGAAGAATGGGTGCGAAACATCGAGGAAAGGATAAATTTTGATAGGGTAGTTTCCGGAAACGAATGGACGAAGAGTTGTTTTGAAAGCGAAGGTTACCAGGTTGAAAAACCAAAATTTTTGGACAGGGACAGATACCAAGGAACAATAATAAGAAAGATGGCATCCAGAAAAGAAGAAAGTTGGAAGGAACTGGTTCCTCTCTGCTCTAGAAAACTTCTTGAGGAGTTCAACTTTCAAGAAAGGATGTTTTCCATCAGAAAAAAAGAGGATAAAAAATAGGAAAATTGTTTAAGGATTTGTCCAACAAATTTTTACATGGCTCAATACTATGTATGTCCTGAATGCGGTTTCAAGCAAAGATCCAATGCCGTAAAAAAAGTAAAGTGCCACAGATGTGGGAGGACATACAACCCTAGAAAAGCAAAAAAAGCTTCTAAGAAACCTGATACTGAGAAGGGAGATGATTTTTTTAGGTTCAAGAACCGTGACCAGTGACAGGTTAAAAAGTGTTGTTAACTATAAAATTTCTTGATGGATGAAGGCTACCTAAATATTTCAAGGGACGAACTGGATTTAGAAACCACTCTAGAAGTCGGCCAAACATTTTCTTGGTACAGACTTTCAGAGGGAACGCTTTATGATGGTGAAGGAAACAAGTATTTCACCACATCAAATGGTAACGTTCTAATTCTTTGGCAGGAAGATGATAAATTGTTCTACAAAGCTACAGGAGGAATGGAAGAACAGATTGAGAAGAGATTTTATTTAAACGATTCTTTAAGAGACATAAAAGAAGGTTTAAGAGGTAAGGATGAGATACTTGACAAGGCTCTTGACAGCTATAAGGGTCTTAGGTTGTTGAAAGACGATTTTTTTCCTTGCCTGATATCGTATCTTTGTAGTCCTCAAATGAGGATCCCCAGGATTAAGAAGATGTTTAATGGGATTGCAGAACGTTATGGTGATAAGATAAACGTTGATGGTAGAACATTTTTGCAGTTTCCAAATGTGGAACAGCTTTCAAAAGCTTCAGAAGAAGATTTAAGAGATTTAGGTATAGGTTACAGAGCGAAATATGTAGTCAGAACTGTGAAACAGATTTTAGATGGTTTGGTTGTGCCGGAAAAACTGTTCAAAATGGATTACAGGGAAGCTCATGGAGAGATCAAAAAACTTTTTGGGGTTGGCAACAAGGTCGCTGACTGTGTTCTTCTCTTCGGAGTTGGCAAACTTGAAGCTTTTCCAGTTGATACATGGATCAAAAAAGCTGTAAAGAAGTATTACCCTGAAAAATACGACAAGAACTATTTAAGGCTTGGTGACAACTTTAGAGATTATTTTGGAGAGAAAAAAGTTGGGTACGCTCAGGAATACCTGTTTCACTATATAAGAAATCAGGAAAGCAACTTGTAAAATATATCCGAAATCTCTTCAACCCTAGATTTTTCTCCACCGTTAACCGTTATCCTTATCTTGTTACTGGTACCAGAAGACCTAATCAAAGCGGTAAAACCTTCACCCTCAAACTTGATACCGTCAATATTGTTCAAAACATTGAAATTTTTTGCAACATGTTTTACAGCTTTCTCCATCTTTCTCATCTTCGCAGCTTTTCCTGTTGTTTTTAAATCACGGTTTGCAGTGTAATTCTCAGGTATTTCCTCCAGAATATTCGAGAACTCTTCTTCATTATTAGCGATGTAGGCCCCAACCATTATCCCTGAATTGTACCAGCAGAAATCTGTGAGAGCGTAGTGTCCGTTGGGTTCACCCAGGATATCAGCTTCCATTTCCAACCCAAGTTCGGATACGAATATGTCTCCAACCCTTGAATACCGGATATCTACACCTGTTTCTTCAACTATGTAGGATGTATCGACTGATAATGCGACCTTTTCAGCTTCGGTCATTTTTATTAGACAGTAAATGACATGATTTCCATCTATCCATCCTTTTTCTGGATGTATGATATATACACGATCAGCGTCAGGATCAAAACCTATCCCAAGTATTGCACCTGATTCTTTAACTTTTTCTTCGACAAATTTTCTGTTACTTTTTCTAGGATAGGGATCAACATCTTCTTTTTCTACTTCAATTACTTTGAAACCGAGTTTTTCAAAAATTTTAGGTGCGAAGCGCTTTGCTGTTCCTCTACAACACTCAATCACTACTTTTCTATTACCTCCCTTTTTGTCCCCTAAATAATCCAATAATTCTTCTTCATAAGTCTCGTCGAATTCAAAAGAGTTATCTATTTCAAAGCTTTCTCCTCTGTCAACAAAATCTTTTTCAAGAAATATTTCTTTTATTTTATCCATGTCATCGTTGCTGAATCCGTTTCCTTCCTTGTAAACCATCTTGAAACCTGTTTTGTCCCATGACAAGTGTGATGCCGTTACCTGTACCCCTATAGCACCATGCATTTTAGCGCCCATAGCCAATCTGTCAGTAGGTCCTTCACCAATATCAATTATATTAACTCCTGTATACCTTAATCCTTCTAAAAGAGCTTTTTTTGCTTTTTTAGATGATTCTCTGTTATCCCTTGAAACTATAACTTTGTTCACACCTTTATTTAATGCGAAAGTACCGGTAGCCCTACCTATTTTCTCAGAAAAACTATCGTCGATTTCTCTAGGATACTCTCCTCTTATATCATACCTTTTGAATACTTTTCTCGGATCCATTTTTTTATTAGACTGTTGTTATGTACTTGAAACTTTCTAAGGTATCTATCAAAAGCTCTAGATCAGCTTCTTCACGGTCGAAATGTATTTTTTTCCCTTTAAAACCATAGAGTTCATTCAGTGTATCATCGATAAGTATGTCTATGTCCTCAAAGTTTTTGGAATAATTTCCGTCGACTATCCTGTAATCATCCACGTAATCCAATATACCGGAGCCTTCAATCTTAGCCTTCTGGAAATCTCTCTTACCTCTTGTTATTATAACTTTCTCTAACCCTATGTCGTTCAACTTGTCAACATCGTCATATAGACAGTCCTTCGATAAATCTTTAACCGTTTCAAGGAACTCTTTGGAATCCACGTTCATGTCTTTGCACTGCCCACGAAAATCATAAATACTGTTGTATACACTTTCTTTTTTGTTTTCATGGTAGCTTTCCATGAAACAATCATATCTTTCCTCAAGCTTTTTTTTAAGAAGTTTCGTGTTGAATAATACCCCATCAAAATCTAGTCCTAGCTTCATTTAATAACTTCTCCGTTACCTACATCTCTCTTTATCCTCATGTTTGAATCAGTGATGACGTCAGCACCTAATTTTACACCAGGATTCAAAGTACAATTAACACCTATCTTTGTATCTGAACCGACAAATGCACCCAACTTCTTTCTACCTGTTTCAAGAAGTTCCCCTTTCACCTTAACCTTGACGTTTTTACCATCGTTTCTCAGGTTAGCTGTTATAGATCCTGCACCGAAGTTCACATTTCTACCAATATATGAATCACCAACGTAATTGAAATGGGGAAGTGCTGCACCCTCACACACAACAGAATTTTTGACCTCGGATTTGGATACTTTGACGTTTTCTTCTATAACGGTGAAAGGTCTTATGTGTGCCATTGGACCTATCTCACATCCTTTCTTTATTATTGCTGGTCCCTGGATAACCGTGTTTTCCAGTATCTTAGCTCCTTTTTCCACTAAAACTTCTCCTTTTATCACAGCCGATTCCGATACTTCTCCTCCTATATCTCTTTCAACATTCTCAAGAATACTTTCATTAGCATCTAAAAGCTGCCATGGATAGCTACATGGGTACCAAGTATCAGTCTTTACAAATCCTATTTCCTCTTTCTCCAGATATTCCTGCATTGCATCGGTTATCTCGTACTCTCCTCTCTCTGATTTCTCAACTTTTTTTAGATGATCGAAGAAATTTTTGCAGACTTTGAAACAACCCACATTTACCAGGTTGGACGGAGGATTTTCCGGTTTTTCCCTTATACCCACTATTTTTTTACCTTTTTTCTCAAAAACACCGAATTTTTCAGGTGTATCGGATTCAGCTACTAAAAACGCTCTTTCATAATTTTTAAGTTTAGAAACATCTTTCCCATATATATCGTCTCCGTTCATTATGACAACGGTGTCCTCAATAAATTTTTCGGCTTTTAGAGCTGCATCTGCGGTCCCTAGAGGAGGATCTTGTTCAACGATTTTTATCTTTTCATCTTTTCCGTATCTCTCTTCTATGATATCCTTCTTGTAACCCGCAACGATTATTATCTCATCCACGTGATCTCTTATGTTGTCGATATTGTACTCTATAATCGGTTTGCCTCCGACCTTTAGTAGAGGTTTAGGGATTTTTTCTGCAAGAGGTGTCATCCTGGTGCCGTTTCCCGCTGCAAGTATTATAGCTTTCATCTAACTCCCTTCGAATATGTTGTTTACTTTTTACTAAATAAGTTTCCTAACACTTTTGATTCTATCTTTCATGGTAAGAGTTAAAACTATAACCGCGTTATACACATGTATGTTGAACCCGGTAACAGAACCATTGATTGAAAAAGTACTTCCAGCTCTCAGGAAAGTTGTAGCGGAAAAACTATATGATAGAGGATATACCCAGAATGAAATAGCTGAATTACTAGAAATAACCCAACCAGCTGTTTCTCAATACCTACATAGTCAAAGAGGTTACTTATCAAAAGAAATAAAAAGCGATGAAGACCTTGACAACTTAGCCTCTGAAATAACTACTTTGGTAACAACCGATGGCTCAAAAAACGATATGGAAAGTACGTACAAAGAGTTTTGCGAAGTTTTTATAGGGAAAGAAGATTTTTATTCTCTTGTGGGTTCTGATAAAGATTTTTTTTACGACATATGATAAATTATAAAAGTCCTACACGGTAATCTTAACGAGAAAAAGGGCCCGTAGCTCAGCCCGGATAGAGCGACAGCCTCCTAACAATTTTTCCATATTAGGAGATAGCTGTAGGTCGAGGGTTCAAATCCCTCCGGGTCCGTTCATCGAATCTTTTAAAATTTTTATATAATAGTTATACGAAAACTTATCCAGAGTATTGTATGCCAGGAAAAGACGTACGAAAAAAACCTGACCTTCTAAATAGAAGGTCCACACATGCAGTTCTATCACTTATCTGTATTTTGCTCATAGGAGTAGTGACATATCTGGGTTTCTTCTCAAGACATGATGTTGATGTTGTTAGGAGTATTGAGTATGATGAAAATTATGTTCTTGCTAATACCAAAGTCACCCTTGAAATAGTTGGCGAATATGAAGGCTCTGTATATATCATTGATGAAGTTGATGATAAACTATATGAATTTTACGGGGTTTCAACGGGCGAAAATGTTACATATGACTTTAGTTCTCACCGTACAGGAGAATACGAGTTTGAAGGTGTTTTCAGGGTTGATGAAAGTGAGTATGAAATCGAGGGAGATGACAGTTTGAGGGTGGTTTACTGATGGATAAAAAAGTTTTCCGGAACAGACATTTGATTGTTTTTCTACTTGTCTATCTGGCTGGAATAAGTATTATAGTGGGTATACAAACAGTGAATGATGATGTTAGCTGTGCGGATGATGAGACAAAGGTATTCCTTTTAACAACTCAATCAGAAGATTATGAAGTTTACGGCGCTCACATAAAGGATATGGATGACGGTTCACTTTCAGGGGATAGAGCTGTTTGTCTGGATGATTCCTTTTTTGAAGGCGCTGACGTAAGAAGATTTGATGATCAGGGAGCTAGAGAAGAGTATACAAGAATTGTTGAAAGCTACTTCCATGTTGACTATTATCAGGATACTGATGAAGGTTGTCATGAGAGAACTAGAAACGTATTGTCCATATCTGAAGATTACAGAAACTATGAAGATGGAGCTTATGGAAGTCATGCTGGAACACCTGGAGACTACGACACTGATAGATCTGTTTGCATGGGATTCGTGCCCGAAGCAGTTGAAGACATCGATAAAACTCCTTTCGAGGTATCAGAAGTGTTAAGATACAACACAACGACTGAAGAAGCTGCTCATTACGATTTAAGAACAGGGGAAGAAGATTTTCTTTCCAGTTCTGAGTTCGAAGAGGACTGTTTGAATTATGGAGACTGCTTTAGGATCATATCGTTTACAGATGATAGACATATGGATGAGTACTCCACTGCTAATTCCCACTTGTTTGGAGATTCGAATGAAAATTCAGAACTAGATATCTATATTAACATAACTGATCACTCTCATTACCCTCGTGTATCATGTGAAACCGGTGGATGTATCTCTGAGGACACCGTTGTTGCAGGTGATTCGGTGGTATTTACTATGGAGATCGGTCCGGATATTTATCCTAGGATGAACGGGCCCAATTATGACGAAAACGGTTTTGAAGCTGATTTCTCCGATGATTCAGTCCTTTATCCTTTGAGGGATGTAAGATTTTGTAAGGACAACCAGTGCAACAATGAAATGTATAGTATGAGCGGTCTTGAGAGCGGGGATACTATAGAGTATGCATATAGTTCTTCGGAACAGTATGAAGAGGTCGATCTTTATGTGCAAGCCATCGATATAGTAGGAAATTCGAACATCGAATACATAGGTTCTGTAGAGTTTTTACAGCCACCTAACACGGGCTGTGAATCTGATGATGAGTGTATGGGCATATGTGATGATGGTGTCTGTACAACAGAAATTGAGAGACCAGAGATAGAGTTCTTAGAGTAAGTTCATTATCATAAATGTTAAGTTTTCCGAGAAGATTCTCTAAATTTAAATAATTTAATGGTAATGACTTTTTATGTCGGAAGAACCTAATATCAGGGAAGAAATTCTTGATGGTGAGATATCTGATGAGGAACTTAATAAAATTAGGGAAGCTGTGGAAGAATCATCGGATTTAAAAAACCTTTTGAAGTATTACAATAATTCTCTTGATAAGAAAAAGGATAAGGATTTTTACAAAGAACATATTAAAAAATTAGCATCTAAGATAAAATCCAAGAATGAATCTAAAGGGGTGGAAATGGTGAAAAAATCTAAGAAAAGCAAGAAAGATAGCCGTAAACACCCAACTGTTCTCAGAGGTATCATAGTAAAGGAGTACGAGGGCGACTGGATATGGGTTGAACCTCAATCAGCTCAAAAAGGAGAGTACGGGGTTAGATTTCCCAGTCATTTATCCCAGAGAAATCTAACCGTTGGCACAGAGGTTGCTTTGAACCCTCAAAACTTTCAAATAATAGATGTTCTTAAAAAGAGAAAGGACCCGGATTTTGAATGTATCAATACTTCTAAGACTTTTCAAGATATAGGAGGACTTGATGATGTTATACAGACCCTGAGAAGGAACGTCGGAATCCAGCTTGAGGAAGAAAGACGTAAAGTGATCGAAAAATGGGGTGTTGATCTGGATAAGAGTTTGATGCTTGTTGGTCCTCCAGGAACGGGTAAAACCTTGATGGTCAAGGCTCTAGCGAATGAGTACGAGGCCGACATGTTCATGATAAACGGTCCTCAGCTTGTTGAAAAGTTCATTGGAGAGGGAGCCAAAAAAGTTAGGAGACTTTATGACCAGGCTAGAAGCAGTGATAAACCTGCCATAGTGTTCATTGATGAGATTGATTCTATAGCTAAAAAGAGACAAGAAAATCGTAGACATGGAGGAGAAGAAGTTGAAAGAACCATGTCTCAACTTTTATCAGAACTTGATGGCCTTGGAAAAGAAGAAGGGAATCAGAACGTTGTGTCTATTTTCGCGACCAACAAACCATCTATAATAGATCCTGCTATAATCAACAGGTGTTCTGCAATAGAGGTAAGCATGCCTGATAACAATGCAAAGAAAGAGATTCTGCAGGTGCACACTAGAAAATTCGACATCGATGATGACGTCGATATTTGGGAGATTGTTGATAAGATGCCTGATCAGGTGAGTGGTAGAGACATAGAGCAGATAGCAAAACAGTCAGCTTTATCTGCTATTTACAGGGGAGATGACTTATCTGATTTAAAGGTGAAGATGGAAGATTTTGAACACGCTATCAAAGATCTTGAAGATGGAAATATAGGGATGGAGAAAGATTTCTTGACACCTGAAAACATCCACAAGGAGATCTTCGCTTGATCTCTTTTTCTTTTTTTTCTTTAACAGAACTTATTTAAAGAAGTTTTTCGAATGAATAATATAACGTAATACATTTTTTGATACGTTAAGGTGGATATATCTATGAGAGCGATAGTATTAGCTGGAGGACATGCAACAAGGCTTTGGCCCATAACGAAAAACAGAGCAAAACCATTACTACCTATAAACGGAAGACCTATAATAGATTTTATTATAAAAGATCTTGCTGAAAATAAGAACATAGAAGAAATATTTATTTCTACCAACAAGAAGTTTGGAGACGATTTCAGGGATTATGTAAGTGATTTTGGTTATGAAGGTGTTGTCGAAGTCGTGGTTGAGGACCAGGACTGTGAAGAGGAGAAACCAGGTACGATAGGAGCTATGATCAACTTATTGGATCAAAAACCTTCCGATGACTACGTGATAATCGGAGGAGACAATTATTATTCTCTTGACATAGAGGAATTTTTGGAAGAGGTAAACGGGTATCCTGCACTCGCATGTTATGATTTAGACTCGAAAGAGAAAGCCACTTCCTTCGGAGTTGTTGAGACGAACGGGAACAATGAGATCATAGGTTTTCAGGAGAAACCCGAAAATCCTAAATCCACACTTGCATCCACAGCTTGCTACTTCTTCCCAGAGAAAGACCTAGATCTTTTTAAATTATATGAAGAGCATTTTTCAAAGACGGACATACCTGCTGAACAGTACCTAGATGAACCCGGAAGACTTATAGAATGGGCTCACAACGAAAGAACTTTCAAAGGTTTTCCTTTCAAGGGTGAATGGGTCGATGTCGGTACAAGAGAAGGTTACCTTGAAGCCCACCAGGCAGTTCATGGGATGGGTCAACAGATAGTTGAGGGGAGAACAGAAAATACTAAGATGGAGGGAAATGTGTACGTTATGGCTGGAGCAGAAGTTAGGAATTGCCAGCTAAAAGACTGTATAGTGTTTCCAAAAGCAAGGATTGAAGACTCCACTGTCGAAGGTTCAATTGTTGACCAGAAGGCTATGCTAAAGAATGCAGAGGTAAGGGATTCATTGCTTGGAGAACACAGTCAACTTTTCCAGTGAAGCATCTCCTTTTTTTCTTTTATTTTACTAATAAAAAACTTTGATGCCAATCATAATGTCAAACATGGACAAGAAATTTGAATTAAGTTACAAGCACTTCGTTGGATTGGGTGTTGGAGTTCTCGTTGTTTTCTGGTTGATGGTCTTATTTTCGGATGTACTGAACGTTTTTGGAACTAGAGAGATTTATTCTGGACTGAATGTTCCTTTTTTATTTGATTTTCTTTTCAAGGAAAGAGCTCCTGTAGAGATGTTTCAATGGTTTTTTCTCGGTATCTTCGCCGTTACGTGTGGAGTACTGTATGGAAGACTTGATGAAAGAGACAGGAAAAAAGAAGGTATCTTCTGGCTGATATTTGCTGTTGCTGCGGTATTGATGCTTATGGAAGACGCAGGAAACATAAGGCATTTCGTACTAAGAGAATACCTTTCTTTCGAATGGGGTACACTCAATATACTTGAGACACTTTACTTCGGAGCTATAGCTTTTCTACCTGTATACGCAGTTATCAGATACGGAAAACTCATAAAGAAAAGCAGGATAACAGCGATTCTCCTGGCTCTAGGATTCTTGTTTTACGGAACAGCTGTTTTCTTATCAGGTCCTGCTGACCTGACACCTATCAACAGGATGATAGGAAACGGATTTTATGAAGCAACGGTATATATAGGCGGAGAGGAACTGAGAGAACTTTATGATGAAACAGATGAAAGGTTGGCTGAACAAGCATCAAATGGCTTCATGGACGTAAGATACAGGTTTATAGACAGTTTTCTTGAGGAAAGCCTTGAACTGCTTGGAGCCACCATGCTACTGGCTTCAGCTGTTTCTTATGGAGAAGTCATAAGAGAATAGGTTTTCTTATTATCAAAATTTTTTGATAATAAAACGAAAAACAGTTTCTGTTCTAGAGAAAACTAAATAATAGCCCGGCCTGGATTCGAACCAGAGTCACGAGGCCCAGAACCTCGTATGATTGACCACTACACCACCGGGCTGTAGATCTCTGAAAATTCTATTAATGATTTAGGCCATTAATCTAAAATATATGTTCTTTTTCCAGCACACACCAACTATTAAAAACCTTGGAAGGAAAAAACCGCTTAGGTGAAAAAATGGCAGAAAATCAAAACCAGCCAAGCCAGCAGCAGATAATGCAGGCTATTCAGCAGAAAATCGGAAACCTTGAACTGACAATGAACGCACTTCTAGGAGTGCTTGTTGATAAAGAAATGGTAGATCAGGAAGAGATCAACGAAAAAGCTCAAGAAATAATTAAGGATATACAGGAACATCACAAAGCTCATGATCATGGAAACGGGGAAGACTAATATTCTTCCACCCGTTGAGAACTTTTTTTATCCTACCTCTTTTAATGCAAATTTACTGCACAAACTTATTAATCTTCGAATCAGAAAAACATTTCTATGGTTTTGAACTCTCTCAACAGGAAAAACTTAAAAAACATTCTCAGGAAATTTAAGGAGTTTAAAAACCTGGTTATTCTGTTTGTATTCTCTTTTATCTTTTATTCGGTTATCAGTATCATAGACAACCTTTCAATGATCTCAAGAACAATTTTTGAATCAGGTATTCACTATTTACCGATTTCATTAGTTAATTCATTGTATCTATATGGTTTAAACCACCACTGGCACCGTGTTTCAATCACTTTAGCAACATCTTTCCTATTAGGTTTAAACTTTTTGATGATAAAGGATAACTTTGCCTTTGAAGGGTTATCTACTACACCCGGAGCATTCATAGGCCTAGTTTTTACGGGTTGTCCTGCATGCACTGCAAGCATCCTGTCCTTATTAGGATTTTCGATGGGCCTAAGTTTTTTACCATTCTATGGTTTTGAGATCAATTTCCTTGCAATCATTTTCCTGACATTTTCGGTTTTTTATATCTCGTCAAAGGAATCTGAGAACAAATGTTCCGACAAAATTGTGAGAGATTAAGATGGAAAAAGGCACATACATTCTTGTTTTGAACTTGGAAGACAGCTGCAATATAACTGTTGGAAGCCTTGGGACTATTAGTTTTGAAAAAGGTTTTTACACTTATATCGGGTCAGCTTTTGGTCCTGGAGGATTCAAGAGGATAGATAGACATAGAGAAGTTTTAAATGGAGAGAATAATAAGAGACACTGGCATATTGATTATATTAACGGTAACAATCATTCAGAGTTGACAGGGGTTTACAGGATACCCGGAGAAAAAATAGAATGTTCTCTAGCCCAGAAACTTTCCGGGAAGTCAATAGGGAAATTTGGTTGCTCCGACTGTAACTGTGGATCCCACCTCATGTTTTACGAAGATCTTGAAAGTTTGGAGGAAGACTTGGAAAAAGTATTGGAAAGCACCTCTGCTAAATATTCTATAAGTTAATAAGATGGAGACAGCTTCAAAGAGGTAATTTTTGATTGCTATCTATTTTAATTTCATTTAATCCATTCAGTAACTTTTTCAAGTGATTTCTTATTTTTTCCAGGTTTTTCATCAGGTACTCCAATCGGTAAAATAGATACCAGTTTCTTATCCTTCTTTTTTAATGCTTCAAGAACTTCTTGCTCGTATTTTTTTCCATGACCAGCAACCCAGCAACTTCCATAGCCGAGCGCTTTAACGGATAACAGTATGTTCATTGTGGCCGCACACCCATCTTCTAGGAAATACTTCTCATCTTTTTTCCCAAGAACTACTATGCAATGAGAGCAGTTCTCTATGAACTTTCCGTAACTGCAGATACTTCCAAGTTCTTCCAGCAGTTCATCGTTTTCCACAACCACGAATTCCCATGGCTGTTTGTTGTTGGCAGATGGTGCATGCCTCGCACAGTCAAGAATCTTTCTGATGTCCTCTTCAGGTATTTTTTCTTCTTTGTAGTTTCGGATCGATCTTCTCTCCTTGATACATTTTATTGCTTCCATGAGATTAATTGTTTAATAGAACCTTTTTGAGCTTTATCCTGAAATCTTTCAGGGAAAGTCGTAAAAGGTATAAATCAGGCTTTACTAATAATAACTAAAGTTGTTAGTTATGTTTAGGAAATATATCAGAATTTTTACAGTTTTATTGACCATTGTTTTTTTAACAGGACTAGTTATTGGAAATACGCCTAATGGAGAAGAGATAAGTGGTAACACCGTTCCAGGTTCTTACATAGTTACTTTTCATGACAACGGTAACGATCGAGGAAGCAGACCGGATAGGGGCTCTAGTAATATACCTGAAAATGCCTTGGAAAGAATTGAAGAATTAGATGAAAAGCTTGGACACATTGATCTAGAGGAAAAAGTTGTCAGAAACTTTGAACACGGTTTTAAAGGTATTCATGTTGAAGACATGAGTTCAGAAGATGTTATGCAACTTAAAAGACAGGAAGAGGTTGAATACGTTATCCCTGACTACATAGTTGAGACCCGGATGGAGGATGCCAGGGAATCTGTCGGGATGGAGAAGATACACGAAGAAGGTTTCGGAAGCGATAACCTTACCGGAGAAGGTGTGAATATAGCTGTACTAGACACAGGTGTGGATTACACACATGAGGTATTTGGAAGTTGCGAAGAATTTTCGGGATGTGAAAAATTCTATGACGGATACGACTTTGTGAATGATGATGATGATGAAGACCCTATGGACATAGATTACGAGAGTCATGGCACACATGTCTCAAGCATAGCGGCTGGAAAAAAAGTCGAAGACGAATTTCCTGGAGGTGTAGCTCCTGAAGCAAAAATAGGAGCTTATAAAGTGTTCGAACATGGTTCTGGCAGTATTAGCGATATTGTTGAAGGTTTAGAGCATATATTGAAAAACCATGATGAACATGGTACAGATATAGTATCGATGAGCTTAGGATTGTATGTAAATAGAAGACATCTAGATGAGATGACAGGTTTATTCCGAAGTATATTCGATGAGATGGATGACAAGAACATAACAGTAGTAGTTGCAGCTGGAAACGATGGCGATTTTTACCGTACTTTATCGATGCCTGGCCACATGGAAGAAGTCATAACCGTCGGAGCTGTCGATGGAAACGACGATGTCACCGATTTTTCCTCCAGAGGACCTTTCATAAAGTTTGATGAATCGGAAGATGAATGGGTTATGATCAACAAGCCAGACCTAGTAGCTCCGGGGATAATCAAAGCAGCGGTGAACGATAATGAATATGAAAATATGACAGGTACTTCAATGTCCACCCCCATGGTCAGCGGAGCCGCAGCCCTACTAAAAGAAGACGATGAAAGTTTAAAACCTTATGAAATACGTTCGAAACTTGTCAACACTGCAGATGATTTAGGAGAAACGGTTTTCGATCAGGGAGCTGGAAGACTTAATATCAGTTCGGCACTGGAACAACCAGAGACCTTTTTCAAAAAAACAAACCCGACCTTCACATCCAAGAGACAAGAAGATAGTGGACCAGTGAAGTTAGAGATAGAGATAAACAATGAAACTGTGATAGAAGAGATAAATTATCCTAAGAAACTTGGTTACTTCAATGAAACTTTTGTTTATGAAAACGAAGGACCTGTAAATATTAGTAGTTCTACAGAGGTGGATGACTACAGGAAAATACTTGAATTTGAACTTGATTTAAATGAGGATTCTGATGGCTACCATGAAGCCTTAATAGAATTGAAAGATGAGGATAACAACTCATGGAACCTTCCTGTTTCATGGTTCCACCATTACCCTAACGAATTAAAGATAACAGTTGACAACGATTTCTTCGAAGAAGAGGAACATATTTCTTCCAATCTGTTTAAGGACAGTGGAGAACCATTCTTTGAAGGTTATTATGATTCTGTTTCCTACCAGTACTACGATGTTGATGATGAAGGAAAAGCTACTAAAGAACATTATTACTCAACCTATTTCTACGACAAGACAATAGGTTTGTGGGATACTGATACCGATTATTACGCCGTTGCTTCCAAGCTAAACGGTTCGAAACCATTTGTTCTTTCAGAGGAAATAAGTTTAGAGGAGAAGGAGAAAGTTTTGGGGAAGAAACCAAAAGAGGTTTTACTGCCTTCAACTGTTGAAGACAGGACATCTTTGATCAATGAAACAACTTTCCTGGATCACGATGATAAACCCTCTGTAGATATTTTTATAGGTGAGGAGTACGAGAGAAGCAATGAACACAGTTTTTACATAGGTCCTGATCTACCGGATTTCTTGGAGTTGACCACAGAGTACATATCCTTCGAATCGGTGGAATGCGAAGAAATCGAGGATTGTCCGGAAGAAAATTATAAGGATTTCGTAGGATCGAAATCGGTAGTATACGGAAACGTCAGTATCAATGAAGAAAATTTTGAGAACTTTACCAAAGAAGAAGAGTTCAGCATTGATTATGAGACGCCTTTCAACATCGATAAGGAAAATGAATCAGGTGTTTTCGGTATATTAGGGGAAAAAGTGGCTGTTCCCCTTGAAAGAAGTTATTATTCAGCTGGAGAAATAGAAGAAAATGATTGGGAAGATGTTTCAGAGAATCCTATGTTTAATGTTGAGGAGAAATACGGGGAAGTATTCAGCAGTGAAGGGAATTTTGTGTCTTCAACAGAGATGTATCCTCTGATACCGGTTTTAGAAGAGGATGGAGGAGAATTGGAGTTCGAAAATCTATGCAGGAACGATTCTACAGACTGTTTTCGAACCGAAAAAAACATTGTTAATTATGATGGTAATTCTTCTGATTACTATGAGACGATAAGCTTTGAAGAGTACTTGGAAGCAGGTACTGATCTTCCTCTCCAAAATTCTACAGTAGTAGAAACCGTTGAAATAACTCAATCAACAGATCTTCCTGTAATAGAAGGAGTTAAAAATTATGAGCCTGTGAGAAGTGAATGGGAAGACGTTGAAATATTTTTTGATGGAGAAACAAACGTAACTCTCAGGGAGTGGAACAGTTCGAAAACAGATGGATGGCAAGAATTAGTTGAGGAGGAAGATGTGGAAGAACTAAGTCTTGAAGAAGTAGAAGGCCTACATGAAATAGATGGAGAAGAGTATGTTAGTCTTAATATGACCTTGGAGAGGGAGCAGAACGGAGAAATCAACAGTTACCACATAACTTTTTGGAGGTTTGCCAGGGAGGAAGCTGTTGAAGTAGATATAGATTTTAGACCTGAAATAATTCTTTTTGAGAAATCGGAGTTTTCTGGTGATGCACCTTCACATCTGAACCTTTTGATAGAGGGAGGACGTGGAAACACGGTTTCTGTGGATGGAATTTTTAACACCAGTATAAAAGGTTGTCCAGAACCTGGATTAGTTGAGTGGGAGGGAAGCTCTTTCAACAGTCCTTACAGTTCAGAATTAGGATCTGAAAACTTTTCGATTGAAACTTTGGAACAACAGTATGACCATGTCGATGTATCAGGAGTTAATACACTAAGTATCAACAATTCTGGTTGTTCAGGTGAAGCCTTTTTTGGTTATACTAAGGACGATGTCTGGGAAACGACTGAGATAGAAAACTTTGATGAAGACAATGATACGATCGAATATAAATGGCATGGAGGTGAAGACTATGAAGTTGGTGAAACGGTGGATTGGAACCTTACCATAAGTAATGAGGATTTAAGTGTTGAAAGCGGACAAAGTTCCTTCAACCTTGTCTCAAACATTTTGCTGCCCGAAGAGTTAGAGGTGGGGAGAACTACGCAGATAT
>JALDAG010000029.1 GCA_022729255.1 Candidatus Nanohalarchaeota archaeon | reverse complement strand
TTTTTTTATTCAGACCAGTTCTAAATACTTATCTCTTCTCATCCTCTAACTTTGAAAAAGTAGCTCCTTCCTGATCCATGTACTTAGAATCCTTTTTTTCTCCGTAAGGCACCTCTGATTCACAACCCATCTTTTCAAGAACTATCTGACATATTCTTTCCTCTGGATAAAGCTTTACAGGTGCGTTACCAAGGTTTTGAATCTCTAAAGTTATCTGACCTCTGAAACCAGGGTCTAGAAAACCTGCTGTCGCGTGAACTATTATTCCCAGCCTTCCATAAGAACTTCTTCCCTCGACCCTTCCGACCATGTTAACAGGTATGTCGACCTTTTCAAGGGTGCTTCCTAGGATGAACTCTCCTGGATGAACAATGACTCCTTCTTCAGGAGTGTGGGTTTCCTGCTCGATAAATTTTTTGTAGTTGCTCATGTTCTTCGTGTCCACCACTTCAACCTTCCTGGTGTTCAACACGCCGAAGTCGTATCCAAGCCTCAGGTCGAATGATGAGGGTCCAAGCTGCGTCTCCATGTTAATCTTAGGTTTCGAGCCGTCAACTGCAACGACGCCTTTTTCCTCAATGATCTTTTTGATCTCTCTGTCCGACAGTATCATGTAATTAAAAATAAACAGCTTTTTTTAAAACAGTAACTTTTTTTGGCAAAAGGAAAAAAACACGGTTTTTGATTACTTGATGGTGAAAAAGATGTCTCTGGCTGTTTTAATTATTTAAGCTACCTTCAAGAATTAATCATTGTAATAGACCGTCTCTGGAACAAGTTAGGGCGAAAAAACGTTTTTTCGCATAAAAAGGTCGATGGAATAAAAAAAGAGGGGAAACCAAAAAAATGTCCGAAACGGAATCCGAAAGCGTCCTGGATGATATAAAAGGAGTGTACTCCGGAAAAAAAGAGGAACTGGAAGACATGTCTCTGAAGGTAGAAGAGCTTGAAGAAAAGATTAAGGACTTCAAAAACTCCATAAATGATGTTGACAATCATCTGAGAACACTTGAATCAAGGTCAAGGGTTAACAGGAACAAGATAGGAGACCTTGAACTTATGAAAGAGGAGTTCTTGGAGTTAAGACAGGACATCGAAAGTTTTAAGGGAGAGATGAACGCCCTGGAATTCGAGGTTTCCGAGGAAAGACTGGAGAAAATAATGGAGGAAAGGACCGATGTCCTGGACGGAGGGATGAAAGATCTGGAGGCGAAGGTTTTATCGCTTGAATCCCACATCAACGAACTGGGCGAAAAAATCGGTGAGATGGATTATACCATTGAAAACGTTTTCAGCGACGTAGCGCAACTCATGACCGATATGGATGTCATGGTTTCTGACAAGGCGAGCAAAGAATTTGTCGAAAACCGTCTTGATGCTTTAGGCATAAGAGAAACTTTTTTCGAGAGAGGTGTCGACAGGGAATTCAACCTTCTCAGGTCGAGAATAGAGGACCTGGAGTCGGATCTGCTGAAGATGGATGATGAAAAGGCTGATGAAGACAGGTTCGAAACGGTTTTAGCTGGTGTGGATGCCAGGGAAACATTTTTTGAGAACAAGGTTCATGAAAGATTTAATCAGTTGGAAGAAGAGATCAAGGAGGCGAAAAGGCATTCCAAGAGGTTTGATAGGAAGAAAGAGGATATAGTTTACAAGGGAGAACTTGAGGCATCTCTAAAAAACCTTTACTCCTTAAAAGAAAAATTGAGGGATGTAAGAGTATCGAAAGCAGATAGTGAAACGGTAAGAGAGTTGAAGGAAGAATTAAGAGCTTTGAAACAACCTTCTACAGAGGAAAAATCGGTTCCAAAACAGGAAATAGATGAGAGGATAGAAGAAGTTAAGAATGTTTTAGAGGAAAGGATCGAACAGCTCGAGGAAAAGGATGAAAAGCTAAAGAACAGGGTAGAGGGCATGGTGTACGAGATCGATGAACAGCTGGTTGACAAGCTTGGTGACATCAGCGGAGAGAACTCAAACAGTTTTCTTGAGAGATTCAAGGAATTGGAGTCAAGGATCAAAGAGGTAGAGGAAAGTTTCGAGGAAATGGATGACTTGAAGAGTTCTAAAGACGATGAAAAAGGCGGTTCAGGAGAAGATATCGATAAGAGGATCGAAGAGCTTGAGGAAAAAATGGTTTCCAAAGAAGAGTTCCAGAAGCTTTCAAAGGATGTTGAAGAACTCACAAAAATGTTGATAGATTACTTGCAGGGCTGAATTTTTTCAGCTAAAACAGTTACACCCTATTTATTTATACGATTCTGAGGTAAAAAATATATTATGGAAAAATCTTACAGGGCTTTCGGAATCTTGACAGGTTTTTTGGCTTTGACAGTGTTCTCCACACTTTCTCAAATAGCTCCTGAGATGCCTGAAGTTATTATGAGAGTTGGAAGAGGCCACTCCATAGGATTCCTAGTTTTCGAAGGTTTTCTATTGGCTTTACTGATGTTTTTAGTAGGGTTGCCGTTTTCAAAGATTTTTTTCAAGGATATAGAAGTTTTTGAAAGGATTTTCACCTCTTTCATGATTTCTTTCGTGTTTTACGGCTTCTTTTACATGTTAGTATACTTCTGGGAAGGTCTTTTCAACCTTTACTTTCTGGAAAGCCATTTGATGTTTTTCTGGACTCTCACCATGGCTGTGATAGGATACGGAGGCGTCTGGTTAAGAGGAGGTGATATAGATGTATGAATCCTTCTTTGCCAACATATTAACAGGTCTGAACGCACCTTACAACGTGGCTAGTATCATACCCGTGTTGATGTACATCACGTTGATATATTTTCTTCTCATGTACTTTAGAAAAGAAGAGAGATCTTTTTCGGAGAATCCGTTGCTAAGCTACATGCTCGTAGCTTTTGTTTTTCTCGGCCTTGCCAACGTAATGAACTGGGTTCACAACACATCATCCCTGACACACGCACTTTCGGGAACTACTTTTTACTCTCTGAGGTACGGATTAACGGTTGAAACACTGAAAATACCTGGGTACGCCTTCATACTGGCGACCATGGTTGAGATATTCAAGAGGATGAAAAGGCTATGAACGATATAAACGTGCTTTTCAAGGTTATCAACATACTCCTGCCACTAGTATCATTAGTGATGATATCGATGGCGATGAAGAATCTATATGAATACGCTGGAAGGATACCATCGATGTGGAAGAAGATGTTTGTTGGTATAGGTTTCATCTTCGTTTCGGAGCTTCTCAGTTTTTTCAAGATATACTACGGTCAGGCAGCCTACCACATAGATTTTTTCGTGCAGGTATTTTTGATAACGGGTCTAACATACTTTTTCATAGGTATAATGCCTTACATTAGAGATATAACCGGTGATTAAATGAAAGAAGGATACAGAGAACTTTTGACAGCTGTAGTGAAGGAGGAGAAACGCATAGTTAAAGACGTTGCTGTGCGGGAGGCCAACAAGATTGAAGGCCTGAAAGTTGGAAAACAAGGCAACGTGGAAAAGATCGAAAGGGACGGTTCAAAGGTTTTTGAAGACCTTTACAAGAGGTACAAGGAACTTGGATTCGGAACAGCTAAGATAATAATAAAGAAAGCTATCCAACCGGTTTTGGAGAAGTATCCGGATCTTGAAGTGCCCGATGAACTAATCGATTAGCAAAAAACTTCAAGGTGTTTTTCTTGGAAATAGAATCCCCTGAGGGAAAAATAGAGGGAGTCGAACACAAAAATTCTTTTTTTAGTAGAACTCTTGGATTGATGTTCAGAAAAGAAGGAAGGATCTTGATGGAGTTCCCATACCAGGATTTTTACGGTGTCTGGATGCCCTTCATGAGGTTTCCGATAGACATTGCTTTTATTTCAAGTGAAAAAGAAATAGTCGACGTTAAAAGAAATGTTAAACCCATTGGTATCTTTCCCTCGACATGGAGGATTTACAGGCCAGAAAAGATGTGCAAATACATATTGGAGGTCGAGTCAGGCCTCTTGGAAGATAAAGGTTTTTCAGTTGGTGACGAGCTGAAGTTTTAACATCAGATCCATGGATCGAACTCCAGACCGTTCTCCTCTATAAGCTCTTCCATATCCTCCTTCGACTTTTCAGATGTAGGGGCCACCATCCAGTCCTCGCAGTCATCGGAATCCATCAAAAATTCGGCTTCCTCCTTTGAACAGACCGAAAGATTGGCTTTTTCCCCAACCTTTTCGACTATCCAGTAGTTTTGTTCCGGCATACAATAGTATCATTAGGAATAGACTTATAAACCATTCTGTTAATACTTGTAAAATATCTCAGCGGAAAATCCTTGAAAGACAGATTAAAACGGCTTCTTCGGTTCTGACCGTTTTGGTCCTCTGTTCAGGTACAAGGTTCAACATGTGGTCGAACTGAGAGTCCTTGACATCCCCTCTCTCCACAAGAGAAGGCAGACCTCTCCAGGCACATCCGAACACAACCGAAAAATCGTTTCTTTCTTCAGGCAAGCTGATCTCTCTGTAATCGTTTCCATGTGCTGAAGTACCTATAACCAGTTTCTCATCTCTTTTCTCAAGAACTTCCCCAAGTTTTTCACCGGTATTATCAACTTCGTAGGTCCAGTACACGTCAAGATTTTTACTGTCTACCAGAGTCCCTTCTCTATCACCTATCATCTTCACTGTTATCCTCTGTCCCTCTTCAAGATCGCCGTAAACATCGATTTTTTCCTTAAGACCCGCCTCTACAATCGCCTTCCCGTTCTCAACTTTTTCGACATAACCCTCTCTGAACATTTCAGAGTACCCATGGCTTTCGGTCTGTAGCGCTGGTAAAATATTGGCGTATTTCAGGTCTTTGTCAAAAGGTATAAGTTTCTTCCTAAGATAAGGAGGTGTTTCAGCATACCTTAAATATTTAGCTAAAAGTTTAGAGCTTTTTTCAGTGTTTATGTGAGGATCGGAGTCCTCGAAAATGGTTATTTTTTCTGCTCCGAATATAGAGGCTGCCCGAGCAAGAAAACCGTACTTGACAGCCCTGATCTTCATATCCCTCTCGTCAGCGGCAAAAGTTGACGGCACGATTATTTCCATGTACAAAACTTTCGGGACCCTCTTTTTTATTTGTGGACAACCTGGAAGATATTTTAAAGGAAAAAAGTCAACTTTACTGTATGGAGTCTTGTTTTTCCGAGTCCTGTTGGAGAGATTCAAAGGGACAGGCAGCCCTCGAATACATGATAATAGTTGCTGTAGCGCTTGCACTGCTCGCTCCACTTGTATCAGTATCTCAAGATATGCTTGGAGACCTTTCGGATTCTAGAAGAACTGTTTTACTTTCCGAAACAATGGATTCGATAGAAGAAGCTATCAGAAGAGTGGAAAGTCAAGGAGAACCTGCAAAGATAACTTTGGATGTTGAGGTACCTTCTAGAGTGGTTTCGGCAGGCGTCGAGGAAAAATACTTTTTCTACGTAATGGATGTACGTGGTAGGGAATCGGATTACTACAGGACCACCGGATCCGAGATAGATGGAGAACTACCCGTTGATGAAGGATTGCACAGGATTTCCGTCGAGAACAGGGGTGATGTTGTGTATGTTGACTACGAATGATTTTAAGGGGCAGAGCTCCATGGAGTTCATGGCGATGGTTTTCATAATGCTTGTCATGCTGACGGTAACAATTTCAGTTCTCCGGGACCGTCAGTCAAACTTGAATGACAGAAGAGAAAGTCTTAAAGGTTTGAGCATAGGTGATAGTGTTGCAAACGAAATAGACATGGCTCTAACATTTGGAAAAGGATACTACAGGGACTTCGAATTGGATAAAAGTATCAGGGGAGAAAATTATTCGGTAGAAGTAGAACCAGGGTATGTTGTAGTCTCTTGGAAGGACAGAACTGTTTATTCTTCTACAGCAATAGATCATGTAGATGGGGATATAGAGCCGGGCGAAAACACGATAAAAAACATTGATGGAAGCATTGTGGTAGAATGAAGGCCCAGATATTTTCCATGGACATGGTTCTAAGCTTTTTTGTTTTCACGGGTCTAACAGTTTTTTCTATATACCTAATAGATTATACCGCTGATTCGGGGATGTTATTTCACGAAGAAGATATAATGGAGGAACAGGCTGTAAGAACATCCGATTTTCTTGTTAGTACACCGGGATACCCGGAAAACTGGACCTTTTCAGACGTGGAAGTGACCGGTATCGCGGATTCTCCGAACCTTGTGAAATCATCGAGGTTTCTGGAACTAAAGAGGATGGACTACGAACAATTCAAAAGTTTGAACAGGATAACAAGGTACGATTTCAACCTTGAAATAATTTCCGAAAAAATAGATGCTGTTCAAGGTGTCTGTGGAGGAAAGATAGCTGTCATCGCATCCGAGACATCTGTCTTCATAGACCTTGTTGAGGGTACAGGTTTTGAATGGGATCTGTACTGGTCGGGTCAGGAAAATGTTTACACCGGTTTCGAAAACGTTTTTGAGGGTTCTGAGGAGGAGGTCTTCGAATCGTTTCTTTCTAACCGAGAAGATTATGATTGTGCTGTATCCATAAAACCATCGGTACATAGGGAAAACGTTTCAAATCATGAAGAACTGGCTGAATTCGCTGAAAAAAACGTCTATGTGCAGATGGGAGAGGGAGAGATAATAAGCGTTATAGAAGGAGTTGAATCATTCGAAGAAGTTTCGGGTAGCGGAACGGTTGTGGACGGATCAAACAACATCATAAACAAACACTTATCTGAAGGCGATGAACTGGAATTCGAATCCTTTTCAAAGGGTTTCGAGGATGCCGAAAACGTTTACGTTGAAGATGAAGGTCTCTGCGTTGTTTGCTCATGGAGTTCCAACACTTTTTTCTTCACAGGCGATACTGTTGAAGAGACATCGGTTCAACAGCTAAATCTTGAGGGTTCTCAGGTATCAGACCTCTACTTTTTCGGGTCGGATACGAGCTTTGGCGTGGAACCGGAAAACCCGGAAACTTTGGTGCCTGTTAGAAGACAGGTCGTGATGAGGGATGGAGGCGAACTTAAAGAAGCTGTTTTCGAGATGGTGGTTTGGAAATGAGAAAAGGCATGTACTTCTCGTTTGACTCGTTTTTCGCCATTTTCTTACTGTTGACAGGATTCTTTGTTTTCAGAGGTTTCTACATGACTGGTCAGGACAGGGTTGCTATGACAGAGTTCAGGGATGTGGGTTATGTAGCTGAAGACTTCTCTCAAACATTCTCCAAGATATCCATGAGAGAGGCTTTCAACGAATCTTTTTATGAAAGCATAATAGATGGAACAGTCTTGACGGATTCAGATCTTGAAAACTCGGTGGTGGAGAACGCTGCGTTGTTATACGGTTCCGGGGAAGAGGAGAAAGCATCAAAAATAATCGAAGAGTTTTCCAAAACAGTTCCTGATGGCTACGGATTCGACGTTGTTTTTGAAGACGAACATGGCAGAGAAATCATTTTCGGAACTGGTAACAGGGAAGACGCAGAAGTTGTGGGAAGATCTGTCAGAATGGTCTCAGGTGTTTCAAGGGACAGGGCTCCAAGGGGATACATGTCGACCGCTTCTATTTCTCAGGCAGGAGCCGAGAACTCGGAATACTTTTACTTCGGTAACTATGTCGGAGAGGGAAACGTTTCAGGTATAGTCGAGCTTCCACCACACGACAAAATAACATCGGTATACATGGAGGTTGACGCGGCCTCGAACTTTTCCTTAAACATCAATGGTTTAGATGCTGGATACTACAACGTCTCTGAACAGGGATTTTTTGCGGATGAGTGGTATGTCTGCGACGAAAATTTTAGAGAAGATATCTGTCAGTCGATGGAGGATGGAGACAACCTCTTCGAGTTCGAATTTCTCGGTGAAGAATCAAACATTGGAGGAGGTTTTATCAGAATAGACTACAACCGTTCCTACTCGATGGACGAATTCGATGACTCAGGTTTTCAGAGAAAAAAGTTTCCAGGGATAGATGGTATTATCAACCTATACGACTCCTTCGAAGTACCAGGAGAACTCGAATCACTCGATTTTTATCTTGAATACGATACAGATGTAGATATATACATGAACGTAGGTAACGTCACTCTACACGAGGGAAGCGGTGACAACGAAGTTTTCATCGATGATGACGAGGTAACAGAAACTTTTAACCAACATGGTATTGATTACACATCTCTGAGTAACAATACGGTGCCCCTGAGGATAGGTGTTAGCGACATAGGTGAGATACCAGGTGTAGACGCCGATCCAGATGTTGTGTCTGTCACAGATGTATCTGGAAACATGCAGGCGCGACTACATGATTCCGAATACCATGATAAATGGGAGGCTTCTGAGGCCGCCAACAAAAAATTTCTGGAGATATTCGAAAATGCGACACAGGCAAGGGCTGGTCTTTCAGCCTTCAACAATGAAATATATTCTTACTATCCGCTGAGCTATGAAAAAGAACCATTGATCTCTGAGATAGATGAGTGGGGAACAGGAGAACCGACATGTGTTGGGTGCGGAGTATTGATGGGAACGACAAACCTTTTGATGAGGCAGTTACCCGAAGAAAATCCTTATGTAAAACCATTCAGCAATGGAAGCAACTGGTTTTACTCTGAAGAGGAGCATGATGGATGGAACGAAAGAGATTTCGATCATTCGGATTGGGAGAACATCACAGCTCCTGCAACCGACCAGGGATTAGAGGAATCCGACAGCTTCTTTTTCAGGAAAGAGTTCGATTATGGCTTAAACGAGTACAGGCAACCGTTTTTATCAGTTTCTTCTTCTGGAGAGACAGATGTTTACCTAAACGGACAACTTATCGACAGTTTTGAAGGAGAAGGAATTTATTGGGACAGGATTTTTGGTGGTTGGAAGAACGTTTCAGGTCTATGGCATATCTCCGAACACGACTCTGTTTCCGGTGAAACATCCTGGTACTTCGGAATAGCGGAGTCCCGACATTTCATGACGGATAAAAGGGAGAGAGGAGCGATGGAGTCTCCATGGATCGATGCATCCGGGGAGGAACCCCTGACTTTTTCACACAGACTTGATATAGATGACCACCAGCAGAACCATGCAGCATACCTCGAAGTAGATTACGGCGATGGCTGGGAGACATTGGAGGAATACAATCAGCCGACAGATGGCTGGGAGGATGAATCGTTAGATGTAGGGGAAGAAGGAGCGTTAAGATTCAGGTTCAGGTTCGATAGTATCAGGGAAGTAGATGAGCTGTATGAGGGATGGTATGTTGATGATGTATCGTTCGAGGGTTTCAAGAGCGATGTCTTGGAACCGGAAATCTTGGAAGAGGAGGACAACGTTTTAGCCATCAACTCTTCTGTTGACGACGAACCGTTTTTCGACGCAGAACTTTCAGCTGAGGAGTACAGAAAGAGATCCATGATACTTCTTTCTGGAGGATCCTCGAATCAGAGAACAGAGTTAGAAGAGTTCATTTACCATGATGAAGGAAATGAAAATGATGCTCAGGACCACACAGTTGAAGCAGCCTGCAGAGCAAACAAAAATCACAACGTAACGGTTCACTCGGTGGCTTTTGTGGATGAAGATGATGATGAAAGCATAGAGGAACTTGAAGCAGCGGCTGAATGCGGTGGAGGAGATTTCTACCGTGTTGATCCGGATGAACTGGTAAGCGTTTTTGAAGAGCTGAGTCACGATATCCTTGAGGCTTCCATGGAGGAACAGATGGTTGTTGCCGAGGAAAGCCTTGATGATTCATTGAGTCCTGAATCCCATGTTAACATAAGTTTTAAAGAAGAAATCAATGATTCGGGTTATGGCATGGTTCCCCTTACATTTGAGAGCAACAGGTTCGGAGGAGAAGTCGAATCACCCAAAAACGGTTCATTCTACATACCAGGTGATACAGAGGTTTTGAGTGCTGATATGATATCTTACTCTTCAAGGTACTGGGTTGACAGGGTCAAAAAAGAACATGAAGGGGAATGGAAAAATGTTTTCAGCCTTGAAAAGTTTGGGGAGAACTACGAGGAACTTGGAGCTCCTTTCCAAATCAGTATACCTCCAGAAAAGATAACCGGAGGAGAAAACTTGTTATCGGTCGACACAGGAAGCTCCCCGGACAATAGAACCGGTGGAAGCCCTTACACATCTGTTGTATATGAGATACTTGTTGAAGGAGGTTCTGGTTACGGAGATGTGTTTGAGAGAGCTGAAGGTGGTACAAGAGAGGTGGATACCAGGTACGGAAGTTTTGTGTTGGAGGTTGGCAACGAGTCGGATGAGTGGGACAACAGTTCAGATGCTGTTAACGATGCTTTCGACAGGTTGCTGGAAAAACTGGATGTTACAGGTGACGGGAAGATAGACTTCATGGTTGACGAAGACTTTTTCGAATTTGAGACAAACGTTATGGACGGATTAAGATGGATATGGGGTCCTTCAAGGGTGTCAGTTGAGGTGTGGAAGGAATGAAAAGGAAGGGATTTGTTTATACGCTTTATGCATTGATAGTGTTGAACCTGATTTTCCTGCTTATGTTCGCTCCCTTGGAATATTCCTCGGGTCTGGAAAAAGTTTCAGGTGTATCCGAGATGAATTCATTTGTACAGAGTATCTTTCACGATATGAACAGGGGTATTGATGCAGCGGCAGGAAGATCTATGGTAACCGTATCTTCCATGGTTATAGATGATGGAGAACCTATAGATTCAGCTCAAGAAGTTTTTCCAGAGGTTTTTATGAACGGTACATTGGATGGGGAACCGATGAGTATAATGGAGGAAACTTCTTTCTCGGACTGGATGATTAGCATGGAGGAGCAGGCTGAACATGAGAACTACTTTTTTGAAATGGAAGTTAGGGATGTAAAATTGTCTTCTGAAGGTTTCGAGACTTTTTTTGAGGTGATATATGATTTACATGTTAATGAAAGCTCTGTGTCGGCAGGTTTCGATTTCAAGGAAAGATCTGAAACAGTGGAAGTTTCTGCTGAAGGATTTGAGGACCCTCTTATGAGACTGGAAACCGGAGGCACAGTTTCAAACTTCATTGAGAGATGTGAACCCGAGAGGAAAGGAGCAGAAAAAGTCTTAGAAGGAGTTATTTACCACTACAACACTTCTGCTAGAGATCTTGATGGCGAATGGTTCTCGGGAGAACCTTTTGTTTATGGATCAAAACCCTTGGAAGATGTCGAAGACCCTGAAACTAAAACACTTTTGATAGAGGACCTTTGTGATGCAGAATCCGAGAAGGTCTCCGATTTTGGAGGTGTTGTATCGGAAACAGAAAATGACATCGAAGGTTTCTGTGGATCAGAAGAGAACTTGGAAGTATATGTAGGCGGAGTTCCTTCGATCGAAGATCTTGAATTTTCCGCTCCAATCGTGTTGATGGAGGAAAAAAATATTTGGGAGAGTTACATTACCGAAATGGTGGATGAACAGTGCTTTTTTTATTCAAGTGAAGCACCTGATTTCTTCGACAGGATGGAAGATGTGGAGGGCGAACAAGGTTTCGCTTCATTGATCGATGTGCCATCGCTACCCTCCGAATTCAGGTCTTTAGAGAGATCCGCTGTAGATCATCTCTACTTCGATGATTCGGGAGAAGAAGTCCGGAAACTAAAAGGTATATCTGATGTTGAAAGATACTCTTGGTTCAGGATAGACGAAAAATCTGCTGAAACATTGGATGTTGAGGATCTTCTGTACTGAGAAAAATAAAAAGAAAAAGTGTGGAAAAGCGAAGGTTTTTTTTAGGACCTTCTTTTTACGGAACTCTTCCCTGTAGCTGTCCGTCACCTACTGCTATTCTACCGTCAATTTCTCCTGCGTTGTAGGTGATATCTATGTCGCCTGATGCACATGTACCTGAACCAAGGTCGTTATCCTCAATATCGATATTGATTACTTCGGTTTCACCTTGGTTGATGGTCACTCCTTCAGTATCTTCCCAATTGACTTCTTCGTCTCCAAAATCTATTTCGATCTCTGTTACTTC
>JALDAG010000005.1 GCA_022729255.1 Candidatus Nanohalarchaeota archaeon | reverse complement strand
CGGAACTCTTCCCTGTAGCTGTCCGTCACCTACTGCTATTCTACCGTCAATTTCTCCTGCGTTGTAGGTGATATCTATGTCGCCTGATGCACATGTACCAGGGTCAAGGCCGTGATCATCAATATTGATTACTTCGGTTTCACCTTGGTTGATGGTCACTCCTTCAGTATCTTCCCAATTGACTTCTTCGTCTCCAAAATCTATTTCGATCTCTGTTACTTCCACTGTGTCATCTATAGCAACGATTTCAATCGAGATTTCATCTTCTCCTACGAAGTCCCAGTCGTTGATGTCCAGGAGTTCTCCTGTGAACATTGGCTGCATCTTGTTACACTGGTCGAAGATTCCCATCTGGAGCAGTACTGCTCCGACGATCACTATGGCTAACAAAGCCCAGCCGTATGTGCTCAGGTATTCGATGGCGGACTGCCCTTTTCTACCTTTGGTCAGTTCTTTCATCTCTACCATGTTTATTTTTTTGATTTAGGCGATATAAAAATTTACGCCTTTTTCATAGAAGCATCTGTATTATCTGGTTTGAAATGAGGTAGACAGCTACCGCTGTTATGGCATATACTGGAGCATACTTCACTCCTTCTTTCATATTACCTCTTTTTATGACAGAGATTAGGAACGCTGCTGAGATGTTTGAAATAGCTATAGCAGCTATGGCGAAATTTGAGAAAAATTCAGGTCTAAACGATGGTTCTTCTGGTGTGAAACCTCCTCTTGTTGCTGGAAGATCGTCAAAATCTATGTCTCCCTCGGACCACATCTGCGAGGTCTCTTCTGTGAGGTGTACTGATATGCTGAATAGTATAGGAGCGCCTATGATAGAAGCGATAAGTATGAACATCGAGTACATCTTCACATTGGTCGCTATCTCTTCTCTCAACCTTAAAGATTTTTGTACGTCTTTTGCTGAAGATTCCAGGAGTTGCGAAACTTTTCCACCCGTCTCTATACCGTCTTTCAGTAGTGTAAGTGTCTGCCTGAAAAGCTCCGAGTTTGTGGACTTCGCGAGTTCAGTTAGAGACTCTCCCACAGGTTTACCCCCGAACATCTCCATAGCGGTGTGTTTCAGGTCGTCAGCAAGTGGACCGAACTCGTCCCTTGCTGAGAGAAGAAAGGCCTTGTCAACGGTCAAACCCGACTTCATGTTTGAGCTGATAAGATTGAGAGCAACAGGAAGGGTTTTTTCCACCTCGTTTTTCCTGTTGTTGGCGTAAAGACTTACAAGTATGTAGGGAAGGCTGATTATGATGGGGACTGTGACAGCCACTATTATGGCCTTTGTAAGGGCTTCAAATGGCGCTAATAGTAGGAAAAACGCTAGTAACAGAGAAGTGGAGGATAAAATGTTGAAACATGTCGCCTCGATATTTTCTACTCTGGCGTATTCAGCTTCTTCCTCTATCTTATCCCTGTAAATCTGGGGTAAAACATTATAAACGAATTTTTCGACTCTCTCCCTTTTCATGTCTTCACCTTAGGTCTTTTTGTTGAAACAAGGTTTATGAAAAACATCTGGAAAACCGTTAACCCTACAAGTACCCCATAAAACATGTTGTTGCTGACCTCTGAACCCGTGAACGTTGAGAGCATCATGAAAAAAGTCACACCGAGAGATGGCATTATTATAGCGATGAGCATGTACATCAAGGTATAAGGATTCAGTTCTTCCCCGTACTTTTCTACCTGAAGTATCTGTTGCTGTATAAGGTTGTCTACAAGAGATGAAAGCGTATTCGATATATCGGATCCGGATCTCAAAGCGTTTATTATCTGCCAGAGACCTCTCCTGAACTTTTGAGACGGGTTCCTCAGGACAGCGTTTTCAAGTGCCTTGACTTCATCTTCCCCTGCATTTATCTCGTTAACGATTTTTTTGAACTCCTCTGAAACAGCACCGTAACCCTCAGTGATAGATACCATGGCCTGGTACAGCGGGATGCCCGCTTCTACTTCTATCAGCAGATGTCTCATAGCGTAGGGAAGCTCCTTTTCTATATCCCTCATCCGCTTATTTACCTCTGCCCTAGGTTTTTTTATGAAGGTGAATGTCCCGAAAATAAGTATTACTGGTGAAATAATAGCTGCGTATCCATAAAAATCGGTCTCCCCGAAGATAAGACCCACGATAACAAGTCCAGCAGCAGAATAAAAGGCAAGTGTTAAAGCATTAAACATCTGCTCTGCGACATACCTTGTCTTGTCCCTGTCTTTCATACCTGCCTGAACCATCTCTTTTTTCAAAGTAGGGAATAATTCCTCAGTTCTCTCCGCTATCGGTAGAATCCTATCTATAAATTTTTCCCTCAAGCTCTTCTTTTTCTTTCTTTGCTCAGGGTTTTTTACGCCGCTGTTTTCTGCAACCATCTAACAATTAGTTTGTTGTTTCGTCCAATAAAAGTTTTGATAAAAGATTCGAAACTGTTTTATTTGGTTCGCCATAAAATAGCGTTATGAGTTCAGAAGATATGGAGGAAATGTCCCCCTACAAGAGAAAACATCTCGAGATCGAGAAAAAGAAGCTTGAAACATTGAAGGAGATAAGAAAAGACCTGAAACATTACCAGAGGATGGAAAATATACACAAGACTATCGAGGAATTAGGAGTGGACAAGGAAGATGTAGCTTTTCTATTCAAGTACATAATTGGAAAAATAGAGGATTACAAAGGAGAATCAGCTGCTTCCGAGGGATTAAAAGATGTTATATCCGAGCTTGTTGACGATGAAGGAGATCACAACATCCATCTAGAGTTCAAGGATTAGATATGGTTTAGATCAAAGGGAGTAAATCTCTTCAGGCTCCGAATTATTTTCAACTAGATTTATAACTCTTTCTTCATCCTGGTAGAACTCCGCAACAACTTTTCCAACCGTGTTAACCTCGTTGACATTGTTTTTGACCATCCAGTTCAGTATGTCCTCTCTAGCTTTCAAACTTTTGTCTATCTCTTCCTCCGTTAGGCCGGCATGCATGGAAAGTTTTTCATAAAGAGCATGACTATCACGTTGTTTCTCTATCCTGTCAACGTCAGAATGCCACTTGTAAATGATGTTAGGTTTTATCTGGGTTTCATCTCCCAGATGGTCTGTGACAACCTCTGCGACCTGCATAGTCCTCCTTATGTTCCTACGTCTGTCACGAAACATGACCACGTTAAGATCTATAGCTTCTATAAGGGTTTTAGGAACGTTTATAGGAGGATTTTTAAGCCTTCTTATGGTCTGCATAGCTGTGTCAGCGTGAAGGGTTGAGTAAACTGAGTGACCTGTATGCATGGCCTCGAAAAGCACTTCAGCCTGTTTCTCTCTTCTTATCTCTCCCACGATTATCCTGTCTGGTCTCATCCTCAAAGAATTAACAAGCAGGTCAAGCATAGAAACACCTCCTTTTCCCTCTGGGTTAGGTTCTCTTGTTGTAAGTGGGACCCAGTGAAGGAACTCGGGAAGCGAAACCTCTCTTGTATCCTCTATAGATACTATCCTCTGGTTTGGAGGTATGAAAGGAAGTAGAACTCCCAGCAGAGATGTCTTTCCTGAACCGGTTCCTCCAGAAACAAGAACGTTCATCTCGTACTGGATGGCAAGCCAGAGAAGAGCCGAAATCTTGGAGTTAACAGTCCCGTTCTCTATAAAGTCTGTGATGGTCCACGGATCTCTAGCGAATTTTCGTATAGTTATAGTGTTTCCCTGAGTAGATATAGGTGTTATAGTAGCATTTGTTCTGTCACCTGAAGGGAGATGAGCGTCAAGCAGAGGGTTTAAGTTAGATATCTGTTTGCCGACCCTCCTACCTATTATCGAAGAATAGTTCTTTATCTCGTCCTCGTCCTCAAGTTCCAGATCTGTTTTAACCCAGCCATGCTGTTTGTGGTAGGTCCATGCGGGTTCTTCAGCATTGTTGATAACTATCTCTTCAAGTTTTTCATCGGCTAAAAGTATCTCGAGGTCTCCTAATCCAAGCATCTCATGTAAAAGGTTGCCCACAAGTATCTGCTTCGATCTTTCGCCTATCGAGGGAAGATTTTCTTCTATGATGCTGTTCGCTTTATCCCTGAACTTCTGTTTGACCTCCTCAAGCTTGGAAGAACTTATGTACTCTTCTTCTGTAAGAGTAACCTCGGTAATTAACTCCTTTTTAACCTCTTTTAGAAATGCTTCAGTGGATTTTTCCATCCTGGGACGGTGTATCTTGTACCTAGGGACGTAATCATCTGTCTCATCAGTTATCTCTATTTTTGCAGGTACTTTATCCGCCTCGACCACGTACTCTTTTTTCATCTATACCAGCATTTTCTCATCACTTGTTGAATAAGTTTTTGATTTTTTCCTTCAGACCCTTCTTCCCATGATCATCATCTTTTTCGTTTTTCTCCTTCGCTATCAATTCCTCTATCCTATCGATAGTTTTGATGTAATTTTCTATATTAATTCTTCTTTCCTCGAACTTTTTCTTCTCCTCAATTATTTTCTCTTCTGTTCCTATATCCCTGTCGATGGTTTCCAGGATGCTTAGAGCTGCTTCACCATGGTCGTCTTCCAGTTCTATCTCTATCTTTTTCTCATCCTCCTTGATCTTGTTCAAAACTTTTCTGAGATCTTCTAAAGCCTCTTGTTCATGCACGAAAATCTTTTCTAACTTCTTAAGATGTTCTTTAACCTGTTCAAGTTCTTCGACATCTTCCATGTCTTCTTTAACTTTTCTTATCTCATCCTTGGCTTTGTCCTTGATTTTTTCCCTGTCCTTCTTCATGTTCTCGGGTCTAGGTTTTATCACGGTACCTCTCTTAGCTGAGTAATGTTTTTCCACGATTTTATCATCTTCAAGAGCTCCAACCCAGGTCTTGACAGTTTTTTCAGGAACGCCAAGTTCTTCAGCTATCTCTGGAACCGTTGAAGAACCTTTTTCAAGAATGTATTTCAGTAGTTCGTCTATATCGGTGGATATAATCTTTTCTGTCCATTCCATTTTTATTCCATCGGCATGTGTCTTAAGGGTGGTTTATAGAAAAGTTTTCGTTCTCATGATTTAATAGTTGTTTGGGGGAAAGACCCCATTACTTTTCTAAAAAAAAAGGGTTTCGATAGATACGCTTTTATTTTAAAGATCATCATATCATAAAGTGATGCTCGGTTACTTAGGATTTTCGATAGCAATAGTTGGAAGCACCATAGCAGCTGTCTGGGATTTAAAAACCACCGAGGTACCGGACTATGTTTCGATAATCACTGCTGTTTCCGGTCTATTAGTGAACCTAGCGATGTGGCAGTTCACAGGAGAATTCATGTACTTTTTAGCCTCCATAGTGGTCGGGACATCTTTTTTTGCGCTTGGATGGTTGTTCTTCTTGACAGGTGTATGGGGAGGAGCCGATGCATTTGTTATGGGTGCTGTAGGATTCGCGATGCCGGTCCTGCCAGAGGTTTTTTCTCCATTATCGCTGGCCACATGGCCGTTCGCACTGACACTCCTGATGAACATATTTATCATAGGAGCTGTCTACACACTTCTTTTCGCCCTTTTTAAGGGTCTGAGCGATAAAAGTGTTGTAGAGGAATACTTTAGAGACATAAAAAACTATTGGAAAACCGTTTTAGCGATTTTTATAGTTTACTGTGTAGTTATAATCGGTTTTTCAAGGATTTTAGTGCCCGATCAGTTTTTAAATAATTCATTGACGTACATATCCGTTTCAGGACCTTTTTTACTCGGCATGCTGCTAATTTACAGGTTTCTCAAAGTCGTGGAAAACGTGGGCATGACCAAGAAAGTAGATGTGGAAGAATTATCTGTAGGAGATGTGCTTGCCGAGGATGTAAAAATTGGAGAAGAAACAATAAGCTCTGACAGGATCGTTGGGTTGTCAGAGGAAAACGTTGAAGAAATCAGAGAATCAGTTGAAACTGTGAATATAAGGTCAGGGGTGATGTTTGTCCCTGCTTTTCCTGTAGCCATAATTTTGAGCGTTACGGTTGGAGATCTGCTTTTCCTGTTCCTGGTATGACCGAAAAGAAATTATTACCATGGACCCTCGGGGGCTCGAACCCCGGACCTCCGCCTATCTCATGGCGAAAACTAATTCAAACGATTCTGTGCCACTCCGATTTTTTTTGGGCACAGTGTCCTTATAAGGACGGTGCTCTAACCAGCTGAGCTAAGGGTCCGCTGTTAGATAAGCTGATAAAAACCTGATTCGCTTTATGACTAACGTTGGATATTCGAATTTTGAATTTTTTAAATCTAACAGTTTCGATAGAAGTTGCTTCAAACCTGATTAGTTTTTGGTATTAAGAATATAAGAGAAAATTTTTTCTCAAAACTGAACAAGCAAATTTTTAATCACAACATTTTTTTGTTTCCTATAAAAATTATTTGATGCTCATCATCGGAAGTCAAAAATGGTTTCGAGACAGAGTTTTTCCAAGAGGATACCTATAAAAAAGTTTACAGAAAGAAATTAATTTGATAAAACCAAAAACATATTTTCAGTTCTGAGGATAAGTTAGGAATAATACAATAGGTGATTGAAATGGCAAATTTAGGAGGACAACCAATATTCATTATGTCTGAGGATGCTACCCGACAACAGGGTAGGGATGCTCAAGAAAACAACATAAACGCTTGTAAAGCAGTGGCAAATGCTATAAGAACTACTCTAGGCCCAAAAGGTATGGACAAGATGATGGTGGATTCCATCGGAGATCTTATCGTTACCAACGATGGAGTTACCATCCTTGATGAGATGGAATTAGAACATCCTGCTGCAAAGATGATGGTGGAGATCGCTCAGACCCAGGACGAAGAGGTCGGGGACGGAACAACAACAGCAGTAGTTATTGCAGGAGAGCTTTTGAAGAAAGCTTCAGATCTTCTGGAGCAGGATATCCATCCAACAGTTATCTCTTCTGGTTACAGGATGGCCAAGATGAAAGCACTTGAAGTGCTTGAAGAAGTTGCAGAAGATGTATCCTTCAAAGACAAAAATAAACTGCAGTCCGTTGCTAAAACAGCGATGACAGGAAAGAGCTCAGAGAGCTCAAAGGATTATCTTTCCAAAATCTGTGCTGATGCAGTGGGGTCAGTTGCCGAAAAATACGATGGAAGTTACAGGATAGACAGGGATCTAATCAAGATTGTGAAGAGCCAGGGAGGTTCCGTGAATGACAGCGAACTGATCGAAGGAGTTCTCATCGACAAGGAAAAAGTCCATCCTGGAATGCCTTCCAGCGTAGATGATGCGAACATAGCTCTTATAAACACCGCTATAGAGGTCAAGGAAACAGAGACTTCTGCCGAGATACAGATAAGCGATCCTTCAAAACTCCAGGAATTCGTTGACCAGGAAGAGGAGAGCCTGAAGGAAATGGTCAACAGGATCAAGGAATCAGGAGCGAACGTGGTGTTCTGTCAGAAAGGAATTGACGACATCGCGCAGCACTACATGGCCAAGAACAACATTCTTGCAGTTAGAAGGGTCAAGAAATCCGATATGGAGAAATTAGCGAAAGCAACAGGAGGTAACATAGTTACAAGTTTGAACAACCTTGACAAATCAGATCTAGGAGAAGCAGGAAGTATCAGAGAGAGGAATGTCAGTGGTGACAAGATGCTTTTCGTTGAGGACATCGAAAAGGCTAAATCGGTGACCATACTTGTTAGAGGAGGCACCGAGCACGTTGTGGACGAAATTGAGAGAGCTTTCGAAGATGCGATAGGTGGTATAACTTCCGCCTTGAAAGTAGGGAAGATAGTTGGTGGAGGAGGAGCCACAGAAATAGAAGTCGCAAAAGAACTAAAGGATTTCGCTGATTCTGTGGGAGGAAGAGAGCAATTAGCTATAAATGCCTTCGCAGAAGCTCTCGAAGTTATCCCAAGAACGCTTTCAGAAAACGCTGGACTGGATCCTATCGACGTCCTAGTTGATCTTAGAAATAAACACGAATCAGGAGATAAATGGGCGGGAATCGACGTTTTCTCAGGTAAATCAGAAAATCTCTACGATAAAGACGTTGTAGAACCGCTACAGATCAAAACTCAGGCAGTTCAGTCGGCTTCAGAGTCAGCTGAACTTATCTTGAGGATAGATGATGTGATTTCCGCATCAGGTTTTAGCTCTGATGGCGGACCTGATGCAGGTGCTGGAGGTCCACCAGCCGGCATGGGTGGCATGGGTGGCATGGGAGGTATGATGTAGAATCCTCCCCCTTTAACCCTATTTTTTCTACATTCCCGGGTAAGTTATTTATATAGATGTGACTCATTTTTTTCTGTGAGTTAGTCCGAGGTAGATACTATATGAGTGATGAAGTGGAACTATCAGATGAAAAAAAAGCTGGTTCTGGAGAGTACGAGGTAATCCCAATGGGACCGATTAGAAAGCTCGAGAACCGGATCAAGAAGCTTGAGAAAACACAGGTAACCGGTGGAGGAAGTTCCAGCAGTGAACTTGTGAGTGACGTAATGGACATAATGAAGTCCAATCAGAAAATTGTTAACGACATGGTTGAATCCACAAGCAAGCTTCATAACTCTGTTGAGACACTTATCGATAAGATGGATAATGTTTCGGATCAGATGAGTGGTTTTATGGAACTCTTAAAGGAGGCATCTGAAACATCGCTAGAAGAAGATGTTTCCAGTAATATCAAGCAGAGCATCGTTAATCCTATTGCTGATGGTATGTCAGATCTCAAGGAGACTAATGAACAGATGCTTCAAGGGTTAGGTAAGATAGATAAGAGTCTTGAACAACTAGATAAACGTATGAAACGTATATCTGCCGAAGGAAGAAAATCTAACTCTAGAAGACCTAGAAAGACTTCGAAAAGAAGGAGGAAAAAATCTTAGGTGGTTTAATTATGGAATTCAAAGGATTAAAGGATAAGTTTATTAATAGTTTCAAAACCTCGAGTAAAGGTGTTACACCTGTTATTGCTGTTTTGTTGCTTCTTATGATGACAGTTGCAGCTGCAGGAGGAGCTTGGATATGGATGACACAGCTCCAAGACGAATTTATGCAGCAAGCAGATGATGAAATGGGTGAAATGGACGTGGGCATTAGTATGGAAGCCATCACATGTGACGAGTCTGATATAGACATGTACTTGAGGAACAGCGGCGACACAGCTATAAGCCCTGTACCTGTGGATATAATTATTAGAGAACAAGCAACAGGCAACATATACACAGAACTCTATGAAGCGGATTTAACGGAGGGAACAACAGCGGATTATTTCAGAGAAACTCCTGACGGAGATATTTCTAATCCAGGATCCGTTTATGAGTATGAGCTTGAGATAAATGATGACTGGACTGACAACATAGATCTTGAATACGCTGATTACTACGATGTAACAGTTAGATTCGTGGACGAGAACGACTATGAGGTAGATGTTACCTGCCGTGGTCAATAAAAACAAGTTTAGGTTGGTACTAGATGAAAATTAGAGAAAGATTCGATAGGAAGAAAGGTGTTACTCCTGTTATTGCTGTTTTGTTGCTTCTTATGATGACAGTTGCAGCTGCAGGAGGAGCATATATCTGGATAACACAGCTTCAGGATACTATAACCGGTCGAACCCAAGAAGACATGGATAGGTGGAACAGGGACGTTTCTATTACGGATCTGGATTGTTATGAAAATGGCGTAATTGTGGCAAGGTTCAGGAACAGTGGAGATATAGCTTTGAACATAAACCCTGTGGATATGTTGGTTCATGACAGGGCAACAGGTGAAAGACAAGACGATTTGACCGTTTATGGCATGAACTTTATAAGCGATTTGACGGATAACAATGTTGAAATATTGGGACCTGATGATGATTTTTCTAACGTTAACAACATAGCGGCATACAGGATAGATACGGGAGGAGATTTGGAGCTTTACAACCACTACGATATCAGTTTTAGGTTCACCGATATGAATGATATGACTGTTTCTGCCAGATGTAGAGGAGAACCTGAACCCAACTGAATGCATCATTAAAATCGTTATATTTATTTACCCTTCTTTTTAATTAATTAACAATGGACAAGTTGTTTAGAAAAGGACAGGTAGGAGTTGTGACTGCTGTCTTGTTAGCAGGTATAATAATATCCGGTGTGACAGCTTCTTTAATGTGGGGACTACCTCTCCTTGAAAAAGAACAAGATGTCAGAATTTTAGAAGATTCTTTAGATCAAATGAATGTTTTAGCAGAATCCATAGAAGAAATAGCCTTGTCAGGAGGTAGCACAACAGTTAATTTTGAGATAGACAAGGGGTCTTTGATAATAAACGAAGATGAAAATATGATAGAGTACGGTGTCACCACCGATGCAGCCTATGTCTCGAAGGACGACTGGGCACCTTTGAACCAGCGAGAGGTAAGAGGCCTGGACTTTGAGGGAAGTCAGACCGTTAACGACAGCGAATCATACGGTGTTTCAGGTACTGATAAACCCGGAGTTATACTCGGGCTCGCAGATTACCGAGGTGAAGAATTTAACACCCGTTACAGACTTGCTTTCAGAGAACTCAACGATCTTGACACTAATGAAGGATTTCAGATAGACTTAAGGGTTGAAGGAGATATTAGCGTTTCTTCGGGTAGCCATACACTTTATCTTGAAAGTCAGGGATCAGAAACAGAGGGCGTATCTAGAAGAGGAGGTCCTCTTGAAAAAAGAATAGTTTCGATAAGTGTGGGGTGATCTTATGAGCAAGGGTCAGAGCCAGATAATAGAGATCGTTATTTTATTCGGTGTAGGTGTTGTTATAGTAGCGGGATTCGTAACCGCTTTTGAAAGCTTTGGAGAAAATGTGAGGGATGAAGCGATAGAAAATCAGGGCAAGGCTTTTGGAGACGTTGTTAGTTCAAACATCGCGTTTCTACTGTCCACAGGCGCTGATCATGGGGAGGTCAATTTTGTACTGCCTAACTCTATAGCTAACGAGTATTACAGTGTCGTACTATCCGATTCGGGAGTTGAAGTTAATCTTGGCGGCAGATCTTTTGTTAGTCACAACCTGAACGGCATGGAAAACTTTTACGATTTACAAGGTTCTTTTGTCAGTGATTTTGAAACAGCAAACGTACGTATGGATGGAAAAAATGTGTCTATAGGTGGTTAAATGGCTTTAAACATTGCTAAACTTATAAGAAAGATGAAAAAGGCCAACGAGAAAAAGAATTCCATAAATATGTCCGGTGGAGGTTCGGGCCAAGGTGATGGCAATGTTCGATACGTCATGCCACCCAGATCTGAAGATATAGATCTAAAAGATCTTGACAAGGAACAGATAAAGCGGATAGAAAAGGAAAGGATCATAGAGAAAGGTGGGGGTAAAGGAGAAGGAAGCAGTAAAAGAGACATGAGCATAATGGATAGTAAAAGGGATAAGATAGAATTAATCAGGGAAAAAGAACCTGGTGAGTGGATAAGGGAGGATAACCTTTTGAACGATGATGGAGACTCCAAAAGAGATATCAACATAAAATACCCTGTTATTCCGAACGATCCCGGTCCTAATGAAAGGGTTTTTGCATCAGTTTCAATAACGTATGATGATGAAGAGAACTCCCTGGTATACAGGGTTCATGAACCCGAAATATCTGAAAGGAACATGGACATTCTTGAGAGGATAGAGAATATTCTGAAGGAACAACTAGATGTGAGGTTCGATCAACTGAAACACGAAGAGGCAAAGGATTATATGGAGGAAAAGGTAAGGGAGATACTTGAATCAAGGGACTTTGGTATATCGAGTCAAGAGGAAGAGGTCTTACAGTACTATGCTTACAGGAACTTCGTGGGATTAGGGAAACTCGAACCTATAATGAAGGATAAGAGGGTTGAGGACATATCATGCGACGGTGTGAACATACCGGTATACATATACCACAGAAATCCTGATGTCAGCTCTGTCAAGAGCAATGTCTTATGGGAGACAGACGAAGAAATGGATTCTTTTGTAAGGAAACTTGCTCAAAGATGTGGAAAAACAATTTCGATGTCTAAACCTCTTCTTGACGGTGCTTTACCTGATGGTTCAAGGGTTCAGGCTACTCTTGGGGTCGATATAGCAAGAAGAGGAACCAACTTCACGATAAGAAGGTTCACCGATGAACCGCTGACACCGGTACACCTGATCGAGTCAGGTTCTGTTAGTCCAAGGATACTTGCATACCTTTGGCTATGTGTGGAACACGGTAAATCAATGCTGATATCCGGAGCAACAGCTTCCGGTAAAACCACATTGCTTAATGCTCTCAGCTTGTTTGTTAAACCTGAGATGAAAATTGTTTCTATTGAAGATACCCCTGAACTGAGACTTCCACACCCCAACTGGATTCCTGAAGTTTCAAGGAGCGGTTTCGGTTCTGGAGAAAGCTCCGCTGGAGAAGTAACCATGGAAGATCTTCTGGAGGAATCGTTGAGGCAGAGACCTGACTACATAATCGTAGGAGAGGTCAGAGGAGAAGAGGCATACATCCTTTTCCAGCAGATAGCTACGGGACATCCCGGAATGTCTACGATACACGCATCTAACATACAGAAAGTTCTTGACAGGTTAACAACTAAACCAATCGACCTACCCCCATCGTTGATAGAAAACCTGGATATAATATTATTTCCTAAGAGAACAAGGAGGCAGGGAGATTATGTCAGGAGGGTTGGAAACATATACGAGTTCGATAGGTACGACAAAGATGCTCAGAGACCGGTTGTCAATAGGGTTTTCAAGTGGGATGCTAAGGATGACAAGTTCATCAACGAAAACGATTCATTCTTGCTGCACGACATCGTCGAGGACCACGGTGTGACGGTAGATGAAATACAAGAAGAGATGATGAGAAGAAAGAAGATACTTGAATGGATGTATCAGAAAGGCATAAAGCATTACAGAGATGTTGGAGAGATCATCACGATGTTTTACACCGATCCAAAGAGTATCCTGTCAAGGGTTGAGGATGAAGTTATACTGGAAGATGATGATGAAGATATTCAGATAGAGCAGGAAGAGGAAGAAGAGGACATATTCCAGACTTGATGAGTGGGAAGTAATTTATTGTAGAGGCCACAAATTTTTTACATATCCCAAGAGGTAACCTTTATGAGCTTCAAAAAAGATTTCATGAATTTTTCTGTTAAGTACTTTGGAGACATAGTTGTTAATTACGAGAAGAACTTCAGCGGTATCAGGGACAACATAAGAAAGGCTAATATCAAGATGACTCTTAGACAGTATCTTTCTGTAGCAGTACTTTCATCAGTGATAGCCTTTGTAGTGATCACACCTTTTATCGGGATAATATTTGGACTGGTATCAGGAGGTATAGGAGGGATTATAGGAGGGCTCATAGCAGGGCCATTTCTTGGAGTAGGAGGCGCTGTAGGAGTTTTCATGTTTTTTTACATATATCCCAGCAACAAGATCACGAAAAGAAGGAACAACATAGATTTCAACCTTCCATTCGCCACCACTTACCTTTCAACGGTTGCGGGAATGGGTACACCTATCGCAGCGATTTTTAGATTACTGGGAGAGTTTGATGAGTATGGCGAGGTTTCGAAAGAAGCCCGTAAAATAGCTAACGATGTTTATGGTTTTGGAGCTGATACGGAGATAGCATTGACTAGAGCGGCCAAGAGAACTCCTTCAGAAAAGTTCAAGGATTTGCTTTGGGGTATTAATTCGATACTAACTACAGGTGGAGACCTGAAAGGTTTTCTGAGGGAGAAGGCAAATACATACATGGATGATTACAGGAGGCAGCTGGACAAGTTCTCGGACACGCTTTCTCTTCTTGTGGAGATGTATATCACGGTAGTGATAGTAGGATCTGTTTTCATAATGATAATAACCACGATCATGTCATCTTTGGGAACCGAACCCATAGTCATACTTACTTTGCAGATAGCAACAGTGTTTTTGCTTTTACCTATTTCGTCAATGATGTTTATCCTGATAGTAAAGACGGTTTCACCTATAGAGAACTCCTGAATAAACCTGATTAAAATACTTTAACAAATGTTTCCAAAATAGATGTAGCAAGGAGCGATTCAAATGGATTTAGAAAAAACTTTGAGGAATTTGTCGATGCAGGAGAAGATAAAGTATTTCTCCATCATAGCGGGACTGACAGGTTTACTCCTCGCAATCTTGATATATGTGTTTATCTCATCGGCCGTGGGAGCGGGATTGTTTTTAGCAAGCCTTGTATTTTCTTTCCTACCATACGGTGTTTATTCTTATTTTGACGATAAAAAATACGAGGAAATGGAGAGGCAGTGGCCATCATTTCTTAGAAATCTGTCTGAAGCGATTAAATCAGGTATGTCTCTTCCACAGGCTTTTCAGAATGCTGCTCAGACTGACTACGGTAGACTCAACGAGGCCATAGAGCTGTCTTCCAAACAACTTTCATGGGATATACCGTTTACAGAAGTGATGCACAGGTTTCAGGACAGGGTGACCAAGTCCAGACTGATCTCGAATTCTATTTCCATAATAATGCAGTCTTATGAGTCCGGAGGAGACATTGCTAAAACGATGGACTCCGTTTCAAGAAATCTTTCAAGCATCCAGACCGCTCACAAGGAGAAGAAAGCCACGCTGATGCAACAGGTATACATAATATATGCTATCTACTTCCTTTTCGTTGGTATCATAATAGCGCTTTATAGGATCTTGTTACCTCTCTTGGATATAGGTGGAGGCGGAGGAGATTTTATAGGTGGAGCTATAAACTTCTGTACGGATGTAGGGCTTGTGAGACCTATATGTAATCTCTGTCCTATGATAGGTCTTGTAGACGCTACAGACCAGATGTGTTATTATCAGGCTCTCTTCTTTATCATGCTTATAGTCCAGGGAATATTTAGCGGACTTGTAGCGGGTGAGATAGGTTCTGGAAAGATGTCCGCAGGTATCAAACACGCTCTAATAATGGTTCCAGCAGGAGTAATATCCTATGTAGTTTTACTTACCGTACTGGGTGTTTAAAATCAGGAAGGCACAGATTTCTATCGATTATATAGGTGGAGCAACCGTTTTCTTTGTTGCCATACTTTTTATAGTCGTTACAACCCTTAATGTTGTGCCCCGTTATTCAGAAAACCTCTCACACAACAGATTACAGGTTACCGGTTGGACGATTTCAACAACTCTTCTTGAGACACCTGGTTACTGGAGTCAGGGAGAAGAGTGGGGTTATGACTGGCATGAACCGACTAATATCGATGATGTTAAATCTTTAGGTCTTGAGGATCACAAAGAAAGAGGTTTGGACAGGGATAAGATAGAAGCACTGGATGAAACATTTGGTATAGGGTATATAGATATGAAAAATATTTTAGCCACCGAATTCGAATTTCACATGGACTTCACGGAGTTTGTTGTGATAGATACATCCATGGAAGGAGATCCTGACCGTGAACCCACCGGTAAACCCGGAGGTAGCTGGGGTTATGAGGTGATAGATGGAGAAGGATATTTCTTCTATGTTTACGAGGATGGAAACAATGATTTCGAGGTTCATGTTGGTCAAGAAGATGGTTCAGGATTCGAGTTCGACCATGAGATAACATCAGGAGATGGCAGCGTTGATATGGAGCTTGGGGAAAACGGCAGGGAATACACACTTAACATCATCACTTCAGGTGTTATACCGAGTGAAGGCGATATCCTGGTTCTTGAAAAAGATATTAAAAGCATTGGGCGAGACATACATCTTTCAGCCGACGAAATGATAAATATAAGGAGGTTTTCAAACATAGAAGACAACATCGTCAGGGTGGACATGAGGTTTTGGAAACCATGAGAAAAGGGTATATCTACGCGATAGAGGGTATCATAGCAGGCCTTTTGATCGTTTTTTACCTTGGTAACATGGTTAGACCTCCAGATAGACCTGAATGGGATCAGACCATATTGAATCATCAGTCAAGTGATTTGATGGGTGCATTATCAAGGTCAGGAACACTGGAGGATATGATCAACACTGGTAGTATCGAAAGGTTTCCTGTTGTTGTCTCCACGGTCGGAGGAAGAGTTAGTTCGAGAATAGATGTGGATGGTATACCAAAAGATATGATAGACGTGGGTGTTGTCAGAACAGGAGAAGATGTTTTTATAGGTCATAGCGATCAAACAGAGATCGAGGGAGTAGGGTTCGAGCTTTCATCTGACGAGGTCGAGACAGGTTATGGATCAATAGAGTTTGATTTCTCAGAGGTCATCGATGGCTCCGTAGACCTTGATGATTACCCTGTAGAAGATGGATCCCTGCGGGTTGGAGACATATTCGTCGGATGCTTCGGTGAAGACGGTATAGATGTGGAAGAATGCGATGGCATGTATCAGATAGGTCATCTGAACAATTCCATAGTCGTTTATGACTTAACCGATTTGAAAAAACTGGTGTCTGTTAACCAATTTGATTCTGGCGGAATGATGCTACAAACAGGTTTTCGAGGAATAGGTATTGAGGAAGAAGTCAAAGAGTTTTCAGAAGGCGTTATAGAACTTTATGAAGGTGTTGAGACTACTTACACGATAAATGATTTGGATGGGGACAACAACGTTTTAGTCCTTGAAGAAGAAACATATGGAGAAAGACTTTATGGTGAAGGAGACAGATTTAACCTGTACGATATGACTTTTGAAGTCTTGAGAATCGATGATGATAATGTTGAACTTAGATACATCACGGATATCAACTATGATTCTTTGATATTGAAGGATGAAGGCCTAGAATTTATTCAGGAAAAAAGCGAGGTTTTGGGACGGTTTGTATCCGATGGAAATCTTTTGATACAGATAGAGGATTTCGACCAGGGATTCGAGGATGAAGGCTTTCAGAACAATCTTGGTCTAAGGGAGGAAAATTTCGAAATAGATGATGAGCATATACCTCAAAACGTGATGGTGGAGGATCCTGGCGGACCCGGAGGATACCTCAAGGACTTCTTTGATTCCGGTTCTTTTGTCGTGAGCTCGGAAAGATTTTACGATGATGAGGCCGAACTTGAGTTCGATGGAGAAACATTCAACGTGGAGAGGTCCAGCAATCATATAACAGTCGATGGAGACACCTATATGATCGGGGAACCTTTGAGACTTGGAAGAAACAGGTTCGAACTGGTTGATATATATCCCGAAGTTGTTTTCAGACCCACAGGAAGATACATATTCGCTGATCACTTTACCGGGCAACAGGTGCACGGTGATAAAAACATACTTGAAGTAGAAAGATGGGAGTACAACTTTTCAGATCACCATGTTGAGGCCTCAACTGTTTCATCCAATAAGGATATAGACGAATACGGTCTTCCAAGTACTGAATGTGTGGATGGTCACAGGGAGGGAAGCTTCAGTTTAAACGGTGAAGACATTGAATTTGTTATGACCGCTCTTGAACTTGATGTAGGCACGGACTGCGATAGTTACGACCTTGTCAACTTTGATTTTGACGGTAACGACAACTTCAACGATGGTTCGGAGGAAACACCTATCGGTTTCACAGATGACGGTCCACACACCGTGGGAAGCACCATAGAGATGGCTGGAAGAGAGTATTGGATAAGGGTGGATGACGAGGAAGAAGAACTTTTGCTTAACATGGTGGACGACAACAGCGTTCCATCAGCAGTTTGGAACAGCAATGCATACAGAGGTTCAGGGAACGTGTTTTACATAGGGGATAGGGATGTGGATGACGAGTTCGCTGCTCTCCTGAGATCCGCGATAATTAAAAGTTCTATCAGGGAAAACAAGGTTGTTGGAACAGAGTATTATGGGAGTCCAAACATCGCAAACATCTTTGCGGAATCAGTCACCAACGAATTTTATCTTCCTGCCACCTTCGAAACCGTGTGGTGGTTCAGATGAGAAAAAAGTTTTTTAGAAAGGATAGGAAAGCTCAGTTTTTTATCATCACAGTGTTGATAGTTGCTGGTTCTCTTTCATTGACTATGAGCATACTTGAAGACTATGATAACATAAATTTTGATCAGATATCGTCGAGCAGAGCTCCTGTACAGTTTTCAAGTCTTGAAAGGAGCCTGGAAGATGTTTGGTACAATGAGATTTGGGAGTATAGAAGAGAGATAACCATAATAAATTTGGATATGCTGCGTTCTAACAATTTTCCCGTTAAACTAGAAGTAGATCTTGTAGGTGTGGAAGAGATACAGGACGATTGCTCCGATCTCAGGTTCACGAACAATGAAAATGGAGACGAGATACCTTTCCAGATAGAGGGTCCGAAGGACTGCTCGGAGGACAGCATAGATGTTTGGTTACTAGTAGATCTGGATGGTTACACCAGGGAGGAAATATACATGTTTTACGGCAACGAAAATGTGGACTTCCCGGAATTCAACACGGATATAGAGGTATCAGATGAAGGTAGGACCATTGAAAACACGTATTACAGTCTTAAATGGGATGAAACCAGTGAAGGCTGCGGTTTCATGAACATCAATGATAGGAGAGGAGGCAACTTTTTCTTCGGGGAAGCCATTCACAGGACCGATGAAACCGACTGTGAAGACGTTAGTTATGAAGAAGGGGATGTCTTCATTGAAGGAGAGTATGGAGGAACCACTTTCAGGTTTTTCGCAGAAAATCCACTGATAAGGAGGAAGGAGGACATAGAGTTCGATGACACGGTATTTAACGGGTTGGACATGATGTGGTATGCCAACTATACGGATACAGAAAATATCTTTTTAGATGCGTTTCATCCTGGAGATGACGATGATATATCTGTTATGACGGATACAGATGAAAACCACTACGACAGTTTTGATATAGATGATGGCAACGAGGCTATGGGTCTTGGAATAATTGATTCAGATATTCATAAAGGTATATACTTAACAACTTCGATTGAAAAAGAAGAAGTGGACGAGATACATGCTTTAAAGGCTTTTGATGAGTCAGGAGACGATGAAAACCAGGGGTTCTTCAGGATAGGTTCTGCAACGTCGGACCACGATATAGGACATCTTGACTACGTTTTTGGTTCGGAGGGATTCCCCTACAACTATGTCAGTGCTCTGAACAAACCTTTTGAACAGACCGATTTTTCCTTTGGAGAACCTGAAAAAGGAATGTTTTACCCTTCATCCGGCTGGAAAAAGATGATAGATGTCAATGTTGAGAACTATGGGGACAGCTTCTTTTTTGATGAGTACGTAAATGTTTCGATGGATCTTTCTGTTTTCGACGATGAGAGGGTGGACAACTTAATCGTTGTCGATGATGGAGAGGTTAGAAACAGGAAGGTATGGAAGGTCGGAGGAGAATACGATACATTGAGTTACAAGGAACCAGATGATTTCGAGGTCAGGATGCCTTTCGATGAGGGAAGAGGCAGATTCGTAAATGCTTCAGAGGACAGCAGTAATTACATCTTAGAGCTTGGGACCGCCGATGAACCCATATGGGATACCGGGAAACATGATATTTCCATGGATTTAAGGGATGGAAGATATCTCAAGGAGGTAGAGGGAAGCTCCAATATGTGGCCTTACATAGACACTGCTTTCACCTATACGATGTGGATAAAAGATGATTATGATTATGGCGAGAACGAAGAAGTAAACCTTTTTGAAGGATCTGAAGGCAATATACAACTAAGGTTGAACACTTCAGGAGGTTCTACAAGAGTTGAAGGTGTTTTCAACAATGTGACACATGAGTTCACGGTTCAGTCAGATGTAACACTCGATGAAAACGAGTGGCATCATTTGACTTACAGCTATGACTTAGAAGGTAACAGGATAAGGGTTTTTGTGGATGCAGAACCCTCTGACTGGGTTGATGTAGAAGGGTATCTGCCTGCGCCTGCAACCACTCCAGAAGAGCTTGAAGACGGATTCGAGTTCGGAAACGGTTTCGATGGGATGATGGACGAATTCAAGTATTACGACAGAACTTTGTCAGAAATCGAGATACTACACCAGCAGAACCTTTACTCTACAATAAGTTTTGAAACATCGGTCGAACCCAGATCCACCAATACAGATGTCAGGATTTTTGCGGATGGAAACACAGGGTTTGAAGACTACATAGTTGATTCTTCGGAGATATCTTATGGTTACAGTGACCTAGAAACGTTCCATTCAGATGTTAGAGACTTTGAAAACTCTATCAAGAGATTCCAAAACGTTCTTGATGGAACGGAGATAGCTAGAAACCTTGATATGGATATGTTGGACAAGTGCTTGGATGTCGAGTATGGTTCAGGTGTATTCGACCTACAAAAACTGATATGTTAGAACTTTTCTATAAACTCTACTTCTTCTTCCGTAAGCTCCATCTCTTCTATGATGTTTTTCCTCCACTCTTCTTTCTTTAAAAGGTACTTGAATAGAGGTAATACTTCTGTGGCGGTTGATGTGGATGTATGGATTTTTTTACTTATTTTTTTAGATATGTCTTTTCTCTTCTTCCTTGTTGCCTTGGACCTTCCCATCTTCTTGATCTTTGAGGGGTATCCATACCTTGTGAAGCCCTTGTATTTTTCTTTTTTGCTGACAGCCACACCGCATGTCATGTGTTCATACACGTATCTAAGGAGCTTCCAGTTCTGATTCTTTATCATCCTTCCCTTGTAAAGATCGGCCTTCGATAGATGATCCATTGCCTCGGCAAGATCTTCTTTCTTCCTATACTCCTTATGGACGTTCTCTCTTATCCATTCGAAGACCTCGTCGTAATTTTCATCCAGCTCATCTACAGCGTTTTTAGCGGTCATGATATCCATAGTCTTGAAAAGTATTTTAAGAGCCTGGAATATGTCCTTAGAAGTATCCCTGTACCCAAGGTCCTTGACGAGTTCAGCTGTGATCTTTCCGTGTTTATCGGATATCGACTGAAGATCGTTTATAGCGGCTCTCATATCTCCTCCTGCCATCCTAGCCAAAGATTTTATCGCTGTTTCATCGTATTCCACACCTTCTTTTTGAGCTATTTGTTTTAATCTGGCATTGACAGAGTTGGTGTGAACTTTCTTTAGTTCCACGGTGTTGCTTTTTCTTCTTATGGTCTGCATACCGTTCGCATATGCATCGTTAGCGGTCATGATGATAGGGAACTTTGTTTTGCCGATTATTTTTACGATCTGGCTCTTTCCACCCCTGTCCTTTGAAGATAGGCCGTCCACTTCGTCTATGAGTACCAGTTTTTTCCTACCTGTCAAGGATCTCTGCTGCACAGCTTTCTCAAGGCTGTTCTTGAGAGCTTTTTTTGTCCTGACATCAGAAGCATTTGTCTCGAAAATTTCAAGGTTCAACTCTTTAGCTACCAGGTGTGCAAGAGTTGTTTTTCCCGAACCTGCTTCTCCGTGTAGTAGTAGAGAATCAGTTTTCTGGTTTTCCCAGTTTTTAACCCAGTCCAAAACTTTTTCAACTTTTTTTGAGCTTCCTCTGAACTCTTTGAGGTTGTCTGGACGGTGTTTTTCTGTCCAGGGCTGGTTGTTGTTCATACAGTAAACATTTTCCCGGACACCTTTTTATTTCATGTTGTTAAAACAAATGTTTATGAAGAAGGGAATAACTCCTGTTATAACATTTGTACTTATCATGTCAATAATCATTGGTGTGGCCATCAGCTCGGCTTTTTTTGTTTTTAATCTCCAGGACAGGGTGCTTGGAGAACTTGAGGAGGGTTATGGAGATCAGCTCAACATAGTTAACCAGTCCTGCGAGGGCAACGATCTAAAGCTTTTTCTGGAGAACACGTACGATGAACCAATAGAACCGTCCTATGCAACGATAAATGTTTTTGTAGGAGGTCAACATGAACCTACGTTTTCAGAATCAGAGGTGGAGTTCACAGGAGAGTTTTTAGAAGCAGGAGGATCTGATTATTTTGAATTAGAGCTTGGAGGTAGTTTTCAGGATGGTGTGGATTACAGGGTTCTCATAGATTTTCCGGCAGATGACCTCTCTTTTATTTGTAGAGGAGGAGGTAACCACGATGTTCTTATGATAATACACAGATATGGAGATGATGATGAAGGTGAGCAGGTAGCATTTACTGAAGACGATGAAAATATAGTTATCTCTGCAGATGAAATAGAAGGATACGATTTTTTGGAATGGGATCTTACAGATATAGGTAAAGGAATCAGAGAGGATAAAGAAATAGAGCTAGATGTGGATGAATTGGAAGACGGCGATTTAATAATAGCGGATTACGAAGAAATCGATGAACCTGAGATCTTTGTATTATCTATTGAAGTAGAGGGAGAGGGTTCAACAGTTCCTGAAGAAAGTGAAACACATGAGTATGAAGAGGGAGAATCTGTTGATATCTCAGCTGAACCAGAAGACGGATGGGTTTTCGAAAGATGGAAAGACGATATAGATGAAGATGAAGATGAGATAAACATCCAGATGGATCAAGATTTAAGTATAGTTGCTGAATTCGAGGAAGAAGTACCAGAACCTGTTACAGAGCACAATTTAACAGTCAATATCAATGGTGATGGCTATGTGGAAATAGCTGGAGAAACTTATTTTGAGGACTTCGAATTAGAGTTTGAGGAAGGCGAGGAAGTAGAGCTGGAGGCTGAAACAGATGAAGAAGACTGGGAATGGAGGGAGTGGACAGGCGACATTGAAACAGAGGATAACAAAATAGAGATCGAATTAGAGGAAGATACCAACCTGGATGCTAACTTTGAATACGATGATAGCGGTATGACGCCCTGGTAGGTTAAAATTCTTTTTTATTGAATAGTAAATAACTTTTATAACCGATTTTATAGAATTATAGTTCATGAGTCGCAAAAACACTATTTTTAAGAAACTTCTTTTAACCGGGATTTTTGTTCTGATTTTTTCAACTCTTTTTTCAAACGTTGCAGCCGAGGAGATAGAGGTGGACATAGAACTTGAAAACGGAGCTAATCTGATTCCTTCGGTTGAAAAAGACCTTGATGATATCAACTGCGATTTTTCCTATTTCGTTGATTCCAACGAAGAAGAGATATCTAGTTCTGATAAACCGTTTCTCTACTTTGATCCAGCTGGAGGCGGATGGGTTGAAACAGATACTTTAGACCACGAAAATAAAGCTTTATGGGCGCCATTGAACGCTGAAGAATGCGAATTCTCAGCAAAGAGATCTTATTCAGAAGAGATCGATCTTGATACAGGTATGAATCTGTTAGCTATTTCGGAAGAAGTTGACACAGAAATTTTCTCACATTCAGGTTGTAATATCGGTCCGTTTAGCGTAACGGAAACAGGATCTCCGTTTGCTTCCTACAATCATGAAACTGAGGTCTTTGAATCTTCAAACGTTGTGCCAGAGAACGAACCTTTTTATGTCGCGATAGGTTCTGAATGTGAACTGGACTTGGATGAAGAGGATGAAGGTGTAGAAGGTCCAGAAGAACCAACAGAAGAAAAAGAAGTGGATTGTCAAGAAGAATATGGAGATGAATACTGGTGTGATACACATGATGGATGGGAAGAAGAATGTGGTTCTGATGGGGAAGCCATTGAGCTTGGTATAGAGGAGTACTGCACGATTGATGGAGAGGAGAAGGATTACTGTGTTACCTGTAAGGTAGAAGATGATGAGGATAATGACGATGAGGAAGATGATGAAAAACCGGAAACTCTTGATGGATGTCAGCAAGGCGAGTTCCAGGTTGAAATGTCATACCTTTTTGGAGAGTTAGAACTACCTGTTGAGGGTGACATGGAGTTCAGAGGAATGGAAAACGATTACTGTCCAATTTCATATAGCCTGGATTTTCAAGAGGAAAGTATTGATGATATTGTTGAATCAATGAAGGAGATATATGGAGAAGAGATCACTGAAGATGATCTAGAATTTATGTTTCCTACATTAACAGGGGAGGAGAGCTATTGTTTTGTACCAGAGGAGGACTTCGAAGAGTTCCATCAAAACCTTTTGGATGAAGAGGTTTCCGAAGTTTTCGGCAGGTGTTCAGGACATAGTTTTTTCCGTGAATCGGATTTCCTTGATTTTAAGGAGATTATGGGAGATTTCAGTGACGGAGTCTATACAGGTGAGTTAGAATGGGAGGCTTACCTCTTTTTTTCTGGGATTTTTTTCACAGATGAGACTGATTTCAGAGGGTCATGTGACGATGATGAGTACTGCGTCTTTGTTTCACAAACTGTATCGATCGAATTACCAGAAACATACGATGATGAGGAAGCAGAGGATGTGAAAGAAGAACTTTATGATGATCCTGGTTACTGCATAGAGCTTTGTGATGATCTAGTGGAAAGTTTACTTGAATGGCGTGACACAGGTTCCATCAGCTCTAAAACAGGGGAGACACCTGAAGAACTTAACTTTTCGGATACGATAGAGGATGAAGACGGTAATTTTGAAACTTATAGCTATGTTACACAGATTATAGATGGTGTGAAGTGCGTATATGCATCAGATAAGCTTATCGAAATGGATCCCTACATAGATGATGGAGATGGCATTTTAGAGATACTGTTGGATTTCAAAAAAGAGGAAGATGAAGGAAATGGAGAATCCGATGAGATCAACAAAGCTACCTGTACAGAGCATATAAGTTCCGAGGGTTTCTCAGTTAATGTATGTTCTGAATACGACCATAACCTCAATGTTATCGGTGGAGAACTTAAGGAAGGAGGTTATCTGGTAATAGAGCCAAACCTTGAGGAAGGACATGACTTTGTGAAGTATATAGGAGATACTGACAAACTTGTTGAAGATGAAACCGAGCCAGAGAACGAAATAATACTGGAAGGAGATGTATACATCGGTTTCGATACAGATTACTGATCTAGATACTTATAAAATCCCTATCTGAGCCAGTAATGATTCTATCTGGACATCGGGACTTCCACCCTCTATTATTCTGAACTCGTACTCTCCTATCATCGATATTATGGACATCTTCTTTTTCTCAGTTATATCCAGGTTGAAAACTTCCCTGTGTATCGCTTTTATAACATCCAGACCGTCTAGACCTCTGTTGATCATCAAGTCAGATAGTTCTTCTCTGGCAGCCTCGAAATCATTTTTCAGAGCTTTTTCAAGTACGTTCCTTACTTCTTCCGGTCTCAGGGTTGATGCTACCTCGAAAACGGTTTTGTCATCAACATTTTCTCCTGTGGTCGTTGCTGCTTGTAGAACGTTTGTTGCTTTTCTAAGATCTCCTCTTGCAACTTGTTTTATAGCGGAGACACCTGAATCGTCTACTTCAAGCTTTTCCCCTTTTATCACTTTTTCCAGGTATTCTTGGACTTCATCGTCCTCAAGCCTGTTGAACCTGAAAACAGCGCACCTGGATTGTATAGGAGAAATTATCTTTGAAGAATAATTGCACGAAAGGATGAATCTGCATGAACCAGAAAATTTTTCCATCGTTCTTCTTAAAGCCTGTTGAGCGTCTGATGTCAGGTTGTCGGCCTCGTCTAGAAAAATTATCTTGAAATCAGCGTTTATGGGCATGGTCCTGGCGAAGTTCTTTATCTGGTTCCTGACAACGTCTATACCTCTTTCATCCGATGCGTTGGTTTCCATGAAGTTGTTCTTCCAGTCATCCCCGTAAAGGTCTTTAGCAAGAGCTATGGCAGAAGTAGTTTTTCCTGTGCCTGCAGGACCGGCGAATAGCATGTGCGGAACTGTTTTCTTTTTTACAAATGATTGGAGTCTTTCAACCTTGTTTTTGTGTCCTATCACTTCTTCAAGGGTGTCGGGTCGGTATTTTTCGGTCCATACTTCTATCAAGATTCATCACCTTTCATGTTTCAACATTTTAAAAAAAGGTTTCTTTCTTTTATAACTCTACCCGTTTTTCGTTTAGGGGTTATCCATTGGAAAAACGTTTAAACCAGGTTTAAAAACTTTTCTAAGTGTTTTTAAAATATTTCATCCGTTGACAAGGTAGTTACCGATTGCCATGTGATCTATACCTGTCTTCGAAAAGCATCTGTAAGCATCTTTAGGCGATAATACTATGGGCTCTCCTTTCACGTTGAAAGAAGTGTTCAAGACAACCGGTGTACCTGTTTTTTCACCAAATCTCTCTATAAGTCTGTGATATAAAGGGTTAGTTTTTCTGTCAACCGTTTGAATCCTTGAAGTACCGTTTACATGTGTCACAGCAGGTATTTCATTTCTCTTATCCTGTTTAACATCAAAAACGAACAGCATGTAAGGGCTTTGATAAGTTATATCGAAGTAGTCTTCGGCTTTCTCCTCCAAGACCGAAGGAGCAAAGGGTCTGAAATCCTCCCTGTGTTTCACCTTTTTATTTATTATATCCATGGTTTCCTGTTTCTTTGGGTTTCCAAGAATCGATCTGTTACCAAGAGCTCTTGGACCCCACTCCATTCTTCCCTGGAACCAGCTGACCACTTTGAAATCTTCCAGAAGACTTGATACTTCTTCCACCAGTTCTTGGTCTTCCATCCTTCGGTAGTTTGCTCCTTGTTCATCCAGGGTTTTTTTTATCTCGTCATTGGAGAATCCGGGTCCCAGGTAAACATGGTTCATAGCCGGTATTCTTTTTTTGTCTAGTACATGGTTGTAGAGATAGGTTGCAGCTCCGAGAGCATCCCCGGCATCGGTTGCAGCGGGCTGCACCCATATTTTTTCGAAGGAGGATTTTTTCCTTAGCATCCCATTGCATGAACTGTTCAAGGCGACTCCTCCTGACATACAAAGATTTTTTTGATCTGTCAGTTCATGAGCTCTTTCAACAATGTTGAGAACAAGTTCTTCAGTGATTTTTTGAAGGCTTGCGGCAAGATCCTTATCTCTTTTTGTGATTTTTGCGTCGGGCTGTCTAGGTTTTCCTAATAATTCTTCGAAATTTTGACTCCACATCTTTTGACTGCTTCTGAAGGAGAAATAATCCATGTTAAGTTCATAGCTTCCGTCTTCCTTCAAATAAACGACGTTTTCCTTAAGATCTTGTTCGTAGACAGGTTCTCCATACGATGCAAGACCCATGATTTTGTACTCGTCGTTGTTAACCATGAAACCCAGGAATGATGTTACTGTGCTGTAGAGGAGACCGATGGAATGAGGAAAATCTATTTTTTTCAGTGTTTCTATTTTTTTATCCTTACCTTTTGATATCCCGGTGGTGGTCCACTCTCCCACACCGTCCAATGTTACTATAGCAGCTTCTTCGAAGGGAGAAGGATGGAAAGCTGCTGATGCATGGGATAAGTGGTGCTTTGAGAACAGGATTTTTCCATCGAATTCTTCAAGGTTTTTCTGAATTTCGGATCTCACAACAAGCTTTCTGTTCACCCAGTCCGGCATCGATTCTCTGAAAAACTTGAAACCTCTTGGGAATACGTCTACAAAGGTCTGTAAAATCCTCATGAACTTTGTAACAGGTTTTTCGTGGAAGACAACGTAATCAACGTCTTTTTCTTCCAAATCTCCTTTTTCGAGACAGTAGTTCACGGCATTTGAAGGAAAGCTGTTGTCGTGCTTCTTTCTGGTGAACCTCTCTTCCTCCACAGCAGCGACAATTGACCCCTCTTTCAGCAGTACAGCCGCTGAATCATGGTAATAACACGAGATTCCTAGAACATTTAAATTACTCTTTTCCATCAGAACAACTCCTCCATTGATTCTAAACCCTGTTCAACATCCCATTCTTTCCAACCTGTTTTTTCCTTCCCGACGGATATTTTTTTGAAAAGCGCTGATACGGAGACACCGAAGTAAAACAGTATGAAACACAGAACATAGTTGTTGAAACTCTTGATTTTTTTCTTTAGCTCTTCCTTGCCTATCATTTTATCACACCAGTGGGTAAACGAATACGGGTACGGGAGCCGAGGATGTCGTGAATATCAGAAATCCTATCAGAACAAGAAGCAGTATCAGCGGGGTCAACCACCACTTCTTGGTCTTCATCATGTACTTGAAGATTTCCTTAAAAACCTTCAGCAGTTCCTTCATATATGATAAATAGTTTGTTTTAGATTAAAAGATTGTTTCATCGACAAGTTTTTTTATCATTTAGAACCCAGTAATTTCTGTATGTTCGACACAGTTTCAATATCCGGTACACCCGGAACGGGTAAAACCGATGTTTCGAAGGCACTAGTTGAAAAGACAGGTTATAAAATTTTAGATGTCAACGAAGTTGTCAAGAATTCTGAGGAAATAGAGTTCGTGAAGGACGAGGAGAGGAACACTCTCTCCGTGGATATAGGTTCCATGAGAAAAGTTTTGGAGGAAAAAGTTGTTGATAAAACGGTTCTGGAAGGACATCTCAGTCACCACCATGGTTCTGACCTGATAATAGTTCTGAGATGTAGCCCTGAGAAACTGGAGGAGAGGTTGAAGTCGAGGGACTGGTCGGAGAAAAAGATCAGGGAGAACGTTGAGAGCGAAGTTATAGATGTTATACTTCAAGAAGCAGTTAACATGCACGGCGATAAAGTGATAGAGATTGATACGACTGGTAAAAACTCTGATGAAGTCGCTAAAGAAATACAAGAGATACTTGAGGGTAAAAGAGAATTAGAAGACTACAGGCCTGGAACGGTGGAATGGTCCGAGGAATATCTTTACGGCTGAGATAGGTTTTTAAATCTAAGAACACTTTTTTACAAACAGGTTTTAAAGATGGCAGAGAAATTCGATGTGGCAGAGGAAAGACTTTTTGGTAACATATACATCTGCAGGAAGTGTAATGCTAGGAACAAGACTAAGAATCCGGCGAAGACTAACTGTAGGAAGTGTGGTTACCACGGTCTCAGGAAGAAGCACAAGGAAATAAAGGAGTGAATTTATTATACCGGTTTATTGAGAGAACTTTTTTCAGGTTTTCCGCCCCGCTAGCTCAGCTGGTAGAGCACTACCTTGGTATCCCAAGCCTCAAATGAATACTTGTAGAATCTGGGGTAGAGATTGTGAGCTGGGAACAAACAGGTAGAGGTCCCGGGTTCGAATCTCGGGTGGGGCTTCTAAAACATTTTTTTTACTGAAATTCTTGGATTCGTATCAGATATAAAATTCCTGAAATGAATTTTTTTGTAAGATGTATGATGTTATCGTAGTGGGAGCAGGTCCTGCGGGTTCCACCGTTTCCAGGAAATGCGCGGAAAAAGATCTGGAAACGCTTGTTTTAGATAAACAGTCTTTTCCAAGAGAAAAGCTTTGTGGAGGAGCTGTCTCTGAAAGAACATTGAAATTGCTTGACTTCGACATACCTGAAGAGGTAATAAATCAGGGATGTAACGGTGCAAGGGTTCATTTCCAGGGTGAAACAGTAGAAGTTGAAAAGGATTATAGGCTTGGATTGCTTGTTTCGAGGGAAAAATTCGACAGTTTTCTTCTAAAAAAAGCGGAAAAAAAGGGAGCTGAGGTTAAAGACGGCGAAAGAGTATTGAATATAACAGATAAAGGATCTCATGTTTTAGTTAAGACTGATAAAGAAGTATATAGATCTAAAATAGTTGTGGGTGCTGATGGTGTTGACAGCACTGTGGCCAGAGAGGTTTTAGGAGAAGAGATTTCTGAGGAGTATTTCAAACTAGCTCTTGAAAACAGGGTGGAAGAAGTGAAGTTTCAGGACAAAAAATGTGACGGAATCATAGATGTTTTCTTCGGAGATATAGATGGAGGTTATGGATGGGTTTTTCCCCATCGAGATTTTTTTTCTGTTGGAATAGGGAGCTATGAGGACAAGATGAAGAAACCTTTAAAGAGACAGGAAAGTTTTTTGAAAGATCTTAATCTTGACGCACCTGATGACTTTAGAGGTCACAGGTTGCCTGTGGGAGGTCAGGGCAGGAAAAAAGTGTCCGGTAGAACAATGCTTGTGGGTGATGCAGCAGGACTTGTGGATCCTTTGACAGGAGAAGGAATTTACTACGCTATTAAATCCGGTAAAATGTGCGGGGAAACAATTGGAAAAGCTTTTTCGGATGAAGAACCTGATTTAAAAGAGCTAAAAATTATGAAGAGAGATGTTTACATGAGATAGAGAGAAAGCTCAAGTGGTCCCTAAAGATCTGCCGACTTCTTTACCGTTATCCCTGGTTCTTCATGAACGTTTATGTTATGAACAAGGAGGTTCTTTCCAGATCTGTGGATGTTGTGAGCAGAGGTGAGAGCAATTTACGACTTGGATTGTGGATGTTTTTCAAGACGCCTTTATTCGTTTTAAGGTGTTTTTTTGGAGATTGAAGAGTTATCCAAGGAAGCTTGTAAAAAAATCGATGGAATCTTTGATTAACTTTATCAAACTTGTTTTTTATAAATGAATTATATGTTTATCACCGCGATGTACCTCTACGGAATGATACAGGGCGCGTTTCCAGGAGCTATACTGCACCTTTTAGTGGCTTTTATAGCTGATCTGGCGATAGCTGGAGCTATTGGGAGCGAACCCATGACTATAGTCAAGTGAAGAACACAAAATATGTGTTTTACGTGGAGATGTATGATGATCCCAAGAAGAAACGGGTTTTTTAATTTTAGATCTAAAACTCATTTATAAACAGCTTTATAAAGATAAGAATTTTTTTAAAAAAATATGTTTGGAGAGATGCACAACATTTTTATCCTGCCGTTCATGGTCTTGTTCGGACTTATTTTCTCATTGGCAGGTCTTCTAGTAGTGATATATGCTATATATGATGTTCTTGTCAATCAGAAGCATATGAGAGGAGAGGAAAAAGCTATATGGGTTATACTGATACTTTTATCTAATTTTATCGGAGCTGTTATATATCTGCTTGTTGTTAAAACCGGTAATATAGGTCTTTTAAAATCTAAGGATATCGGAGATCTTGAAAGACTAGCCGAACTAAAAGATAAAGAAGTTTTAACCGAAGAAGAGTTTGAAGATCTTAAAAAGAAGATAATAAAGGATATTGAGTGAACTTTCATCCAACAATTCTTTTTTTATAAATCAAGTTCTATTTTTTCGGTATGATCCCGGAAATCTTTTTGGACACCGATATATTATTAGTAATAGGAGCTTTGTTTCTAAACTTTCTCGTGTTCTTTTTGATAGGAGTGTTTAAGGATGATAACTCATATGTTGATATAGGCTGGGGACTGGGTTTCTTGGTTGTTGCGGCGGTATCACTGGCTGTTGGCCAGAACTTTGGATACACTGTACCGGTTCTGATGACAGTTCTTGTTTTTGCATGGGGATCAAGGCTTACGGTTCATCTTGGAAAGAGAGTTTTCATGATGGAGGAAGAGGATTACAGGTACAGGGAGATGAGAGAAAGGTGGAACAACTTTTACCTTAATTCATTCTTCAAGGTTTACATGTTTCAGGCATTGATATTATTGGTGGTGGCATCTCCTATCATCTTTGTTAATCTGATTGGTTTTCAGGCGATTTATTCCGTGCCTTTATTCGGTTTTGGTCTTTTAGTATGGATGACAGGTCTATTTTTTGAAGTTGTGGGAGATCACCAACTGAAAAAGTTTTTAGAGAGTGGTGAGGGCAAGGTTCTCGACAAAGGTTTATGGAGATATACCAGGCATCCCAACTACTTCGGCGAATCTGTTATATGGTGGGGTTTTTTCGTGATGGCTGTCGGATATACAGGTTTGACAGGTCTATGGACTGTCATAAGTCCTGTAACAATAACATTTTTATTGTTGAAAGTTTCTGGTGTACCTCTGCTAGAAGAAAAACTTATGGAAGAAGAGGAGTACAGGGAGTATGCTGAAAAGACCAGCAAGTTTGTACCTTGGTTCCCTGACGAATGAATTTTTTTTGGGTTTCCCGATGAAGTATAACACTGTTATATTTTCAATCAATTAAATCAAGCATCTCCTTAGTGCCAGGAAGACAGTCCAGCTCTTCGACTTCACCTCTTTTGAACCATTCAACTTCCTGCACGTTCTTGTCAGAAACATCTTTTTCTCCTCCTTCCAACTCACAGATAAAAGGGAAAATGATGACGTGGCTTCTCCTTGTGTCGTATTCCCATACATGGCTGTAAATGCTTTTCAAGAGCCTTGGATTCTTAACTTTGAAACCTGTTTCTTCTTCGACCTCTCTAAGAGCGGTTTCTTTGGGTTCTTCACCGAAATCCACTTTTCCTCCAGGTATCTCCCATTTTCCGTGGGCCTGTTCATCCCATTCCCTCTGTCTCTTGACCAGAAGAAATTTTTCATCCTTTCTAACGATTCCGTTCGCTATCAAAACCTGTTTCGAATTTTTTCCAACCGTCATTTCAATTATCACCCACTAATTTCAGGTGGTCTGCTTTTTCATCCAGCAGAACCATGAATTTCTTACCTTGTTTTTCTATCATGTATCCCTCAAGACTTACTTCATCTCCCTGTTTTATCAGAGAACCAGACTTGTGGTAACATATCACCTCAAAGTCGCCTTCCTTATTAGAAACCGTGAACTCGGGGCATACATAGTTCGCAGAAGATTTTTTTGTAACCTTTCCAACGATCTTCTTCCTTCCAACACCTTCTCCACCACCGATATCATTCAGTGGTTCGGTGTCCACATACTGTAGATGTATCTCTGTATCCGCTTTTTCGTGTTCGAAAGAGCTGAGATATCTTTTCTCCTCAACTATCCTTTTTTTAAGGTCATCGCTGAACTCCTCGTTCATCGTTTCCTCTACCACTTGTTTTTCAAAGCTTGAGAGATCAAGTTTCAAAACTTCTTCATCTACAAGTTTTTTGATACGGGTTTGAAGCTTTTCAAGTTCTTTTTTTGATCCGTAAAACACGAGATCTATATCTGAGGATTCAGGGTCGTGTAGACCGAATAAAAGAGATGCAGTGACACCTATCTCTAAATCAAGATTTTCTTCCTTGATTATCCCTGAGAAGAACTCCTGCATTTCTCTGAACTGTTTTTCGACCTTGTCAGAAGGATTTTTGACCATCTCCCCGGCTTTTTCAACAGGGTCAAAAACTTCGATTTCAGAGGATTCAAGATCCAGGATATCTCTCTTCAAGAGTTCCGAGTAGGATACTAAGCTTTCATCGAACTCTTCAGCAGTATCTATCATCTCGTTGTAGGCGTAAAGAGGGGGTTTAACCTTTGAGAACCTTTGACCCTCCAGTTGTCTCTTACCTTTTTTGTCAGGGAAATACTTCAGTACGAAGAAAGGTTTGTTGTTGAAAATGTTTTTTCCCCACGACATAAACATGAGGTCTTTATCCGAAGCTATTCCTGTTCCGTGTCTAAAATCCATTTTTGATACCTTTTTTTGTATAAACATTTTTTTGGTTTTATCCGTAATATTTCTTTCCTAACAAAGCTTTTTCTCACTTAATAAGTCTTTATCCGGTTTATACCCGCGATTTTTCTCCACTGATTTCTCCCAGGCTATCTGCTTGTATAGCTGTATCTCCCAACCCTTTTTATCGTGGTCTACATCTTTTGTCCTGTAGAGCTCGTCCACAAAATACATATAATCCATTTTATCCATAGAACTACTGGATTTGGGGTATAAACCCGCTGTAAGAGGTCTTCCATTCTCGATCTCTATCTGTTCGGCTACCCATTCCAGCGTCTTCCCGCTGTAACACTTGTCTATAATCAGAACGTTTTCTTCCTCGAAATCTTTTTTCCACACCCAGAAATCACCGTTTTTTGAGAAATGTTTCTCGTAAAGCATTATTTTTTCCCTTCCGACTTTTTCAGAGAGTTCATCCAGATAATTGAAACCGGCATGAGGCACTAAAACGTATTTATCAGCTATAGGTAGCTGGTCGAACAATCCGTATATGTTTTCATCGATACTTATGTCTTTGATATAGCTGTAATGCCTTTCTAAATCATCGAACTTGCCACTTTCCACGTTCCCTATATAAACATCGACGTTAACCTCTTCGATATCGCCATCAAGATGTTTCTTCCCGAGTTGTTCGTAAAAAAAACCGTAGAAATCGCTTTTGCGTATTTCTTCTTTCAGCACTTCTTTAAGGCCTTTTTGTTCCTCTAGAAGAGCTATCCTGGACTGGAACTCTATGGATTCTCCGTTTATTATCTTGTAATCCGAGTTGGAAAACTTTTCAAGCAGGTTGTTGAGGATGCCGTTTCTCTCAAGGTGTTTTGCTGCAGCGTACATCGCATAGTTCTTCCTCATACCTCCGTTTTCCTCTATCTCTAAAGGGTTTGTTAGATCGGCTAAACATATCTCTGGAGCTAAAAGCTTGAAATATGATAGAACGTTTTTCTTTTCCCATCCGTCGTCCATGAGTTTTTTAGCTTTCTCGAGTTCGTCGGTCAACGACACTATTTCCTCTCTTTCGTGGTCCTTGTTCAATCTGTAGAGTATGTTGTACTTTTCATCTATCCTTTCCAGATTCTCGGTTTCCGGAGCATAAACTGTTTTTTCCTTCTCCATCATATCTCCCTAAATACCTCGTTCACTATGTTTGACCTGCTTCCCTTCTCGCAGTAAATAGGTTCAAAACCGTGTTCTCTGTATATCTCCGCAAGTTTCTTCGTGAAGTCGACCACTTTTTCCGTATCGGGTTTTTCTCTGTTCTCCCACGGAGTCTTTTTCTTGGGTATGAAAACGCTGTAATCCGCTACTACACCGCTATCAGCAAGTTTTTTCACTCCTTTTAAAAGCTCGTTTATGGGTTGAGCTCCTAAAACAAAGTTTGAACGGACTTTTCCCTCTCCGAAGTAATCCACCGCTTTTTCAAGGCTTTCCCTCATGTATTTAAAACCCACCAGGTTTTGTTTGCCTGGGCAAACGTTTTGGAAAGCTTTTTCACCGAAAACCTCCAGGTTTATCTGGAGCTGGTTGAAACCCCATTCTTCGCTAGCTTTCTCAAGATACATCTCCAGGTTTTCTCTGTTAGGAGGTAAGACGTTGAGGTAGCTATCCACTTTACTTATATCGCTTCCTCTGTTAAGGCTTTCAGATACGTCTTTGACTACTTCCCAGATGGCGTCTAGCTCAGGAAGGTTGCCAGCCATCACCGCTAAATGTTTGTGAGGACCTATCTCATCTGACTCAAGGATTTTTTTGGATGCTTTTTCCATTCCTTCCAAGTATTCTTGACTGTTCTCCTCCCACCACTTGTATGGATCATTGTAATCCCAGAGAGAGTTTACCGAAGGCATCACCTTGTCCTCCCAGTTTCTTTTGGGGTTTGAATCGCAGAACTTGCAGCTTTTCTCAATGTTCCAGTGAAAACAGCCCTCATAAGCTAGTATTCCTAACCTGTCAAGTCCCAGTAACTGTATGTATTCGTTTAATTCGTTCCCCGAGATTTTTTCCGAGTAAAAACCGGGTTTTTCCACAGGAGCTATATCTATGTCAACATCTGAACCTGTTTCTTTGTTTATAAGAACGAGTTCATTTCTATATTTATCTATGATGTACTCAGAATCTTTTGAATAATTCACCTTGACCACGGCTTCGTCTTCACCGTTTTTCAGTATCAGTTCTGAGGGTATGAGGAACTCGTTTTCGGATGCATCGTAAAAGATCCCGTTCTCCACAGTCGGATCCTGTTCCTTCCACTTCGTCTTGTATTTTTTCTCGCCTAGTTCCCTTAGATCCACGCTGTCGATTCCTTTCTCCAAAAGCTTCATCTTCCAGCTTGCGAGTTTAGGCAGATTATAACCCAAAAAAACCACCTTTCAACAAGTGTTTGTTTTCATATATCATTTTCGAACATTCCTTCAATTTTCTCAAGAGTTTCTTCAAGAGAATCGTTTTTTATCTCCAAGCAATCCAAACGATTGTTTTTCGCCAGAACTTCTTTGTAGACATCGAATGCCTGGTGGTTACCGTATTTATCGTTGATCACCTCTTCCAAATCCGTGTCATAGCCTTTTTCATGTCTTCTTTTTAGAAGAGTGTCAAGATCGTTGGTGAGATGCACGAGTTTGATGCTGTAACCGTTGTTGAGCTTTTCCAAACTTTTTTTCGGTATACCTAAGTAGCCGTGTACATAGAAGTGTGTGTCAATTGTAACGTTGTTTTCCCTAACTTTTTCATGTATCTCGTATATAAAATCATCTCCTACTCTTATAGGCAGACCGTTGTCCAAGACTTTTTCTCTGTCGTCTACATCATACCTTTCTTTGGCTAATTCGTAGAGAAAACTTCCTGTATGGATCTCATAGCATTCACGATCCAGGTTTTTTAGAACGGTTGACTTGCCAGCTGTTTTAGGACCTCCTATAATACATATGTTGTACATTGACATCGTTAAACCTCTTTGCCGGTTCTGGCGAGTTACTGTGGAGAGATTAACTTTGTTTCTGTATAAAGAAAGGATGTTAGAAAACACTGAATGCTTCAGCGAAAAACTGAACCAAGATATTTTTGTTGTTTGACAGGCAGAATATAACAGTGTTATATTTTCCTTGTTTAGGAAAAACTCAATTAAATTAACAACAGACTTCTCAGACCTTTTTGCATCAGGTCAGTTTCTCGACATGTGGATCCCGAGGACCATCATCAAAACCGAGAAAAGGGCTGCAGGCACAGAATACCTGAACAACAGATAAACCATTTTCACGGTACTTCTGACATATTCCAGTGTGTCAGCTGTCTCACCTGCGAACTCGAAAGAACCTCCTATAATAGGTATGTCTCCGAGCTGTTCAAGCTCTCTCAACATATCTATAGAAGACTCGTACCTTCCCTCTTCAGCCAGTGCATAAGCTGTTTCAAGCTCTTCCTCTACAGGTCTCAACTGGAAAAAAGCGGTTAATGAAACTATAAAAACCGCTAAGAAGAAACCTGTGATAAGTCCTCCCAAAACTTTTTCGTTCATATATAAACCAGGGATTGTTTTCATAATTTATATAGTATAGATTTTTTTCTTGAAATTTGTCGAAGAAGAGAGCCTTGAAAAAAACAGGTATTTATCTTTTTTTGAAATCATATGTTGAGAGAGGTTTTAAGGAAAAATCGTTGATCTCTAGTAGATATAGAGCATCATTTCAAAGTCTCTGACATCAAAATATTCGAAGTCGCTTCTTTGAAAATCTCCCAGACCGTAGATAATGGGTTCTTCAGTTTCTTCATCGAATATTGAAATGTTGTCATCCCTTATACTGTCCATGTACACTCCTGGTTTGACCTCTTTGAAGTCGAAGAGATTTATCTCTGGGTCTTTTTCCATTCCATATGCTATTTTCAGGTTGTCACCGTATTTTTTGAAGATCTCTTGGTCTATGAAAAACTTGGCCTCTACATTTGAACCTTCTTCATCCAGTCTTAAAGCGACATAACCTGTTTTCCTGTCGTTACCCGGTTCAAGGTATGGAAGACTGGTTAAAACCGATTCTTCTAGTTCAAATGTTTCATTTCTGTATTCATCTATCGCTACTCCGAACATATGTCCTTTGTAAATACCTCTGTTGATAAACCTTTTTGAGATATCTCCTCTTTTGTATTCGTATGCTTGACTGTAATCAGCTCCATTTTTTATGCGGTTTATCTCAGCGTCTTTCACAAACTTGTCAAGATCGATCTTGTATCCTTCGCCTTCTTCCACTATGTAGTCCCTTTCTGTTTTTTGGATGTTGATTATCCCTGTCTTTTCAAGTTTTTCTATTGTTTCCTCATCAAATCTTTCAATACTTTTTGGCGCTTCTTCAACTTCTACGTTGTTTACGTAGTTGAACAGTATGAGATCTCCTTTGTTGTTTATCTTGAACCTTGATAGGTTTTCTTCGAAGTATCCTGAGTTTGATAAGTGAGAGTATATTTTTGAGAAAGCGTTTTCACCTATTTCTTCGTTTTTATCCATTAATTCGTAAGATTTTTCCACGTATTCCTCTGTTATTTCTTCTTCGTCTTCGAATCTTTGTCCTTCAAGCATTATTTTGGCGAAATCTCTGTATGCTTCCTGGTACTCCTCTTCATCTATGTTTGTTTCGACATATGATTCAACAGCGAATTTTTGATAATGGTCCTCCAGGCTGAATGCCTGGGCTGGTTGTCCTCCCATACCTGTGAGAGTAGAAATTGCGAGGTATGTTCCGACTGTTGTGTATGCACCGATTTTTTTAACAGTTTCTAAAGCTTTTTCGTACAGAGGTATCGAACTATCTTGTTCTTTAGTTACTGTCATATAGTGACATAGTTCTTTAGTTTATAAAAGTTTACGCTTTTTCCAACTTTAGAACTATTTGTAATATCGAATAAGTCTTTATGAAGCATATTTTAGAAAACAAAAATTTTTTTAGCCAAGTATGGAAATCTCTAAACCTCAACAAATTTTTTTGGAAACTTTCATTCCTCAAAAAAGATTTTCAGTTCTTCATACAGACTTTCAACCGCACCAAATCTTTCAAGAGAGCTTTCAAGCTGGTTCAAATTCGTTTTTTGGTATCTAT
>JALDAG010000010.1 GCA_022729255.1 Candidatus Nanohalarchaeota archaeon | reverse complement strand
GTCCACAGGTACGTTGTGTGACCTAGTAGCCACCTCTGTCGATGTCCTGAATTTTAGGTCATGTTCGCCTGAAACAGCGTTGTCGTCGACTCTAACCTGGAAACGCGCATGGTATTCCTCACCTTGCTCTATATCGCCAAAATATTTTGTTTTTTCTCGGTCTGGATCGATCGAGAAAGGATATTCAGGCACATATTCTAAATCAACATTTCTTGCTTTGGAATCTCCAGTATTCCTCAGTTTGACCCGGACATCCGCATACTCTCCCTTCATCAACGGGACAGGTTCAGTACCGATAAGTATCAACTGAAGATTAGCTCCTCTTCTAGATGTTGTCTGTCCTGTTGTTTGAGCAACAGCGCCTGTTAAGACAACTGTTGAAAAGATCAAAAATACCATCGTCAATTTAAAGATTTTTTTGTTCATTGTACTACACCATCCTTTATCTTAACTATCCTTTCAGCATATTCTGCAGCATGAGGGTCGTGAGTTACCATAACAATGGTTTTACCATTCTCCTCATTGAGTTCTTTAAGTTTTTCTAACACTTTTTTACCTGTTTCTGTATCAAGATTACCTGTGGGTTCATCAGCTAAAACTACATCAGGGTCATTTGCTAGAGCCCTTGCTATAGCCACTCTCTGCCTCTGTCCACCTGACATCTCGGAGGGTTTGTGTTGCAACCTATCTCCTAATCCAACGTCCACAAGCAGTTTTTTTGCTGTTATAATCCTCTCCTCATAATCCATATTTTGGAATACCATTGGAAGAGCTACGTTTTCAAGGGCATTTAGGTTATTGATAAGGTTAAAAGTCTGAAAAATAAATCCTATCTTCTTACCCCTTAACTGTGCGAGATCAGACTCTTCTAAATCCGCGATATTCCATTTCTCCAAAAATACCTTGCCCTTAGTTGGGGTATCAAGACATCCTATCATGTTCATAAGCGTTGATTTTCCTGAACCTGATGGACCCTGTACAGCGATAAATTCGCCTTTTTTAACCTCTAGACTTGAACCTCTTAACGCTTTGACTATGGCTTCTCCCATCATGTAATGTTTGTGGACGTCTTCCAACCTGATAACTACATCATTTTCGGTCATTTTTATCGATCTCAAGTGTTTCCAGCTTGTTTATGAAATCTTCAAAAACATCCTTTAGAATCAAAAGTTCTTCATAGTAATTTTCAAGTATTTTCTTCTCTTTTTCAGCTTCTTTTGTATCGATATTTTCATAAGATTCGATTATATCGGGTACTTGTTCCTCCATCAAGTTTATAACATTTTTATTGATGTTCTTAAAGCTCAACAAGAAGTTATCTATAAGTCCTTTTTCCATATGAAAGTATAATTTCCTGGAACCAGGTTTTTTAGTTCTAAAAACAACTCCTGTATTACATAGGTTCTTCATAGCTCCAGAAACAGCTGAAAGACTATACCCTGTTCTCTCAGATATCTCATTTAGGGATAGTTTACCGGATTCTATGTAGAGTTCTCCAAGTATTTTCGAAGGTAAGTCTCCAAGACCCTTCATCTTGTTAACTTGAGCCACTAAATTAACGAACTCTTCCCTTGGATTACTCAGATAAACCACCTTTTCAGGACCTGAAAAGTTTCTTTCATAACTTTCAAAAAATAGTGAAAGTTTGATTAATATATACTTTTACTTTTTTCACAAAAAAAATTCAAAGAGAATTTCTTATATCCCTCAATATCTCTATGATTTCAGAGTTCTGTTCGCGTATATCTCTCAGAAGACCTATCTCAGTACTTCCAGCGGTTTCAACGTCTTCTTCAGCAGGATCCTTTACACCTCCATCAGCGGTAAGAAGAACTTCTTTAGGTCCAGAACCACTTTCAGAGATTTTTTCAACATCTCCAGATTTTTTGGAAAACTCGACCTTTCTTCCCACACCGTCTCTTATGCCTTTGGTGCCTTCGGATTTGTTTGTCTCCACCGAACCTTGTTTTCCGGCTTGAGAAACAGCATCCTCTTTTAATTCTATGCTCGATAAATCCCCATAATCTCCTTTACCTGATGAAAGACCTCCTTTTGAGAGATCCTCTATTTTTGAATCGTCCTCTGGTTCTAAATTTTTCTTCCTATCCTTTGAATTCTTTTTTAACTGTTCAAAAGCCACTTTTCCATCACCTCTTTTCTTTTCCTCATCCTCTTTTTTTCCAGAGCCTCCTTCCGAAGAACTCCTCACTTTATCCTTAACACTATCATAAAAAGCCATCATCAACACTTTTTTAGATCATTCACCAAACGGTATCGTTGCTTGACCCATCATCCATCTTTTCTAGTTTCTCAAGTATCATCTTGTTCTGCTTTAACATCTTGTCAAGCTTGCCCTCAATCCGCTTCATCTGTTTGGAATCATGTGATTTACTAATATCCTTAGTTTTTTTATCCGGGGATTTTTCAAGAGTGGGGAAAAGACTTGCCTCCTTCCTTTCTCTTTTGGAACTACCTTCATCATTTTTAATATTACTGTCAGTTGTGCCGGGTCCAGAGTAGCTCTGCTGACCGTGGTTTTCACCTGGTTTAAGCTCCACCTCTTCATCATTATCCTTGTTGAATAAATCCAAAAATTCCATTTTTAACACCTTAAAGTTTATCCCTTATATCATAAAGAAGATCTATAATTTCCTCGTTTTGATCAAGTAAAATCTCAATTCTTTCATCCTCAATCTCGGAGATTTTAACGTCATCCACATTGACCACGGTTTTTCCAGGTCTTCTATCCTCTCTAACCACTCTTTCATCAGGTTCTTCTTCTATTTCTTCTTCATCCATGAAGTCTTCAGGTTCATCGTCTTCCCTAAATTCTTGTTCGCTTGGTCCATGAAATCCAAATTCCTGGTCGGATTCATCCCTATCCTTTTCCCTGAATCTTTCATCTCCTCTACCATCAAATCTTCTGTTCCCTTCACTGTTTTTTTGGAAGTCTCTGCCTTTTTTTGAACCCCCTAATGGTGGAAGACTATCATCATTTCCACTTTTTTGAGTCCTTCCCTTGCCTCTAATAGGTTTTTGACCTCCATAATTTCCTCTATTATCTTTCTTTCCAGGGCCTCCCATATTTCTTGGTCTTTCCGTCCTTGAAGAACCTGTTTCTCTTTTTGATCTATCGCCACGTCTATTATATCTATTATCAACTTCTTTTTTGTTTTTTCTCCGGTTCATACGATTATTTCTTCTTTCCATCCTTCTATCACTACTTTTCGAACCGTCACTAGGTTTTTTCATTGGTTTCCTAAGAGGTTTATTGCTCACATCACTATTTTCTTCTCCAATTTTTTCTTTAAGGTCATCGAACAGGTTCATATCAAGACCCCGTCACAAAAATATTTTTTGGAGTGTGACATAAAAGTTATTAGGAGTTCCGCATTAATAATAATTAGGAAAAAGAAAGAGTGACAAAAATGGGAAAAAACAATCTTGACAGATGCATCCACGGATGTTACCCGTCTGATATAGATATAGATATGGTTAGAAAGATAGCCAGGGCGGACAGTCCTGGAGATCTAAAAAATGTGAGTAGTACAGGTCCAAGAGCCGCTCAAGAGTATATAGATAATGAAAGCAGTCTGGAGCCATATGTAGGTACTAAAGACACTAGTAAGAGAGAGCTAATAGTAAAAGCGGGTCAACAAGGACCTGCTCTAGGAATATACATGGATTTTAATTCGAAACTTGATGATGAAGGTTTCAACAGGAACAAGATAGCTGAAGATTTCAAGGTGACACCCGGATCTCAGTTACACCAAGAAATGCAGCAAAGACATCAAAGAGCTCAGCAACAAATAAACCAGTCCTTAAGCGGTATAGAAGATCTTTACAAGAAAAAAATGCTTCTACAACATGATTTAAGAAAACTAAAGGCGAAAAAAGACCATTTTGATGATGAGAAAGAGGAGGCATTGAAAGCTGACTTCGTGGACAACGTCGACCAACACACAGGAAGATCATCCATACTCCAGATGCAGGCCAACAATGTCTTTCCGTCCATAATACCTGATTTTTACTCGATGAGTTCTCTTGACGACCTTGTTGATGGACACCTTAAAGAACTTCCAGAGCAGGAAAAATCGGTTTTAAGAAAGAAGTGGAAGCTTTACCAGAAGTGGAAGGAACAGTTCAAAACAGCTGTGGATCAAAAACTCAGGATTATCAATCAGAGGCTTAACTCTATTAACACCTCATTACAACAGACCAAGGAGTTCATAAAGCCTTATGTCGAGACCGTACGGGTTTTACAGGGAGATTTTGAGAACAAATTGGAAAAACTGATAAATGAAAACGACTTCTATATAGGGCACTCTAACTCCGTAAGGTTCATGAAGTATATCGGCCACAAAGATATTAAGGGCGGACTTTTCAAAGATGTGATAGTTGTTGATGTTATACATGCGGACATCGCATCTCCCTCAAATGTACAGTCTCCCGGAGATGGACCTGAAAAGGTTGTGATGCAGTTCAAAGAGTATCTTGTCTGCAAACATATTTTCGATGAGGTTTTCCAGCCACAGCTGGATGAGAGAAAACATGAAGTCGAACGCTATATAAAAGGCCTTATAGGTGAAGAAATGTATTTCAAGGAGGATCTTGATGAAGGCGAAGAGGATATGAATGAGGAGTACCGAAAAATTTTGAAACACACTGACAAATATCCTGAGATAAGGACTCCTTCGGACTACGAGCCCCCAAAAATAACGCTGAAAGACAAGTTAAGGAAGAACTTGTTGGGTAAACTCGGACTTGGAGCTGATGAGTATTATGTGAAGGGTAGACACCAAGATTTGAGGGATAGGGTGCTTGGACCCGGATACCCAACGCCTTTCTGGATAAACTTCAAGATAGATAACAGGTTGAACATAATGAAGTGAATCTTTTATGGAGATAGACAGAGAGGTAAAGAAAAAGTACAGGGAGATGATTAACCAGGGGAAACACAAAGATCCTGAAATAGACCTCAACTATATAATCGCTGTCTCTTCCGGTATAAAGGTTTCAGAAGAGATACCCGCTGAAGCTTATAAGAGAGCCTCATGGGCATCGAACCAGGGCGCTTCATTCATAGAACTTTACCTCGGAGGTCCTGCGCAGATCTACAACGAGTGGGATAATCTTCTTTCAATCTCTAGACAGCTAGGATTAAGTTTTGATGCTCACTTCCCTGTCAACATCCCTTTCGATTACTCGAATCCTAACAGGGGTAGAAGAGAACACATGGGTTTTTTCAGAAGTCATGAATTCATGTATGAATTCATAAAGGCCTGGGGCCAGTTCAAGATAGATCTTGACAGACAAACAGACATCAATGACAACCATCAAACTATCTATGGTATCAATGCACATCTTGTAAAATCCAATATCCCAGAGCTAAAGGAGAGAATGGCTTCAGATGTAGCTGTGGATCCATTCGGAGACCCTATAAAGCAGTCAAGGATATTCCAAAATCCGGATACAAGAAGAGGTTTCTTTTTGGACTACATATGGGACGAGTTAAAGGACAATTTCGACATTGTTCAGGGCATGGCTTCAAACATCGAGGGTTTCACCGACTACAACGAAATATTCCAAAATGAGATAATAGAACATATGGAAAGTAACGGGTATCTAAACGAAAAAATGCTTAGAGCACTGTCCAATATAGGTAATCCTGAGAAGATGGTCGAAAACATAGATTACCTCTTGAAGAAACAGAAAGACATTGTGGAGATTGATGAAAGATCATTAAGAAATTATATCCAAAGTGAACATATACAAGAAGAAGTTATGGATTTAACAGAAAGAGGAAAAGATCTAAGGAAGTCTCTCAATGATGATGGTCCGGTAAAAACCTACAGAGAACTAAAAGATGATGAGAAAGAGAATTATATAAAGAATTATAAATACGGAAGGGATGGAGGAGAAATGCTTAGACAGAGCGCTATAAGGAACATAGCAGGTGTTTCAGTCGACATACCTGAGGAAATAGAGGAATTAAAGAATCACAGGGAAGGTTCATCCATAGCAAGAAACATACCGAGGTTCAACCCTGAGCACTACAGGAATTCTAGGTGGAGTGAATTCATACCCGAAGAGATCTGGGAGAGGAAAAAAGACCTGACCGACCAGAGCAGATACCAGAAAGAGATGGACAAGATAGTTGACAAAGTTAAGCAGGAGATAAAAAAAGCCATACTTGCCAGGTTGGGTAGAACTGACAATTATATTGGAGGAAAGGAGGACGGAGTAAGGAACAGAGAGCCTTTCAGAAGTATGAGCTGGGGAGAAGTAACATTTAGAGACATCATAAATTTTAGAGGAGGTTATTTCGAGGATCATCTAAATAGAGAGTCCACGATTTATTGGTACATACTTCCATGGTGGATGCCTTTTTCTGAAGAGGAAAAAATAAGGGAGATATGGGACAACATAAACCCGGATCTCTCATCCAAAAAAATCAAGGACTGGACAGAACATCTCAAAAAATTGAGGAAAAAGAGGATGGATAAAGATCCTGATGATTATGAGGAGAGGGACGACAAAAAGTACCACCAGATAATAGCCGCGGGCGCGGGCGCATACGTATGGGGTCATTTCACACAGTACATAGGAAGAGGTCAGGAGATAACACTTGTTGAGATGCTGGATGAATACAACTTGACACTCGACTGGGAAGCACATAACTCGGGGGCAGAGGGAGAAAATAAACTTTGGAAGCCTAGAAACATAATAAAAGTATGCAAGGCTGTGAACGATACTAAGGTAAATGGAAAAAAGAGGGAGGTACTTAACTGTACCATAGATGCCGAACATCTCGCGATGAACGGTGTGGATCCTCTATGGGTAATAGACGGAAACAAGGATAAGGACTTTAAAGGACTGGAAGATGGAGATGGAAAATTAATAACAAAGCAGCACATCACTCACCCTGCACTTTCAGAAAGTCAACATCACCACCAACCGATTAGAAGAGGTGATACGTATGTTTATAGGCAAATATACAGTTTAGTTGACAAAGGTTTCTGTAAAATAAGTGATAGACCAAGCATTCTTCTCTATGAGCTTGGTGGAGAAAAAGCAGAGTCCGTTTTCATGCTCAGATTGATGATGAACATGATCGAGATGGGGATAAAACCCGAAGATATAGAAGGTGAAAACGCTGACATGGTATGGAGAAAGCTTGAAAACGGAGAAGAAATCACGCTTAAGGACTACACCATCCTAAAGTTCTTCGGACTAACGGAGGAAGAATGGCATCATGAGTGGCAGGAAATATTCGAACACGCCCTAGACCCTCTCAACGGTCTTTTAGAGACAACTCAGCCAGACCATACATGGAGTGGAAGCGCGGCACTTGAAAGAGATAATCAACCTGACAAGTGGAAGAGAGAAGAGTATCGCTAAAACCTTTTTCTATCCAAAAACTGTTTAAACTAGCATTTACCAGAATTATATAGAGCCTTTATTCAAACAAGGGACGAGGTCCAAAAAAAGAGTTTTTTATGGAAAAAAACCAGATATACCTCTCACCGGAAGCCAAGAAAATCGAAGAAGAACTGGAGAAACAGTACGGGCCATGGGTAAAAGAAAAAGATCTGGGTTTCAAATATTTCTCCGATAAAACAGAATTCAACGTATTCGCTTCAGGCATACAGGAACTTTTTCTACAGGTTTTCAAGAGGGAATCAGGTGAAGAAATCAAGGTTATAGAGCAAAAGATGAAAAATCTCGGTAAAAACCTTTACTCAGCCACTGTAAATGATAATCTTGAGAACATGATGTACAGGCTGAAAGTTAAAAAAATGGGGAAGGAACACTTGGCCCTCGACCCCTATACAGAGATAACGTCTTTAAACGGTGAAAAAAGCCTGATAATGGACAGTAAAAATATCGAACCAGAGGGATGGGATGAGGATTCTTTTGTTGAACTTGAAAACCCTGTTGAAGCAGTGATCTATGAGACACATGTACAGGATTTTACCCAGTGCAGTTCTTCAGGAGTGGAAAAAAACGGGAAGTATCTCGGCCTAGTGGAGGAAAACACAAAGATACCAGGAACGGATATAAGTACCGGTCTCGATCACCTGAAGCAGCTAGGTATTAATTATGTGCAGCTGATGCCGATAGCACAAAACGGTTCAGCCATGGAAAATAATGAAGACTCCTACAACTGGGGTTATGACCCTGAGAACTTTTTGGTGCCGGAGGGCAGTTATTCGGAAAGACCTGAAAAACCGGAAAAAAGGGTTTTAGAGCTCAAAGAGATGGTCAAAAAACTTCATCAAAACGATATAGGCGTGATAAAAGATACTGTTCTCAACCATACATACGTTTTCGGAAGGAACAGCCTCAGAAAACTGGCAAAAGACCATTTCTTTAGAAATACCAATGGTTCGGGATGTGGAAACGAGATAGCGACTGAGAACCCTATTGTGCAGAAGTATGTAATGGATGTCTTAAAGCACTGGCAGGAAAATTACCACATAGATGGTTTTAGACTGGACCTGATGGCTTTACACGGCAAAAAAACACTTGAAACGGTTAAAAGAGAACTTGAACAGGTAAATCCTTTTACAATGTTTTATGGTGAGCCCTGGAAAGCTCAAAGATCCGAGATAGATGATAAATCCGACATAAAATCTATGGAGAGAAAAAATCAGATAAACTCTGGTATAGCAGCTTTTAACGATAAAGCAAGGGACGGTATAAAAGGTTCTCCTAATGGAACTGACAGGGGATACGTTACAGGAAATATAGTGAAAAACAGGGATATGATAAAGGATATTGTCACAGGAGAGATCGACATATTCAAGGGTCAGCCCTATGAGGTGATAGCATATACTACCTGCCATGACGGAAACACATTGTACGAGAAGATATGCAAGTCCGCCGAGGAGTTCTCACACGAAGAAAAAAAGAAAGCCGCAAAATTCGCAAACTCCATAATACTAACTTCACAGGCTATCCCTTTCATCCATTCTGGCGCGGAGATGCTCAGAACTAGGGAGTTTGATCACAACCCTTACAAGGGTTCAAAAGAAAAAAACATGATTAACTGGCACAAAAAAGAGGAGAACATAGATCTTACACAGTATTATCAAGGATTGATACAGCTTAGAAAGGATCATCCTGCATTCAGGATAGGAAATGCTGAAGAGATAAGGAAAAGCATAAGGTTTTACGATGATAAAGATCTTGAATACAGACCAAAAGGTTTAGTGGTCTACCAAATAGATTATGATGAGGATGAATGGGATGATATCACCGTTATACATAATCCTTATCACGAAAAAGCAAAGGTCGAACTACCCGGAGACAAGAGATGGGAAGTAGTTGTAGATGGAAAAGAAGCCGGAACAGAACAGATCCTTAGTTTCAAGGGAAAAATTTTCAACGCAGATGAATTAAGCACCACTATACTTCACACCTGAAAAAAACATTTGTATAAAATAACAAGCTTGTTCTCCGAACAGCCAACACGTTTATTAATATTGTAAAAAATATGATTTCACAAGAAAATGAGCTCAAAAGACAAACTAAAGAAAGCAAAGGAGAAATCTAGGGACAGAAGACTTGAAAAGGTGGAGGAGTTTTCGGACAAACTTCTTGAAAAACTGGGTGACAAGGTCAAATGTGTCGCTGTATATGGATCGGTTCCCGAGGCTAGGCACACCCATGAATCTGATATAGATACTTTCATAGTTCTTGATGATACTAAACTGGAGGAAGATGTGCCCTCAGAGGCTAAAGATAAAATAAGGAAGAAGGTCACGAAGCTTGCCAAGGAGACCGATGAAAGGATAACTATACAATACTTTACTTTCTTAACAGAGTTCTGGGATTCTATAAGAAAAGGAGAGCCTTTGATTGTTGCTGTTCTAAGAAAAGGTGAACCTGTGTACGACGTTGGAATATTCATGCCTGCAAAAAGGATGCTTCAGAGGGGTAAAATAATATCTTCACAGGAAGCTGTAGAAAAAAGGCTTAAAATGGCTGCTATAGGATACAAAAAAGCAGAGCAGAGCTTTAAACAAAGCATACCTCACAAGTTAGAGCAAGCAGTAGCTAATGCAGGTCAGGCACCTATAATGTACATCGGAAAAACACCTCCCAACAAGGAAGACGTTGGTAAAACACTGAAAAAGCTTTTCGTGGAAAATGAGAGCCTCGAGGAGAAATATGTGGAGATAGCTGACAAGGTACATGAGTTCAACGACAAGGCGGAAAAACATCCGGAAGAGATAACAGCTGAAGATGTTGAAAAACACCTTGAGATGACCGATGATTTCATAAGAAGAATGCACAAACTTGTTGGTCAACTGGGTAGCTCCAAAAAGGTTCAGGAAATCATAGAGGATTACAAGACGTTTTTAAAGGCTAACGTTGCAGCCCTTAAATCACAGGGAATAGAACCTCCTGAAGAAAAAGATGATCTGCCCGACATAGTCATAGAAAACGTTGAGGTAGAAGAAGATCACAGGGAGTTCTTTGATGATTGGGAAAGCATCATGGAAAAGGTCAAAGAAAAAGAACTCGAAGACATAGACGAGAAAAAGCTTTACGAGCTCAAGGAAAGGACCAAAAAGTTCGCATCTAAGATTGGTGAGGACATAAAGAAGCTTCAGGATGAAAAAGATGCTAAAGAAATGGCTCCAAAGCTTGAGACTGATAAAATAGCTGAACAGGCGAAACAGGAGGAAACAGAAAAAGAAGATCAGTGACAGATACAAAAAATGATAGAAGAAAGAGGAACCAAATTAGATATTGAAGTTGAAGAAGAACCCACTAAGGAATCCCAAGTTTTCTACAACCCTAAGATGATTTTGAACAGAGATATATCTGTCTCAGCTCTTAAAGTGTACAGTGAAGACCAAAAAGTGGATCTTAAAGTGCTTGATGCTCTTGGCGGAACAGGTGTCAGAGGGATCAGATATCTTAGAGAAGTCCCTGGTATAGAAAAAGTCGTGATAAATGATTCAAAACCCGATGCCTTCGAAAACATCAAGAAGAATCTGGAGCTCAACAGCTTGAAAACAAAGGTGGAGGTAACAAGTAGAGATGCCAACCTTTTGATGTCCGAGAGAAGAAAGGGTTTCCACTACATCGATCTCGATCCATTCGGGTCTCCGGCCAGGTTTATTGATTCCACGGCCAGGAGCCTCAAACATGACAGTTTCATAGGGATAACAGCCACTGATCTTGCTGCTCTTTGCGGTACTTACAGAAAGACTTGCAGAAGGAAATACGGTAGCTGGGTTCAAAACCTTTCGTATCACCACGAAGTAGGGATTAGAGTCCTCATAAAATCTGTTTTTGATGCTTTAGCGGTTCATAACAAGGTTTTCGATCCCAAGTTGTGTTACGCTGAAAAACATTACTACAGGATCATGGGCGAAGTCAGGGAGACCAAGAAAGGTGTGAACAGATCTCTCAAAAACATAGGTTTCCTCTCTTTCTGTTCTAAGTGCGGTTACAGAAAATTCTCCGGAGAAAAAGATTATGAGGAAAGAATATGTCCCAACTGTGAACAAGATACCGGTAAGATAGGGCCTCTATGGACTGGAAAAATCGGTAGGAAAGATTTTATACATAGAGTAAAGGATGATCTGGATGAGAAAGGATTTAATGAAGCTTCAGAACTTGCAGATATGCTCGAAAAAGAAGTTGATATCAAAAAACCTTTTTATGACACGCACAACATAGGAAAAATCACAGGTCAACCGGCTGTAAGAAGGGATAAACTTATCGAAAACATAAGGGATAAAGGGTACAATGCAGAAAAAACTCATTTCTGTCCCACTGGTATAAAGACTAGTGCTCCTATAGAAGACATACTCAGCATTTCTAAAGAAATGAATAGAAAAAAATAGAAGAAATGGGTTATCAGAGAAATTGAGGAAAAAGGGTTTTAATCCTTCTTCTGCTCGATTTCATCTTCAAGCCCAAGATTCTCAACAAGCTCCTTGTACCTGTTCCTGATAGTTACTTCGGTCACACCAACGATGTCAGCTACTTCTCTCTGTGTTCTCTTAGCTCCTTCAAGTACTGCTGCAATGTACAATGCAGCTGCAGCTATACCTGTTGGACCTTTACCTGATAAAAGATTCTTTTCTCTGGCCTGCTGAATGATCTTTCTGGCACGTGCCTGGACCTCACCACTAAGCTGTAATTTTCCAGCGAACCTTGGAATGTGATCCTGAGGTTTCGCAGGTAAAATCCTTAGACCTAGTTCTCTTGCAACGTACCTGTAAGTTCTTCCGATTTCTCTCTTGTCGATTCCCGATGCATCGTGGATTTCGTCAAGTGTTCTTGGTGTTCCCTGTTTTCTTGAAACTATGTAGAGCAGTGCTGCGATTACAGATTCCATTGCTCTTCCTCTTACAAGTCCTTTGTCAACGGCTTTTTCGTAAAGACGTGCGACTTCTTCGTGAACCGATTTAGGAAGGTTCAGATGAGATATCAATCTGTTCAGTTCGGAAAGCGCGAATCCAAGGTTTCTGTCCTTTGATTTTGTCAACCTGTTGTGCCACTTTCTCATCCTGTAGTACTGAGCTCTCTTTTTTCCGGAAACCTTGTAAAGTTCTCCAGATCCTTTTCCGATATCGGTTGAAACTCCCATATCGTGTTTAGTATAAGTAAGAGGAGCGCCAGCACGTGATTTTTTCTCCCTCTGTTCGGCATTGAATGCTCTCCATTCCGGAGAGTCATCTATCCTATTCTCATCTATAACCAGTCCACATTCGGAGCATACTAGCTCTGCTTTTCCTTTGTTTTCATTAAAATCAGTGCATCCACATTCAGGACATTTTAAATTAGCTTCTGCTGATTCTGGTTTCACCGATTTTGTCTTTTCTTCCTCAGAGACATCTTCTTCAGCACCTGGATAAGTCAGTTCTTGATCTCCTGATTCATCCTCCATCCTTGGCATTGCAGGACCCGGTTCATCCATTGGAACCGAATCAGCCTGGGCTTCAAAATCTTCTGCCATCTCTGGGTTTGCCATTTCTTCTTCAAATTCGTCTTCAAATCTTTGTGTTGCTATTTCTTTAGCTTCATCTACCATAATAATTCCCCCACAGTAGTAAATTCAGTCGATAGTTTTAAATTAAAGATGCTACTTTATAAAACTTTGGGTGCATCTTTTTGCCGAAGAGTAGTAATAAAGTCCAAAACTTATCTTTTTAAATAGGCCTTACCAAACCTCGGCTGATACGACATTTTATTTATTTCTCTTGATTAGTTTATAAATGTTTTGGTCAACATTAAAAAGTATTATAGTATAATATTATAATTTGTGCTTACCGTAATTATGGACAAAGAAATATGTTTTAGAACCCTTATAACAGTAATATTATGTTCTAATACATAATAACATGGGCGAATATTTTAATTAATATGTTATGCCCTTATAAAAAAATTTCTATATAACAACAGAACCATCAAATGATATAATTAAAGATGAGCAACAAAAAAAATGTCATGGATCAGAAAAAGATGCTTCTCTTATTTTTATTATTTCTATTGATAACGGCGACATCACAGGCAAGTATCCATTACCGTATAGATATTGAAGAAGAAAATATCGACAAACAGGTCAACATTACTTTGACGTCTGAAGAGTATGTCAATTTATGGAAGACCAGCTGGAACATACCTGACAATGTTTCGAACCTCTACTTAAGGGATACTAAAGGAGAAATAACTGACTACGACTCATATAATAACCATGTAGAGTTTAAGACAAATACAGGTGAATTGAGGACTGAAGAAATTGTTGAAATCGGATACACTGTAGAAAACGCTGTTGAGCGTCCCTCAAAAGAACTTGAAAAAATAGAATTGCAGTTAACAGGACTTGCAGAAGAACCTACCAATATCGAGATAAACACACCGAATGATATACTCGGAACATACAGCAGTCACGGTACTGAAAAAGACCTTTGGAAAAACGATGTCCATTTCAGGGGTGAAGGACCTGTAAATACCATAGTAACCTGGACCTCGAAGGAAAGCGAATACAATAATTACGTAAACTTCGGTAAACAGATCGATTTATCAAAACCGGATGAACTGTACCCTATAGTAGGAGAAATCACAGGCCAGAATACCAGTTTTAGAAAACTAGGAGTTGTGGTGATGCCCGACACAGAATTCGATGAAGAGTTCGGTGAGAACAGGGCAGGAGTCTATCAGCCCGGTGGAATCATAAATATAAGAGAGTCAGAAGTCGAAAAAGAAACCTTTCCAAGTCTTGTAATACATGAAACAGTTCATGCATATAATCAAGAACCTTTAAAATGGTCTCAGACACCTGCATCTGTGGTAGATGAGGGAACAGCGACTTATGTAGAATACCTGGTGAACCAGAAACTCGGTGTGGAACAACCCGAAATGTTCGGAGAAGAGGTAGAATGGACGGATAAATGCAAAAACAATAAAGAAAAAAGTTGTATCTACACTTTACCTCCAAGAGGACAACCTAATCATTTATGGGAATATTATCAGCAAGAAATGGACTTTATGTATGACTGGAATCCAAGTATGCACGGTTTTTTTGATTCTGATTTAACTAAAAGCGAGTTCGGATACAGTTACAGTCAGTTGCTCGTAAGAGAGGCAGTAGAAGAATCGCAGGAGAAAAGTTTGGAGTTTATTTATGAAAAAATGGAGGGTTTGGAGGTAGCAAAAACAACTAATGAATACGTAAAAAATCTTGAGGAAATTTTTGAAAACGATTTAAGGCCTTGCTATTCGGATGATCGGGGATTATTTGAAGAATGCCTTGAAGACCTGAATCGGATGGAGCTTCCTTTACCAGAAAACATCACACAGCCAGACAGGATTGAAATCAGGGATAGAGATGAAAAAATTGATGGATGGGAAGAAGAAGAGATTCAAAAAAATGAAAGCGATGAGAAGGAACCTAAAAAGCAGAATAGGACTTTTGAAAACGGTATTGAAACAGAAATACCTGATGATCAAGAATCGTTCTTTGAAGTATTGGAAAAAGTTATTACCGACCTTCTAAACCGATTTTCAGATATGTTTAAATGAGAGAAAAAATTTTCAAAAAAATAGGAATAACTTACAAAAATATAAGAGACCGGTTCAAAAAAACTTTGTATGAGCTATTCGATAAAAGAACTTCCCGAATCAGAAAGACCTATAGAGAAGTTACTTGAAAAAGGAATAGAGAATTTGACGGAACCGGAGCTTATAGCACTGATTATAAAGACAGGTCTCCATGGAAAGAACCCTAAAGATATCGGTAAATCTATTATGGAGAAATATTCTATCGAAGAACTTGCGAAGGCCTCTTTAGAAGATATAAAGGAGTTCAGAGGCATAAATAATGTTAAAGCAGCTCAAATAATTTCTGCTTTAGAGCTCTCTAAGAGATCTGACGTATCTAAGAAAAAGGAAATAAAAAGTTCAGGTGAAGCCAAAAAATTATTCAGAGACACAATGTCAGATCTTGATCAGGAAGAACTACATGCAGCTTACATAGCTCCAAATAACAAGGTTATAGCGTTAGAAAAAATATTTAAAGGATCTTTAAAAAATTTAGCTGTCAACAAAAGGGACATAGTCAGAAAAGGTCTTGAAAACAATGCTTCAGCGGTTATTTTAGCTCATAATCACCCTATGGGTGATTCAGACCCAACAGAAAGAGATGTTAATACCACAAAAATCATAAGCGACTCTTTAAAGCAATTTCAAATGGAGCTTCTTGACCATATAATCGTGGGAGATGATAGTTCAATAAGTATGAGAGAGGAAAAGCTCATCTGAAACAAGAAATTGTATAAAAAAAGAATCATCAAGAATAGTTATGAGGAAAGAAATATTATCCCTTCTTGTAGGTATAACGGTGGGCGCAATATTCGCCGCTGCAAAACTTCCGATTCCTGCACCTGATGCTCTAAGCGGTGTTCTAGGAGTAGCCGGTATATTCATAGGTAAAAAGATAGTGGAGCTTTTAATCAACAATTGGGACAAGATACTATCTTTGATACCTTAAAAAAGGCTTTAATCGTTTTATAAAGTCTTAAAATAATTTTCAAAAACTTATTTTGTAAATAACTGTTTTTATCTCTTTTCTAATAGTTTTAACGATTAATTATCAACCGGAAGTGGTGGAAAAGACACCCAACAAGTTAAACCACACAAAAGTTAACAGAATTACATGGATCAGATGACCATAAACCACCTGCCAAAACTGAAAAAAGGAATAAACCTCCTAAAAACAGGTGGATACACCGAAACAATTCAGGCACTGGTCATAAACAATCTGATCATTTCAGAAGAGGAAGCACTCTGGATAGATACGGGAAATCAATGTTCCACATATATGATGTCGCATTTAACCCCCGCAGATGACATCTTGGAAAATATAAAAGTTGCAAGAGCTTTCACACCGTATCAACACCACGAACTTGTAAGAAACCTGTCCAAGGCTATAAGTTCGGATACCAACCTTCTAGTGCTTCCTCTACTGGACCATCTATACCACAAAAAGATCAGCGATGAAAAGGAGAGATCCAAGATGTTGAGAGACATGGTGTCCTACATAAAAGAAATAACTATTAAAGAAGAACTCACAACTGTCATAACTGCAGAAAAAACTCTCTTGATAAGTGATGTAGTTGATCAAGAGATAGAATGCAAGAGAACCAGACATGGCATCATGTTCAGTACTGATTGTTTCACGACAATTTCATACACAGGTCCGGGATACATACAGACAACCCTGAAGCTCTGGGAAATACTTCTTGAAAGGCTTTACAGAGAAAAGACTCATTCAAAAACCGTCCTTAAAAAAGAAAAAGAGGTGATAAAAGCTGGGTAGAACAAATCCAACGTTTAGAAATGTCCTTAGAAAACTTGAAAATGACTGGAAGAGCTACAAAAGAGCTCTTAGAATTGAAGACAAGAAACACTTCGATAAATTATTCGAGAGAGCGGAACAAAATGCCGATGCATCTTCCTATATGAACACCAGGGAACCATTCAAGGCTTTTCTGATATCTATAATATTGGAACAGGAAAAAGAGATACACAACTTGAAACAGAGAGAGATAGAAGCATAAAATATCCGATGACTTTCAAGATAGAGTATTATGGAAGTGCTGTTATTCTGTGGAGTAAAGCAGGGGAACCAGAGATAATCCGGGATTACAACCCGAAAGTTTATGTTTCCAGTGAAGGAGACTTAGAGGATGTTGAAGAAATGATATCTGAAGAAGAAGTGTCATCAACCTCTATAGTGTCAAGAAAAACCGGGTGGAGGAACAGAGAAGAAGATGTCTTGAAGGTGGAATTGAGAGACCTGAATCAGATAAAAAAACTTAGTAGACGCATAAGAAGAGAGACTGAACCCGGAAAAGTAAGGCTTTACAACGTCGATTTTTCCCCTCAGTTCAGGTACTGCCTAGAGAATAATTTGGTTCCAGAACACGAAAATCTAAGAACTTTAGAGCTAAATATCTCAAGAAAAAAGGTCGAAAACGAACAAATAGACAAGTTGATGGTAAACGGATGCGTATACCGCGAAAGTGAATACGAAAACCTTGAGAGACTAAAAACTTATCTTGAGGAGAAAAATCCTGACATCTTGATAGTTAATACTTCAGAGCTGGTACCTCTTATCCACAAAAAATCCAGAGAGAAGGGTTTAAATGATTTTCATCTTGGAAGGGCTGCAGGGTACAGACAGCTTTCTGGAGGCAGCAACTTTGAAAGTTACGGCACGACTAGGTACTCTCCCCCAAGATACGATGTGCCGGGTCGAGCGATTGTGAACAGGAGCAACTCATTCTTCTTGGAAAAGACCGGTATGCAAGGGATACTTGATCTTGTTAAAAGGTCTTGTAAGCCTGTTCAGGAAGCTGCTTGGGCGTCAATAGGCAATATTTTGACAGCTATACAGGTGAGACACGCAAAAATCAACAACGTTCTAGTTCCATGGAAGCCCTGGAGGCATGAGATGTTCAAGGAGTTATCTGTTCTCCACCGATCAGACAGGGGAGGATTCATATTTTCTCCATATACAGGTATACACAAAGAAGTTTACGAGTGCGATTTCTCCAGTCTCTATCCCAACATAATATGCACCAAAAATATCAGCCCTGAAACAGTTAGATGTGAATGCCATGATACTGAAGACGTCCCAGAACTTGGTTACAGCATATGTGAAAAAAAAGGATATCTTAAAGACGTTCTTGAACCTATAATAAACGATAGAGAGGATATTAAAGAACAGATAAGGAATTGTAATGATGAAGAAGAAAAGAAAAAACTCGAGGCGAAGTCAGATGCTTTAAAATGGATACTCGTGTCCTGCTTTGGTTATCAAGGATATAACAATGCAAAGTTCGGAAGAATCGAATGTCACGAAGCCATAAACGCCTTCGCAAGAGAAATAATGATGAGGACAAAAAAAGTATTTGAGAGAAACGGTTGGCGGATAATACACGGTATAATCGATTCTATATGGATAAAAGCTGCTGATGGGGAAAAAACAGTTGGTCTAGAGGAAACCTGTCAACAGATAACGAACGAAATCGGTATAAAACTTGAAATAGAGGCTGAATACGACTGGATAGCTTTCTGTCCCAGGAAAGAAAATGTTGGTGGCGCCCTGAACAAATACTTCGGGAAAAGGAAAAATGGCGATTACAAGTACAGGGGTGTAGAGATAAGGAGGAGGAACGTACCAGAGTTCATAAAAGAAAGTCAAAAGGCGATGATCAAATGTCTTGACAGAACAAGGAAACCTGAACATATCTGTCATCTGTTAAAAAAACGGTTGAGATACCTGAAAACAAACAGGGTGGATCCTAAAAAACTTGTGATAAAACGAAGGATGTCAAAAAATACCGATGAATACTTAAAAAATCTAAAAAGTGTTTCTGCGGCAAAAAGAGCTGATAAGCTCTTTTCGGTAGATTTCATGAAAGGAGAAACCATAAGTTATATCGTGACCGATGGAAAAAAGAAGGGAATTGGAGGGGTAAGTAATTACGGCTTGGAGGAAACCAAAAAATACGATCATGATTTTTACGGTAAAAAACTTTTGGAGGCATGCGAGACCGTTGTTTCTCCTCTTGGATGGGATATGGAAGACATAAAGAATTTTATCTCCGATAAAAGAGAGGTTGATCTCCGATTTTTTGAGAGTGGTTGAAAAAAGCTTTATCAATGAAGAAACACAAAAGAATGAAAGGTGAGGTAAAAGATGGTTGAAGACATAGATAATTACCTCGAGATGGAGAAAGAGAAGCTGGAATTAGAGGAGGAAAAACTCGAGCAATTGGTTAAAAATCAGCTTGAAGCTGATTTACATTCTCCAGATATCCCAAAAGAGGTAAAAAAACCCGAAGATATAGGGCTTGATCCTGATACACATAAAGATTTCAAGCCTTTATAGGCAGAAGCTTTGGGGGACACACTTAAAAAAGTGTGAAATGAATCTCACATAAAGAGTGAGTGTTCATGGAATCCGAACAAAACTACCATTATTTCTTCAGGACTCTTTCTAATAGTTTGAGGATAGACATACTTGCATGCCTGAAAAAAGGTGAAAAATGTGTTAAGGACATATCTGAAAACATAGGAGAGGACAGGAGCAAGATATCTCATGCCCTAAAACAGTTATTGGATTGCAACTTCGTTTCTGTCGAGAAAAAAGGTAGGAAAAGAATATACCATCTTAATGAAGATACCATACAGCCTCTCCTCGAACTCGCTGACAGGCATGTAACAGAAAACTGCGATGAATGCAGTCTACACGCAAAAAAAGGTTTTTGAAATGGAAAAAAAGATAAAAGATAATTTGAAGGAAGTCATGGATCCTGAAACCGGTGTCTCCATAGTGGATATGGGTTTCATATATGATATCCATCTAGATGGAAAAAAAGCGGATATCACCATGACATTAACAACTCCTGGATGTCCTCTACACAAATCTTTCGTTGAACAGGTTGAGGAAAAAACCCTTGAAATCGAGGGTATAGAGGAGGTTGAAGTGGAAACAGTATTTGATCCTCCCTGGCAACCCGAGATGATGTCTGAAAGAGCGAAGAAAAAACTCGGATACACGAAGGATTGACTAATGATAGTTGGGAAGGCCGTAAAAAAAGAACAAGAAATTGTATTTGGCGCTGGTATTAGTTCTAAAGCTAAAAAAATTTCTGGGTCACTTGAAAAATTTTTAGGTTACCGAACAGAAACCCTAAAAGACATCAATAAGATATCGTTTCTCCCAAAGAACTACAAAAATTGTTTGAAAAATCCCTTGAACTCTATGAACTACCATCTTAGGAAAGGAAGCTCAAAGATAGATCATCGTTCTTTCATAGACTGGTGGACTTTCACCGACAGAGACGAAAAAGAACGTTTAAAATGTTTTTTCTTGGACGAAAGCGACCAAGAACTGGAAAATATAAAGGAGAAAGATGACTTGGAGCCTTTCCTTGAGGATAAATTTCCATTTCTTGGTAGACACGGACTCAAACATCTGATAGGTGATGAGCTCTGGGATAGGAGGAAGGGAAAAGACAACCTGTCAACAGAGACCGAAAAAGCATTGAGAAATGGAGAAAACGGGAAAAAGTTCGAAAAACTGTTCAGAGATCTCTGTCAAAGCAACGGTCTTAGATGTTACAGAGACACAAAAAACGCGTTCAGGGAGTACATGCCAAAAGAATATAAAGAAATAAAGAGTTCACTGGGTACATTGAAAGGAATTCCTGACTTTTTGGTCGATAAAATAAATTCTAGAAGGCTTGATAAGTGGATAAAAATCGAAAACAATTTCTGGAAACCTGAAAACCGGTTCGCATTTGTTGAAGTGAAGTACAGAACCAGTAAATTGAGTAAAAAACAGAGAGAAATGATAAAAAAACTGATGGATCTTGGTATCGAGACAAAGTTGTTCAAAGGCGATTTCAAAGATTACAAGGTTACTAACCCCTTCTGATCAACTATATAGCCTTTCTGCTGTACTCCCTATATGAGAAAACCAGTAGTCCAATAATCGAAACCATGAAAGGTAGGAAAACAAAATAGACAAAGTAACCAGGAAAGAAAACCCATAGAAAACTAAAAAGCGAAAGAAGTTTGAAAAATTTGGCTCCGGCCACGTGTGTTCTCTTCCAGACTTCATCGCTCTTAACAGACCAAGGAGTCCAGAGGCCAAAAGTATTGTGCTCTCTAGCCCATGATAAAAACAAGGAAAATATGAAAAAAATGGATGAGAAGACCGGTGCAAGGATATGTGCGTACATGAAGTTTAGCCTTGTGTTCCAGAAAACAAGTAGGACCTGAAAGTATATGGAAAGCAACATTAAGAATATTATCAGAGACCTCAAATTTTTCTTGATCACAGAAAAACTTATGTTAAATAGGCCGTACGACTTTGAATACCAGTAAACGATCAAGAGAAACAAGCATATGAAACTGAATGCAGTTATACCGTAAAATTTTGATATCTCCAACGAAAAAAGTCCAAGGTAAACCGATAGATTTACCGGTAGCTGGGGTAGAAAAAAGGCGCTCAGGAATACGGATACCATGAAGAGTATCAACATCAAAACTTCTTCCAGATCCATACAGGATGAAATGTTATTCAAAAGTATAAAACGGTTATCTATTCAGAAGGAAATCAAGACATCTATTTACCTGGATTCTCCGGTATGATTATCCATGCAATGATATAAGCCAGTATGCCTGTGCCAAACATGAAAACCATCAGCGCCCAAACCAGTCTTATTATAACAGGATCCACATCTAGATAATCTCCTAATCCTCCGCATACTCCTCCTATAACAGTATTTTCTTTTGAACGGTAAAGCCTCTTGGGTTCTTCATTCATGATTCTTAATTAAAATATATTTCATCTAGTTTACAATAAAGGATGATTGGATCCATAATTCTTCGGTTCTCCTAAGATGGTTTTGGTACTACTCCGTCTTCTTATAGTTGAAATAACCAAGAGCAATTCCAAGTATCGCTAAAGATGCTACAATAGGTGCAGCAACCCAGATACTTTCACTGGCAAATACAGCTATCACTGCAATGGCTCCAATAGATATACCGCCAGTAACCCCAGCTATTTCAACGAAAACATCATCTGCCATAATACGTAATTCATGGAATCTTTATAAATATCTTTTTGTTTCTGAAAATTCACGATATATAATCTGGTTTCTTATGGCCTATCTCTTCAAGAGGCTCAAGTAGTTCTGGTTCTTCCTTGAATTTCTTCCTGACAGGTTCAAGCGTTTCAACAACTTTTTTTGCCACTCCTTTTTTAAGATCTGCAGGGTGTAGATCTCCATTTCCAAAGCTTTCTTCAAGCTCTTCATATTTCCTAAAAACTATGTTGCCACCGTACTTCTCTGGCCTCTCTATCTCAAGAATATCATCTGAGCCGAATATGTGGAACTTTGCTATCTGAAGAACAGGGTTACCCTCGACTTCTTCCTGTGGGCAGTATGCACCATTGATCCTTTCTTTGATAACTTCTGAGGAGGCATGAAGAGGAAACATGGTCTCAGGTTTTGATGAACTCATCTTGTTACCTCCTTTCAGGGATACTACGAGCGGATGATGTATGCAGCAAGGTTTGTCGTAACCGATCTTCGGAAGAACTTCTCTGGCAAGCATGTGTATTTTACGCTGTTCCATACCTCCTATCGCTACATCAAGATCTAGATACTCTATATCTAGGGCCTGCATAAGAGGATAAATGATTTGACTTATGGACTGTGAATCTTTCTCTCCCCTCGCTACCTCCTGCATCGACCTTGTACCCCTGTTTATAGTAGTATTCAAACTCATCTCCAGAAGGTCATGGAAGTACTCATCGTTTTCCTGGAAACTTGATCCGTTGATAAAATCAGCCTCTAAACCCAAGGCCTCAAAAGTTGCTTTCCAGTACTTTATCATATCTCTAATCCATCCCATCTCTCCTTTCTTGTTCAGATAAGTATGCAGATCTGCAAAAAGAACTTTAACTTCGAACCCTGCTTTCTGCATGTCGATCAAAGTTCTTATCGATAGCCATGTACCTAGATGTATGGGTCCGGATGTCTCATAACCCACGTAACAGCTCGGTTTATCCTTTGTTTCAAGTATTTCATCTAGTTCTTCCTCTGTTACGACTTCCTCTGTATTCCTCAAGACAAGTTCTTTCCTCTTCTTCGTATCCATGACTAAGATTTCCTTGAAAAAAGAAATTTAAAAAAATGTGCTGTCAATACGGATGAATTCTATAATTCGTCCATATCCGAAACTGATTCGAAGTTTTTCTTGAGCTTCTTGAAGTCACTGTCCACATCATCTGACTTCTTTTTTGCATTTGATACATGGTTCCTGAGTGTTGACCAGTTTTCCTCGAATCTTTGAATGCTGTCATTTATCCTTTCAAGACTTTTCTTAACAGTCTCCGCTTTTTCTGAAAGTTTATGTGATTTAATATCTGCTTTTATCAGTTGCATCTTATGTCCAAAGGTCAAGGGCGATACCACCTGAACTCCTCTAGATGCAAATTCTTCAATCATACCATACTCTTCAGAAACAAGGTAGTAGTATACGCTTTCAGAAGGTATAAATGCAAAAGCTGTGTTTACAGTTCCCTTATCAGGTCTCACATAATCCCTCTCAATTTTTTCAAGATGTTTCTTGACATCCTTCCTGAATTTTTTGGACAATTTGTTTTCATCTTCCTCGTTATCCTTCATCTTCCTGTAGTTTTCCATTGGAAACTTCGAATCAACACATAGCTTTCCTGCTGAAGTCATTATATACGCATCAGGTATCTTGCCTTCGAAAACCTTTTTACGGATGTCAAACATGTCCTCGGGCAGTATATCCTCTAATATCATCTCTAATTGTTGCTCGCCAAAGCTCCCTCTCTTCTGAGGGTTTTCAAGCATCGAGGCTATGTCACGATGTAACTCCTTTATATCATCTGCTTGAGAAGATATTCTCCCTATGTCCTCGTAGATACCAGATTTTTTAAGCGATTCTTCAAGAGACATTCGTATCTCGTTTGGCTCCACAAGATCATCACTCTTTAAATCATATACTTGGTAAAGAAGGAAAAATAGAACTGTAAGAACTATCAAAAGCAAGATGGTGTGAATTGCCATAATAAAAAGTATTGGGAGAGCTGATTAAAAAATTTCGTCGTATTATTCTTTGACCTTACTGGTTATCAGGTATACCTCCCTGAAAAAGTAAAGTAAGACCATAAAAATCATGAAATTAACGAATACTACTATGTAATTGGAGACGTAAAAACCGAACAAGCTTCCTATCATATTGAATGTGTAGCCTATCGTCAAAACCGAGGCCGATATACTAAGTATCTTGAAAGCTTTAGGGGTCTCTTTTCTGGTGAAAAAATTTGTCAGAGATATCTCAGGATGTTTCTCAAGGTTGGACAATATCTTGATAGTGTAATAAGATATCATGAAAAACATCAGACTTCCATATATTCCATAAATAATTATATCAAACATCATCTAAATCTCCTCCACCATCTGAACAGAATTGAACTCATAACTAACATGTACAGTATACCTATCATCATACCTATGTTCCATGAAAGAGGGAACTCGATTATTCCCCATATGGTATAAAATATGAATCCTATCATCATCACTACGTTCATAAACAGTATTACTAAGAACTCTCTGTATGTTTTTTGTGGGTGAAGCTGAAAAGAAACTTCTGCTTTCTCCTCGTTTTCCTCGAAAATCTGGAATATGGAGAAGGCTAATACGCTTATGATTATACCAAGTGATCCAGAGAAGGTTATAAACAAGAACCTCATCTGGTTCATCATTAATACGTCCATAAACCATGATTGGTTTAACAGATTATAAAATTTAGGTTTAAAACATCATAACGAAAAAAAGAAGAAATCTCGTTTATTTTATAATATCAAGAAATATAGCTTTCTGCACAGTGTTCACAGCAAAACTTTAGTTCCTCTTCATCTATAACCTTTGTTGTACCTCCTTCATATACTTTACAGCCACAATGAGCACAAACCGAGAGATCTTTTTCAACCGTTGCAGCTATGATATCGGAAAAAATATCTAATTTTTTCTCCACAAATTCTGTTCCTTTTTCCGTCAACCTGTAAACTTTCTTTCCTCGTCCACCTTCCTCTTCAACCTCTATCAAATTATTATCCATTAATTTTTCAAGGAAAGGATATATTTGTGAAGCACTCGGTCTCTTACCCGTCTTGTTTTCCACCTCTTTCATCAGCTCGTAACCATGTTTCTTACCCTGCCAGAGGGAGAAAATTACTAGCATCTTCACCATGTTCCTTACTTTTACCGGCATAGACAAAAATTATGGAACTATATTTAAAACAATGACATATCATAATAAGATATAAGGGTTTTTGATAATGGAAAAAGAAGATCTTGTAGATAAATCTTTACAAAAGATTGATAAACTGGACATATCACGGGATGAAGACCTTTCAATAGGTGTTATGAACCTTATCTCGCTCGAAGAACACCTATATTTCAGCATGATGAAAACATCCAATAAAAAGTATCTTGATATGATGGAAGAAATTAGGAAAATCCGTACAGACATGATGGAAAATCTTCTCGGAGAAACTGAAGCCGAAGAATGGTGCATATCCAAACATTTACTCGCCGCATCGATGAGACTTATTGAAACAGGCAACAAACTTAAAGAAAATAACAACTTAAAATACGAAGAAACATATGAAAGAGCATTTGAACTTTACTCTCTGTTCTGGCAGATCAAGTTAAGCGGTAAAGAAGGGTTTAAGGATGAAATAAATGAGCCTATTAGAGAAAAAAATAACGAAGAGGATATGGAGATAAAAAAATATGAAAAAGAAGATAATCTAATGGAAAAAGCAAAAGCTTTTGTTAAAAAAGCAGTAGACTGCTGTATAGAAACCTGATATCAAACAAGAAACAACTGAAAAATTATACCAGTTATCACTAGAGACAAAAATGTTAATAACATGGTCTGAAAAGGAAACGTATCTTCACGGATTGAAGACAATTTTCTGCTCAAAAGAGGTGTCAAGAAGACTATTAGACCTCCTACTATACCTCCAAGAAGAAACCCGTTTATAATGTAAGTCCTGTAAAAGGTCGATCCATAGTTACCAAATAGGTATACCGGTAAACTAATGCTCTCCGTAAAGGCATTCATAATGGGTAAAACCGTAAGTAAAAATGAAAAAACGCCCAAAAATTGTTTCTGATATTCAAATTTATACCCGAATTTCTTTCTTAGTAACTTATCCATCATGAAACCCATCAAAACTGAGAATCCACCTACAAAAAGCCCTAATATCATCACATCAACTCCCAACCAAGATGCTAATGCAGCGCCTATACCCACACCAGCAGTGCAAAGTGGACAGTGAGCAACGACCATTCCGTTCAATAAAGGCAAGACAAATACCATAAAAACTATTTTAATAATCATCTTAAAGCACCATGAAAGTCTCAAATTCCCCTTCAGAAGAATCAAACTTGAAAATCTCGAATTCCTCAGTTTTCGATCCACCCATTCCTGGAGACCCTGAAGGCATTCCTGGAAGTGCTATACCATCCCAATCTATGTCCTCCTCAAACAATTTTTCAAAAGCTTCAATCGGCATATGGCCTTCTACGGCATAGTCTCCTATAACCGTTGTATGACAGCTCTGAAGTTCTCTAGGGACATCAATACCATGGTTCCTATTCGTAACAATTTCTACATCGATATCTGTAGATGATTCCAGATATCTTGCGTGATTTAAACAGCAACCACAGTCCGGATCAAGGTACACGGTAGCCTCTTCAACACCTTCTATAGTTGTCTCACCGCCTGTACTTATAGATCCAAATAACCAAAAAAAGCCTAGGATTCCGGAAATAACCACCAGTAAAAAGATTTTTTTCATAATATCACATATCATTTAGAGATGTATCTCTACCAGACATGTTTTGTGAGTATATTTAAAAAGATAATTCCGGCTTCTTTAAAGAGCTTGATATAATCTACGCAGGTGTAAAAATAGGATAAATCATCTCGAAAATACTGAGATAATCATCAAAACATTGTAATCGAATTAGAAGATCGTGTATTCTTTGTATTACTACTAACAGAATCGATTTAATCAAACATAGAAACGATTAATGACTAAGATAGTTTCTCTATAACCTTGTCCTTGAAACCATAGACAAATACCAGTAAGAATCCTGATGCGAAGAAAGCAACACCTGTATTCCTAGCTCTTTCAAACTCTTTTTGTATGGTATCCATTTCTATCACAGATTCTAAAGTATCTTCAAATGCTAAATTAACTTGTTCAGGTACTTCTTCCTCTGCTGTCATCATAGCATTCTCCATAGCGATTGTGATACCTTGATGTATAATTATTTCTGAAAAGAACAACAAAACACCTATAATCAAAGCTATTAATCCCAGATACTTGAATGCCTTCGAAGTTGGTTTTACAAAAACGAATATCAACAAGACAAGCATAGCTGAAAAGAAAAAAGAACCCAGCCTTAAATTCCTGCTATGATTGTTAACCTCTTGAAGCTCTTCCATCTCCAACATCATTTCTTCTATTTCGGAAGAAAAAGCCTCTTTGAACCCTTCTTCGACAATTACTTCACATTCATACGGTAATCTAAGAAATATCTCTTCTACTTCTTCACATTCAGTTTCGCCATCCTCTAGATCAGTAATAAAATCTTCTCCTAACTCTGATTCAATTTGACTCCTCAGCATAATCGTTGTTATCTCTTCAAGAGATTCTTCAGTAGTCATGGTATAAACTGTTGAAGTGACAAAACCTGTCAAAATAGATAAAACTAAGAAACTCGTCAATAGACCAGCAAAAATATTTCTAAACTCCATCATCTACCAGACCACGTTTGAAATTATGTTTTAATAGGTTTTCTAGTTTAAAAAAAGTTTGCTAACTGATAAATTATTTCAAACTGCTAAACTACCGGACAGATATTTGAAAATTAAACTATAATTTCATCTCAATGATAAAAAGCAAGAAAAAGTACTTTTTTATCGGATTTGTTGCTCTAATACTAATCGGTTTTTTAACCTTAATAGGAACTAGAGAACACGATTCTTCGGATGAAGTTATTGAAGAAAATGAAATCGTGGTGGCTGGCTGTCCCACATTTTATAGATACCTTGAACAAATAGAAAATGAAATTGGTTTTGAAACTCTTAAAACAGGATCCACAGGAGACAGTTTGGAGAAATTATTTGAGGGAAATGCCGATATATTGATATCAGGCAGGGCTTTAAGACCTGAAGAACCTGCATTGAGAGGTATTGTTATTGGAGAAGGTTTTTCATTCATATCGGAGAATTCTATGCAGATATATTCCAGAAATCTTGGAGAATTTGATCTATACACAGATCTTGAAAGTAAAAAAGTTGCGAGTTACTTTGAATCTATAGAAAAAGAATACTTGGAAGAGGTTGAAGATGTCTACAAAAAAATAGAAAAAGGTATAGCGATCACTTCTGTCGATAACACCGATTACTCGAGAAGCGAGGTTGTACATGTATACGAGGATTATAAAACAAGACACAGGTTTTCTAGAGCGCCTATTCTTTACTTCGACCCTGAAAAAATCGATGAGTCTATAATAAATCAATTGAAAAATACTTTTTAAAAAAACATTATTTTAAAACCTGTAAAACAATTCTTTTTGTGATGAAAAACAGGAAAAAGTATTTGGCAGGTATGGTTCTGATATCCTTATTCGTCCTAGCGGTTTCTTTATCGTCACTTTACACCCAGTTAAATATAGGGGAAGATGTATACTGTGGATGTGCTGTACCACCATACCTCTTTATACCTTTCATGGGCTCTCTAGGACTTTTCACAGGCATGCTTATTTTTGTGCTTTTCAAGGATGATCAGGATAACAATATAGAAACAGATGCTATTCTGAAACTGGTGGAAGAGAATGATAGAAAAGTTATGGAGGTACTTTTCAGGGAAAAAGAAATCATGCAGTCGAAGATTGTCAAAAAAACAGGGCTTTCAAAGGTTAAGGTCAGCAGAATCCTTAAAGAGCTGGAGCAGAAAGGGATGATAGAAAAACTTCCCAACGGCAACACCAATTTAGTGAAGTTGGACAAAAAATACTGTTAAAACCGATTTTAACCTGTTGTTTCAGGATATGAAACCTATCTTTTTAACCTGTTTCATATAATAAGTTGTTGGT
>JALDAG010000051.1 GCA_022729255.1 Candidatus Nanohalarchaeota archaeon | reverse complement strand
TTATATATAAAATCTTTTATTTGGGTTTTTCCAACTTTTGAACATGAAGAAAATCTTTGTTTTGCTGCTTGGATTCATCACCTTTGGATTTTCCTTTGTCTCGGCTAACGTAGTTACATACACCCCGACTATTTCGCATTATCTATTGTTCACATTTTCATCGGGAGCACTGGGATTTTTATTCATCCTCTTAATTCTACTTGTCTTTTCAAAGCTCTGGGATAAATACGAGGGATTTCAGGATATCTTGAAACAATCTCGTTATTTTTCTGTTGGCATTCTTGTTTTGATGGGTATTTACTCTTTGTATCACCCTATGAGAGCATATTATATATTAAGCCCTGGACTCATTACTTATCTTCTCTACATAGCTGGTTCAGCGGTATTGATATTTGGGACAAGTTTCCTGTACAGGAAATTTGGAGCTGGATTGCTTAAGAAAGTTGCAGGACTCTTGTTCGGTTTTATCCTTGTTTTGATAATTTTGTTTGACTTCTATTTCGTGTTCATGGCATCATTTATTTTCTACATTTTACTGATACCCACAGTTTCGGTTCTGGGCTCCACTATCAAACTTGGAAAAAGAGGATTCTTTGATGGTTCTTTCAAAAAAATCTTTGTGTTCGGAACCGTTGTTTTTTTAATGGTGTCTTCACTTATGGTTTTCCAGGATGTCTTGAAGAGGGATTACGGATACAGCCCTGGGGGCGCTCGTGGTTTTCATCCAACAGATCACTGTTTGTATTTATGTCCTGAAAGATTTCAGGAAGAAGAAAACAGTATTGAACAAGCACCTGATTCATATTTGGAGATATCAGTTTATCTCACATGGTTTTGGACGATTTAAATGTAATCGGTAAAATTTTTGTACTCTGTGTTTTACTCCGATATTGTTTTCAACCAGTATATATCCAAAAATTGTATATCTGAATCAATATCAGCAATATTTCCATAAAAAATCTTTTTCCCAAAAAAAAATTCATTAAGCAGTTCGCAAAAATAATTAATGTGAGTATGTGGAGATGACAGATGATTATGATAACCTTCTGGAAAAAGCAGAAGAACTGGTGACAGAAGTTGAAAACGTGATCCAAAATTATATGGAATATAATGTCGGTAGCTGTGACTTAAAGAACTTTGAAGATGAAAAATATCATGTGGAAAAAACCTGGTACACCGACCTGTATGTGGATGAGACGGAGGACGAAGTAGGAGATATCTGTGGAGAGCGATGGGTTTCCGAGGCCAAAGTGTACCACGATGAACTAGAAAATCGATAAAAAACTTTTCAAAGCTTAGGGAGAACCCTAACAAAGTGACAAAAAAAAGATAAGAAAACTTAAAGAAACCGTGATAGAAAATAAAGAACAAGGAAACAAATCGTTAAAAGGGATATATGAAAAAGTAAAGGGAAGATTAGAGGATAAAAAACAGTTTATGGATAAATAAAGTTCTAACTATCCGCCTTCATAAGTCTCTTTTGGTGATGAAAACTATAATATAGATTCTGAGGGAGAAAATCAAGCATCTCATTAATTCGATGAAAGAACTCACTGATTGTTTGTGAATGACTATGTTTAAACCGCTACAAGCGGCTTTAGGAAATATAAAAAAGTTTAAAAGATAGGTAAATAAAAAATACATTTATTTTTAATCTTCTAAAACTTTTTGGCCACCGCCACAAGCCTCTCTGCCTCTCTGTCGTAATATTCTCCATCATAGCTGCTGTAAACATCAACTTCATCAAATCCAACATCTTCAATCATGTCCTTAAGTTCTTTGGCTGTGTAGAGCCAGTGGCCGAACTCGTGTTCCCTGACCTCTCCATCCATTATTTTGATACGCCTGGTTTTCAGATAGTTCCAGTCGTTCTCAACCTTTCTCTCCTCCAACACGTAACCGTTTTCAGTTTCGTACCAGTCCCTCTCCTGGAAAATCCTGGCGATTATCTCCTTTCCCTTAACATCCATGACAAACTTTCCTTCAGGTTTCAAACTGTCAAAGACGTTTTCCAGCACCTGGATGTTATCTTCTTCTTTTTTGAAATAACCAAAAGAACTGAACAGGTTCACGACAGCATCGTACTCCTCTTCCCTCCTAAAATCTCTCATGTCCTCTCTTAAAAACTCTATATCGATATTTTCATTTTCAGCTCTCTTATTAGCCTTCTCCAAATAATCCCTGGTTATATCAACCCCTGTAACTTCAAAATCTTTCTTCGCGAACTCCAAAGAATGCCTTCCAACACCGCAACATAGATCCAGAAGCTTCATACCTTTTTTCAGGTCTGCAAGTTCGATAATTTTCTCGACTTCTTCCGGAGCCTTCTCCATAAGCTCTTCACCGAAGGAAAAGTCCTGCCAGAACTCCTTCTTACCGTGCCAAGATTCTTCCTCATCTTCCATGTTTACACAATCCCTGCTATCTATATAAAAATTCTCCCATATTTCTTCCAAACAAACATCTTTTAGTCTTTTGTAAAGGAAAAAAATCCGGTACACGTTTAATCATTGATTATTGAAAACCAATCGAAAGTTCATCTCCAGTTAAGTATAAAATAACCAAAAATTATTGTTACTATATCAAAGTAACCATGATTGTGTGGTTCGTATGGAAAAGAAACCTATCTACCAGCTGGAAGAAAAAGAAGACAAAGGCCTGTTCTCCAAGTTAATGGATTCAAAAATAACGAAGATCGCTTCGATACTGACCGTTTCGATCGGATTAACACTTGGATACGTGGAGAACTCCGATGCACCTCTGACCTTCGAAGAAGTTAAACATCATCTTACCGGTAGGTCTCTAGCAGAACGGATGATAAATAAAAGCTCTGAAGACCTGGATCGATGGCCTTATAATTTAGAATACGAAGAGATAGACCTGGATATAGATGACATCCCTGAGATAGGTTACGACGTGTCTAAAGACCTTGAAAAAGACTGGGTAAGACGTAAATACATAGAGTCGCAGATAAAAAGGCTGGAAAAAACTTCTTACATAAAAAAACCTGAAAACCTGAAGGGTTACCTCTATCGGGAGGACTTTCCCTCGGATAACAGCTACATAATGAGAGTGGCCTACTCCTCTATCAACCCCGCATACAAGGGTATCCAAGAAGTGGATGCCGTTATGATTATAACTCCTAAAGCATTCGAACTGGATCAAGAAGATGACTTTCTGAGCACTATTCTCCACGAGTACAACCATGTAAGAGCTTTTAACAGGAAAGAGATACTTGATGAAAACAAGTACTACACAGAAAAAGAATCGGGTCTAAAGTGGAGAGATCTCTACAGGGAGGAACTTTACGACCACGAATTCGACAATTTTTATAAGGAAATCCGTGAGAACATCAGAACACCTATATTAGAGATACTCGCAACCAAGGAACAGAAGTATCTGCACGAAAACATCCTTGAAGTATCTGATGCCTACGATGAGTTGATCAATAGATACCAAAAAACGAATTTGAACCAGCTTGAAAGCTCTCTTGAAAGATTTGGTGCGGTTGAAAGTCTGTATGAAGAACTGAAAATCTTTTTTGAGGAATGAAAGTTTCCAAAAAAAATTTGTTGAGGTTTAGAGATTTCCATACTTGGCTAAAAAAATTTTTGTTTTCTAAAATATGCTTCATAAATAATTATTCGATATTACAAATATTTCTAAAGTTGGAAAAAGCGTAAACTTTTATAAACTAAAGAACTATGTCACTATATGACAGTAACTAAAGAACAAGATAATTCGATACCTCTGTACAAAAAAGCTTTAGAAACTGTTAAAAAAATCGGTGCATACACAACAGTCGGAACATACCTCGCAATTTCTACTCTCACAGGTATGGGAGGACAACCAGCCCAAGCATTCAGCCTGGAGGACCATTATCAAAAATTCGCTGTTGAATCATATGTCGAAACAAACATAGATAAAGAAGAATACCAGGAAGCATACAGAGATTTCGCCAAAATAATGCTTGAAGGACAAAGATTCGAAGACGAAGAAGAAATAACAGAGGAATACGTGGAAAAATCTTACGAATTAATGGA
>JALDAG010000045.1 GCA_022729255.1 Candidatus Nanohalarchaeota archaeon | reverse complement strand
GTAAAGCTCCATCAACTTTTCCTTGTTGACCTCATATTTTGACTCTTTCTTGACTAATATTTCTTCCTTCATAAGCTTTTTGCAGTTGTTGGAAACAGCCCCCTTCGTTAGAGAACATTCTTCAACAATATCTCTTTGCCTCGGCTTAACCTCTTTACTGTTCATTTCAGCAACTACTGAAAGCACCAGTAACTGGTTACTACCTTCCCGAGGTTCTATCAAACCCATGTTACTGTTTAATAGTTAATACTTTTTAAATGTTGGGTTTACCTAAACTAATAGAATATTTTGTTTAGTAGGTATGACTTTTTTATTAAATTTTTAGAATCGCAATTATTATTAGCATTCATCAAACAGTTTTTACCAATGGCTCGTAAGTTTGATTTAAATATTGATAAGATACTGGAGGCTTGGAAGGTTGATGATGGAATAAGAGAAGTAATTGCGAATGCTCTAGATGAGAAGAGGCTTACAAATTCAGAGGATATTTCGATTTTCCAAGATTCAGAGGGTAAATGGCATATTAGAGATTACGGAAGAGGTATTTCAGAAGAGAATCTTAAACAGGATGAAGATGATGAGAAGTTGAATAATCCGGATAAAGTTATTGGTAAGTTTGGAGTAGGATTAAAAGACGCTTTTGCTACTTTTTACAGAAACGATGTAGACGTGTTAATAAAATCACCTAACTGCGATATAACTCTTGAAAAAACCTCTAAGCATGGTTTTGACCAAATTGAAACGTTACATGCAGTGGTAAAGGAACCTTCTAAACCTAAAATGGAAGGTACTGAAGTAATATTGGAAGGTTGTACAGAGCAGGATATAGAAAAAGCCAAGTCTTATTTTCTAAAATTTTCAGATGAAGTTATTTTGGAAGAAACAAAGTATGGTGAGGTTTTGGATAAAGAAACAGATAAAGCAAATATCTATATCGGAGGGCTCAAAGTAGCCGAAGAGGAGAACTTCATATTCTCTTATAACATCACCAATACTACGAAGAAAATACGCGATGCCATGAACAGAGAGCGTAGTAATGTTGGGAGAACCGCATATTCTTCTAGAGTTAAGAAGATTTTAAAACAGTGTGAGAGTGGTGAAGTGGCTGAAAAATTGGCTTCTGATCTTGAGAATATAACTACAGGAGAAGCTCATGATGAAGTAAACTGGAAACCTGTCGCAATTCATTCTTGTAAAATACTTAATGCGAGAAAAGAAGTGGTATTTGTTTCATCTTCTGATTTGATGGAAAGCATGGACGTAATTGATAGAGCTAAGAGAAATAATTATACTATCATAACTGTACCCGAGAATATTTTGGATTCAATTAAAGGAAAAAGAGATATTGAAGGTCGAAAGATAAGGGAGATAGACAGATTCACTAAGGAATGGAACGATTCTTTTGAGTTTGATTTTGTATCTTCTAATGAATTAGATGAAAAGGAGAGACGTATTTTTGAAAAAAGAGATGAAATAATGGACTTACTTGGTTCATCAATAACTGTTAAAGACGTAAAAATTTCAGAGACCATGCGTTTAAAATCATTAAAAGGATCTGTAGAAGAACCTGAAGGTCTTTGGGAACCAGCCAATCATCGAATTATTATTAAAAGAGATGTATTAGATTCCTTGGAATCTTTTGCAGGCACATTATTACATGAATATACTCACGCAATTTCTGGAGCGTCAGATGTTTCTCAGGAATTTGAGATTGCATTGACAGAAGTTATTGGTAAATTAGTTGAGAATCAAATAAAGTAATATGGGCGAGGGATAGGGATACGGAAGACAAGAATTATATTATAGGTTTTAGTAGGTATAATTATGGTTGAACTTCTGAAGTATAAAGGTTACGAGTTCGATAAAGAGGCTTTAAAACTTGCATTTTCTTATTATGAGGAGTTTAAGAAATCAGAAGAGTACAATGAAGAATATAAATGGGAAAATCTCACTACCTTGAATAATTGGATAGAAGAAAATAGTATAAATGAGAAAAATATCCGGAGTTTAAACGATTCAAACCTGGAAATAGAATATATCGAGTATATTGATTATAGGACAGAAGAAGGAAAAGAATTGGTCGAAAAATTAGGTATTGAGAGAGTGCCGAACATCGTCATAGAAGGAGAAACAGACGGAATTGTAGGCGAAGGTTTTACAGAAGTTGATAAGACTTTATTTATGGAAGATGCTCCTTTCCCTTATTACAATACATTTGAGGAAGAGCTGCGAGGATACGTAGAAGCCAGGTTTTTCGAAAACCCTGATTGTGATGTCTGTCAGGATCTGAGATTTGTCAAAGATACTTTGGAAGAGTTAGGTATGGAAGTCCAGGCTAAAGAAGTATATAGTACGGTTGAAGAAACGGGTAGATTCGAGGAATACGATATAGATATCGTGCCTTCGATGATTCTTGAAGGCGATATCGAATCATACGAAGGTATTGAAGGACATCTCCTAGAACTGGGTTTCTCAGAAAAGGAGGATTATTTCAAAATTAATTCTCCTCCTCCATTTGTGAATAGGACTACCGGAGAAATTGATGGATTGATTGATTTGACTCTGATAGATGATGAAAACTGTGAAGAGTGTTATGACCCAGAAATCCATGTAGACATAATCCAGCAGATAGTCGGTGCAGGTATTGGAGAAATAGATATTATCGATGTCAGTGAAGCAGAGGATAAATTAGAAGCCTACGATGTTAAAAAGGTTCCAACAGTGCTTTTGACCGGTGACACCGAATTATACACCGGGTTAGAACAGATATGGGAAGAAGTGGGTACCGTTGAAGATGACGGAACATTTGTTTTTAGAGAGATGGAAGCGATAGGTCAGCCATACAGAGAAATCGGTGAAGGTGTTTTTCAGTAACAAACTCTGCTATTTATCATACAGTATAAAAAACACCACAGAATTTTTTATACATCGATTACTCAAAATAAGATATGTCAGAGAAATCAGTAGCATACTTCTGTATGGAATATGGGCTTGATTCAAAGCTACATACATATTCAGGAGGGTTAGGCGTTCTTGCTGGAGATATACTTAAAGCATCAAAAGATATGGATAAGAAAGTTGTTGGTGTTGGCATACTTTGGAGCAAAGGATATGTCGAACAGTTCAACTTCGGTGCAAAAGTTATAAACAAGTATTACAGTCACAACTACGCTTATATCAAAGATCTGGTGGATGAATTTAAGGTGACTATCGGAGATCAAGAGATAGATGTGGAATTATATAAAACAGAGGCTTATGGAAATGTGCCACTGTACTTGATAGATACAAACGTTGATTCAAACAGCTATGAGCAGCGACAACTAACAAGCAAACTTTACGCGGGAGATCACAGACAAAAAATATTTCAACAAGTCTTACTTGGAAAAGCAGGTATCAAAGCTCTGGAAAGACTTGACATAAATCCTGACATAATACACATGAATGAATCGGATTCCGAGTTTGCAGGTCTGGAGATTTTAGATAAAAACATTCAGGAACTTTCAAGAGAAGAAGCTTACAGTAAAACAAGAGAAAAAGTAAGGTTCACAACACACACCCCTGTCGAAGCAGGTAATCCTAAATTTTCATACCAGCTACTTCAAGAAACAGGTGTAACAGATACTTATCCTAGAATAGATTTTAAAGAACTTGGAGGATCTCCTTTTAACACAACTCTAGCATGTTTAAGGATAGCGGGTGAAACCAATGCAGTTTCAAAGAGACATGAAACAGTAGCTAATGATATGTGGTCTTCTTTTGACAGAATATCGGAGATAAATGGTATAACAAACGGTGTGCACCTGCCAACCTGGCAATCAAAGAAAATCAAGGAGGCTGAAAGCGATGAGGATTTGTGGGAGGCGCATCAAAAAGAGAAGAAAATGTTGATTAAAAGTATGAACGTTGACTTAGATATGGAAAAGCCTTTAGTGGGTTTCGCAAGAAGATTCACCAATTATAAAAGGCCTATGTTACTTTTCAGAAATGAAGATAAGTTTAACGAGTTGCTTGAAAGATTCAACATCATATTCGCAGGAAAAGCTCATATCGCTGACGATGAGGGACAGTACATGGTCAACCAGATATATCAGAAATCAGAAGAAAGAGATCCCATAATATGGATAGAGAATTACGATATCAACGATGCGATGAGGCTGGTTAAGGGTTGTGATGTTTGGTTATCTTCGCCAGTACCAAAAAAAGAAGCTTGCAGCACATCCGTGATAAAAGCAGCGGCTAACGGAAACCTGAATCTTTCTATACCTGATGGTTGGTGTTGGGAAGCTATCGAAGACGGTGAAAATGGTTGGCTTTTTGGAGACGATGAACCATTAAAAGATAGGGAAGAACAGGACAAAAAGGATGTGGAAGCGCTTTTCAGAACTTTAGAAGAAAAAGTCATTCCGTTATATGAAAACAATAGGGCTAAATGGATCGAGATGATGAAAAAATCTGTGGAAACCGGTGAGAAGTATTCGGCTAAGAATATGATAGAGAAGTACGATAAAAAATTGTGGTAAAAACGTCCTAGAGCAGTTATTATCCACAAATTATCCACGTATAGAAGTTCTATTTTTGTAAAACTATGTTCTGGTCAGCTTCTCATTTTCGGAAGGTTCCACTCTGACATCAGCGCCCTCAAATTTTTCTTTTATCTCTCCCTCATTCAGAGAGTATAGAAAAACTCCGAGCGCTGCAACCTCGGAATGTGGTTGGTGACCTACTCCTATGTTGTGGTCCACTAAATCATATATCTCTCTGGGAACTTTTTGAGAACCCACCACCACAAGTAAATCTTCATCTCTTCTCTCCAGTCTTAAATTCGCTAACTTGTCATTCATTGGTTCTCCATACATCGTCAAATGGATTTTAAGACCTTCAAAATCTTTTATAACTTTTCTAAAATCTTCTCTGTATTCCACCTCAAAAAAACCTCCCCATCTATCTATAACGTCTTCAAGACTATTCATCATGTTCGAATCCTTTTCACCAGAATAAATTATCTTGTCTGCGCCGAACTGTCGAGCTGTAAGACCAACATGACTGGAAATCCTGTCATCCCTTCCTCTTCTATGACCAAGGCGTAAAACCGTTATCATGTAGAAAAAATGGTTATCAAAACTTAAAAACTGTGGTCAATCCGATAGAAAAAAGAAAATTATAAGTGCTAAAAACACTGTGAAAACTAGATGTATAATGCTAACTCCATCTGCAGCAACACTGCTTCCTGAAGACTTTATTGTAGCTCCCAAAGACTCTGTTTGTTCTTCAGCATCGGTCCTGTCAAAAACACTTATATCCACCTCGCCCTCACAAGTTCCGCCACAAAAACCTGCTCTGAAATTAACCCTTACAGCTTCAGTAGATCTTGGACCAACTCTTATCGT
>JALDAG010000028.1 GCA_022729255.1 Candidatus Nanohalarchaeota archaeon | reverse complement strand
TAACAGGCGCTGTTGCTCAAACAACAGGACAGACAACATCTAGAAGAGGAGCTAATCTTCAGTTGATACTTATCGGTACTGAACCTGTCCCGTTGATGAAGGGAGAGTATGCGGATGTCTGGGTCAAACTGAGGAATACTGGAGATTCCAAAGCAAGAAATGTCGAGTTAGAATACGTGCCTGAATATCCTTTCTCGATCGATCCAGACCGAGATAAAACAAAGTATTTTGGCGATATAGAGCAAGGTGAGGAATACCATGCGCGTTTCCAGGTTAGAGTCGACGACAACGCTGTTTCAGGCGAACATGACCTAAAATTCAGGACATCCACAGAGGTGGCTACTAGGTCACACAACGTACCTGTGGACGTAAGAACCAGAGAAGCTGTAATCTCTGTTGAAGAAGTTTCGGTGGAAGACGATCTTATACCTCCGTCAATGACTAAAGAAGTTTCTCTGGAAATAAGCAATCTTGCTGATTCAACGATGAGAAACATAGATATATCACTGGGGTTGAGACCTGAGGCTGGGTCTCCGGAGGAAGCCCAGTTTGGAATGGAGGGCATGGATACAGGAGAAGAGATACCTCTTATAACGGTAGGAGAAACGACTGAAAAGAGGATTAGCAGCATCGCTCCCAAGGAAACAAGTAAAGTGACATTTCCTGTAAAGGCGGATTCTGATGCGGATGAAAAGGCTTACAAGGTACCTATAGGTTTGAGGTATGAAGATGAGATGGGTAACGAGTTCCAAAAACTAGAATATACGGGTATAACGGTTGGCGGAATTCCTGAACTTGAGACCGGGATTGCAAGTATAGATGAATACCCTGTATCAGGAGAAGTCAGAGATGTTTCAATTAGGATGATTAATAGAGGGCTTTCAAAGGCAAAGTTTGTCAAGATGGAGGTCTTAGAACACGAATCCTTTGAAGTTATAGGTGAAAGAGATGAGTACATAGGTGAAATGGAACCGGATGATTACGATTCATCCTCGTTTAAGATTTACATAGAAGAAGGTGTTGAAGAAGTAGAGATACCTTTGTCTTTAGAATACAGAGATTCCGAAGGAAATGTTATGGAGGAAGAACAAACAGTAAGCTTTGGCACATATGACAGAGAGTACCTTGAAAGCATCGGTTTGATTGAAGACGGAAGAGGAGTATTAACAGCACTTTTGATAGTCATTGCCATCGTAGTACTAGTTATCATTTATAGAAAAAAGAAAAACAGGAGAAAAAGCCTTTTAGAGGAAGAATAACTGGTTGGTCAAAGTGTGGGACTATCTAGTACTTGCATTCAAAAGCATACGTCACAAATCGACAAGATCTTACCTGACAATCGTAGGTATTTTGATCGGAGTAGCCGCTATAGTTGCACTTGTATCTATAACACAAGGACTCAGCGAATCCATCGCAACAGAATTTGAATTAGCAGGTACTGATACCATTACTGTTGCAGCAGGTATGGGTATGGGTATAGGCGAGTATCTTGATGTTGAAAGAGTTCGAGACGTCGAATCTGTTAGAGGAGTCAGGACAGTAGAATATTTTTTGATGGATATAACAGAGGTTGAATACAGGGGACAGGTGGAATCAACTTTTGTTTGGGGTGCTTCAGAAGGCCTACTGGATGAGATACCTCAATTCGATATAGCTGAAGGCAGAAATCTCAGGGAACATGAAACAGGTAGTGCTGTTGTAGGATCTACTGTTTATCCGGAGGTATTTGATAATCCGGTGGGAATGAGAAGTATCTTGGAAATTGACGACGACAACTACAGGGTGGTAGGAAAACTGGAGCACATAGGTGTTCCTTCCGATGATCAAAGCGTTGTAATATCTCTTTCAGATGCTCAAAGCCTTCTTGGTTTGGATGATGAGATATCTATGATGTTGGTAAGAGTGGATTCAGGTTACGATGTTTCTGAAGTAGCCGATGAAATAGAAAAAGCTCTAGAAGACGAACTGGATGATGATGAGTTTTCGGTTGAGACGATGGAGCAGATTTTGGATGCTGTTAATAATGTTTTGGCTATGGTTCAGGCATTGTTTGTTGGTGTTGCTTCTATTGCTCTTCTTGTTGGTGGAGTAGGTATCATGAACACTATGTACACCTCTGTTCTAGAAAAAACACGTGAAATAGGTATAATGAAGGCGGTTGGTGCAAGAAATTCGGATGTTATGACTGTTTTTATGTTTGAATCAGGGCTTCTTGGTTTAGCAGGAGGGATTGTAGGTGTTTTAGTAGGTCTAGGTATAGCACTCGGTGTTGAATATCTCGTTCATGAATACTATGCATTGACTATGCTTAAAGTTTCTATAAGCCCTGAATTGATCATAGGGGCGTTAATGTTTTCGTTTATTTTAGGAACGCTTTCTGGAGTTCTTCCTGCTAGGAGAGCTGCTGGTTTGAATCCTGTTGATGCTTTGAGATCAGAGTGATAATTTTAGTATCAAAAAATAGAACTGATTGACTCGAAACTAATAAGGTTATATTAGCGGTTGATCAAATTTTAATATAAGAAGGTTTTTTTATGAGAAGACATCTAGGTCTAAGTATCAAAAATATAAAGGAAAATGATTTTAGGTCTTTTCTTACTATCATAGGGATATTGATAGGAATAACTGCTATAGTTGCGCTTGTATCATTAACTCAAGGATTAGCAGAGGCTGTTGAAAGAGAATTAGATGATGTAGGAGCTGACATGATCACCGTCTCAGCAGGCACACATAGTATAGGTACGGAGTTAGATATTGATAATATAGAACATATAGAGGGCGTAAGAGGAGTCAAAGAGGTTACTCCAACTCTTCTCAACTTTGCTGAAGTGGAATATAGGGGGGACACTGAAAGTGTTTTTATTTTTGGGATAAAACCTGAAATATTCGATATAGCTCCGCCATTTAATTTAAAAGAGGGTAGGTTACACAGGGAACATGAGGAAGGTGTGGGTATAGCTGGAAAAGAATTCAGCAATGATGTTTTCGATGAAACTTTAGGCTTAAGGGATAATGTGATATTGAGGGATCAAAGAATTCGTATTATTGGTATAAGAGAATATTTTGGGATTCCATTACATGATAGAAGTTTGAGTTTACCTCTAAAAGATGCTCAAGAAATTTTTGATAAAGAAGATAAGTTTTCACAGGCTTTTGTTGAAGTCAGTGACAATTATGATCCATCTCAAGTAGCAGATGAGATAGATCAGGTTCTCAATGAAGAAACTGATGAAGAGATTATGGTTGAGACGATGGAGCAGATTTTGGATGCTGTTAATAATGTTTTGGCTATGGTTCAGGCATTGTTTGTTGGTGTTGCTTCTATTGCTCTTCTTGTTGGTGGAGTAGGTATCATGAGCACTATGTATACATCTGTTTTAGAGAAACAAAGAGATATCGGTATAATGAAGGCGGTGGGTGCAAGAAATTCGGATATAATGAAGATTTTTCTCTTTGAATCCGGTCTTTTAGGGTTATTAGGCGGTTTGTTAGGTGTATTAATCGGATTTTCTATTGCTAAGGTAATTGAAAGAATAATGCATAATTTCATGGGGGTTTTCAGATTACAAGCTTCATTCGATCCATTAATTATAGTATCTGTTCTAATATTTTCAGTATTAATTGGTACACTTTCTGGAGTTCTTCCAGCTAGAAGAGCGGCTGGTTTAAACCCCGTTGATTCTTTAAGATCATGAATTAGTTTATTAGGTCTTTTACCGTTTCAAAGAAAGTCTTCGATCTTTCAGGTTTTTTTCTGAACTTTTCAAATGTATCTCTATCTTCCTCGTCAAATTCTTCAGGTATGTCAATATCTACTTTTACATAAAGATCTCCATAACCTGAACCTCTACTTTGAGGCATCCCTTTGCCCTTGAGTCTCAAAACTTGGCCAGGCTGTGTACCCTTAGGAATCTTGACTTTAGCTTTGGAAATCGGTGTTGGCACTTCAGCTTCTGCACCAAGTACAGCATCCCCTATACCCAACTTTATTGTCGTGAAAAGATCTTTTTCTTTTCTCTGTAGTTCGGGATGGTCTTTAATCCTTACAAATATGTAGAGATCTCCGGACCGCCCGTCTTTAATCTCGTGTCCCTTACCCCTTAATCTGAGCTTTTGACCGTTCACAACTCCTTTAGGGATGTTGAAACTCAGCTTTTCCTTTACATTTTCAACTCCTCTTCCACCACAATTTCCACACTTCTCTTCAGGTATCTCTCCTGATCCACCGCATTCACCACATTTTGTCACTGTTCTCTGTCTGCCAAAAAGAGTTCTTTTTATGGTCTCAACACGGCCTCTTCCATTACAGTTGGAACATTTTTTTGTATTACCGTTCTCAGCACCTGTTCCGTCACATTCCCCACATTTTTTCCTTCTGTTCACCTCGAAAGTCTTTTCAACTCCCCTGTATGCATCCTCAAGCGTGATCTCAACCTCTATTTTTAGGTGTTGCCCTCTCTTTTGTCTTCTACCTCCGCCACCAAAGAAAGTGTTGAACAAATCTTGGAAATCTGAGAAACCGGCTGAACCTCCTCCAACATTATTTACACCGTGTTTTCCAAACATATCGTATTTTTTCCTTTTCTCCTCATCTGAAAGAACTTGATAAGCCTTGTTTATCTTCTTAAATTTCTCTTCATCAGCATGTTCAGAATTGGAATCAGGATGAAACTTTTTTGCTTTCTTTCTGTAAGCTTTCTTGATTTCTTCCTGAGATGCACTTTCTGAAACACCCAGAACTTCATAGTATTCTTTGGCCATCTCTATCACTCAAAATAAAAAAAAGATGTTTGCGGGAGAGAAAGACTTATCAGTCCTTCTTCTCTTCATCTTCAACTTCTTCGTACTCCGCATCCACAACTCCTTCGTCTGATTCAGAAGATTTGTTTTCTCCCATGTTTTGTGCGGCCTGAGCGGCTTTTCTAATGTCTTCTTCACTCATGTTAGAAGGATCAAAACCTGCAGGTCCTTGACCTCCTCCCATGGCTTTCCCTATTTCCATGAGTTCTTTCTGGACGTCTTCTATCTTATCTTCTATTTCTTCCGCTTTTTCAGCTTCTTCTTTCACTTCTTCAAGTTCTTCCAGCTTTTCTTTAATGTTATCCACTATCTCTTCATCGACTTGATCTCCGTACTCATCTACCTGTGTATTTGCCTGTGATATTATCTGATCCGCCTTGTTCTTCGCTTCTATAAGTTCTCTTTTCTTCTTGTCTTCCTCCTCGTGTTTTTCAGCTTCCTTCTTCATTCTTTCTATCTCTTCATCGTCGAGCCTTGAAGCGTCATCTATGGAAATAGATGCTTCCTTTCCAGAGTTCTGCTCCTCTGCGGAAACATGGAGTATTCCGTTCGCATCTATCTCAAATGTGACCTCTATCCTTGGATGTCCAGCTGGTGCTGGGGGAATACCTTGAAGGTTGAACTGTCCCAATGATTTGTTGTCCTTAGCCATTTCCCTTTCTCCTTGAAGTACATGTACTGTGACCACCGACTGGTTGTTTTGAGCTGTCGTAAACGTCTTCGTTTCTTCAGCAGGTATAGTGGTGTTTTTATCGATTAGATTAGTCATCAAACCTCCTTTCGTCTCAACACCTAAACTAAGAGGCGCAACATCCAGTAAAAGTATGTCATCAGCTTCTCCACTTATTGAACCTGCTTGGATTGCGGCTCCAAGTGCAACTGCCTCATCAGGACTGATGGATTTATCAGGTTCTTTTCCTGTTATCTCCTTCAAGAACTCTCTTACCCTTGGAATCCTTGTTGTTCCTCCAACTAGAATGACCTCATCAAGGTCTTTCTTTGATATACCCGCATCTTTAATGGCTTTTTCAGTTGGTTTTCTTGTCTTTTCTATCAAATCATTTACAAGATCCTCGAATTTGCTTCTCGTGATCTCATAATCTATGTTGTAAGTTTCTCCATCCTCCTGGTATATAAATGGTATGTTGACCTTTGCCTGTTTTCTTGATGAAAGCTCTTTTTTAACTTCTTCAGCTTTTTCCCTTATTCTCTGCATCGCTTCTTCTACATCAGAGAGATCCTTACCGTTTTCATCCTCAAACTTTTGAAGTATCCATTCCACAACTCTCTGATCGAAGTCGTCTCCTCCCAGATTGTTGTCTCCTTCAGTGGACTGGACTTCGTAAATACCGTCACCTATCTCAAGAACGGTTACGTCGAACGTTCCTCCACCGAAGTCGTATACAAGTATCTTTTTTTCCGAATCATCGTTCAGACCATAAGCCATTGCAGCAGCTGTTGGTTCATTTAATATTCTCTCAACTTCAAGACCGGCAATTTCTCCAGCATCTTTAGTTGCTTGTCTCTGTGTGTCGTCGAAGTGAGCAGGAACAGTTATAACAGCTTTTTTTATTTTTTCTCCTAATTTATCTTCTGCATCATTTTTCAGTTTTTGTAGGATCATAGATGAGATTTCCTGTGGAGTGTAATCCGCTCCTCCAAGTTCCACACTGTAATCTTCACCCATATGTCGTTTTATGCTTTTGACAGTGTTTTTCTGATTTGTGAGCATCTGGTTTTTTGCAGGTTTGCCCACCAGTCTTTCGTCACCATCAAAAGCCACTATGGATGGCGTGACTCGGTCTCCTTCTTTGTTTTCTATAATTTTAGGTTCTCCGTCTTTGAATGTTGCGACTGCGCTTCTCGTAGTTCCAAGATCTATTCCGATAATTTTTGTCATTTTGATCACCGATATTTAGAATTTTTACCTTTTAAAGGCTATCTAATATTTTTTTTACTCTTCAACTTTTTTCCCAACGACTACTTCGGACTCCCTTAAAACATAGTCCTTGTACATGTAACCTTTCCTCTTTTCCTCAACGACTCTGTTTTCTTCGCCGTTTTCAACGGTTTTAACAGCATTGTGTATCCGTGGATCGAACTCCTCTCCTTCTGCATCGATCCTCTGTAAACCTTTCTTTTCAAGGGTTTCATACAACTGATCCGCCACCATCTTAACACCTTGTAGTATTGTAGAGTCCTGGTTTGCAGACATTATAGCTCTTTCTAGGTTATCCATTACGGAAATAAGTTCTCTTGCAAGGTTTTTTTCTGTTTCCTCCTTCCATCTCTGTTTCCTTTTAGTCTCTCTTTTCTTGTAATTTTCGAAATCTGCTTTAATTTTTTTTGCAATATTTTCCCATTTCTTTTTTTCACTTTCCTCTTCATCCACTAATTTTTCCACTTCATGTAATGCCTGTATCAATTGTTTTTTTGATAGTTGTTGGTAGTTCATCCTATTTTGTTTACGTGAGTAAAATTTTTTAACCTTTCCATTAGCCAAAAAAATATATAATATGCTCTACGTATATCAAAGAAAAATAAAAAAATCAATGAAAAATATCCTTTTCACAGTTTAAAAGTCTAAAGCAACTTTATCTGAACTGCTCTTGGTCCTTTTTCCGCTTCTTCTGTCTCAAATTCGACTTCATCCCCTTCAGTGATTTCTTCTCCCTCTACATCGCTGATGTGGAAGAAAAAGTCATCTTCTCCATTTTCAGGTGTGATAAAACCGTATTTCTTTTTGTCATGGAAGAAACTAACTTCGCCTTGCAAAGATTTCACCTCTAAAATTAAATTGTAGAGTTTTACTTTTAAAAGGATTAGTCCTGTAGGAATCTTTTTATCCGGAAAATACTCATAATTTTTATGGTGTTTGACATGAATTTTGATGGAAAGACTGTGATAATTACTGGTGGTTCGAAAGGTATAGGCAAAGCTATGGCTAAAAAGTTTAGTGAATACGGGGCAAATGTTGTAGTTGCGGATTTAGACGAGGAAAAAGGAAAAAAATTGGCTTCAGAGATCGATGGGGTTTTTATTGGATGCGATGTTTCTGAAAAGGAACAGGTAGATGAACTGGTTGATAAGACTGTTGAAAAGTTTGGAAGCCTTGACGTGATTGTTAATAATGCTGGAATCGGCTCGATGTCAACAATAGAAGATATGAGTCATGAGGAATGGAAGAACATAATCTCGGTTGATCTAGACGGAGTTATGTATGGTTGTAAAGCAGCTGCACCACATCTTAAGAAGTCAGAAGGATGTATACTGAATATAGCATCTATTTATGGATTGGTCGGCGATGTAGGTGCGACAGCATATAACGCTGCGAAGGGAGGAGTTGTAAACCTTACAAGATCGGTCGCTGATGACCTTGCTCAGTACAATGTAAGAGTTAATTCTATCTGTCCAGGTTTTGTAAGGACTCCTATGACTGAAGAGGCTCTTGGAGATGACGAATTTAAGAGTTATGTTGAGTCGATGACTCCACTTGGAAGAGTAGCAGAGCCTGAAGAGATAGCAGAGGTAGCTGTATTTATAAGTTCTGACAAAGCTTCATATGTGACGGGAGTTAATCTACCTGTGGATGGAGGTTGGACCTCCCATTAATCAATTTTTTTAGGATTTCTTGCTTTTTATTAAAAACCTTTTTATTGGATCAGATATCAATATAAGATAGGTGTTAAAATGGGAGATCTTGATGGAAAAACCGCGATAATCACTGGTGGTTCAAGCGGTATAGGACGTGCAATCTGTTTAAAACTTGCTGAAGAAGGTGCCGATGTTGTAGTTGCCGACGTTAGAGAAGAACCTTTTCTTGATGAAAAACCAACACATGAAAAGATTAACTCAAAGGATGGCAACGCAATCTTTATCCAAACAGATGTAAGTGACGAAAAATCCGTTCAGGACATGGTGTACCAGTCGGCCGAGAAATTCGGAAAAATAGATATACTGGTTAATAATGCTGGAGTGCATCACTTTGGATCAGTTACTGATGAGACCGTTGAGGGCTGGGAAAAAATAATGAGTGTAAACCTGAAAGGAATGTTTCTGGTTTCGAAACATGTTTTACAGCACATGCTAAGTGAAGATATTTCCGGAGACATTGTCAACATTGGAAGCATCGCTGGACTGGTAGGTTACGGAGAATCAGCTGCTTATTGTGCATCTAAAGGAGGTATAGTTGAAATAACCAGAGAGATGGCTCTTGATTATGGTCATCACGGTATAAACGTTAACGCAGTTGACCCTGGTGTGATAAAGACAGCAATGACAAAAGATATGATAGAAGACGAGGAAACAAGGAAGTACATGGAGCAAAACATAGTCGTACCAAGATTAGGAAAACCAGAAGATATCGCGGAGGCAGTTTCCTTTTTAGCATCTGACAAAAGCAACTATATCACCGGAGAAAACCTTGTAGTAGATGGAGGGTGGACTGCAAAATAACCAAAATAGGTTTTTAAACCATTTGGATAGTTTTTTATTTCTCTCCATCCATTCTTTATTTTTATGACAAGAAAAGTTGCTTGGTTCGACGTTAGTGGTTTCGAGAAAAATTTTTTTAAGGAAATAGACACCGATCTGACGATAACTTTCTTTGAGCAACCCTTGAATGAAAAAACAGCCGAACTTGCAAAAGGTTTTGACGCTGTCTCGGTTTTCATAAATTCGGATGTTAATGAAAAGGTGTTGAAAGAAATTGATGTTGATATTGTTGCCTGTAGATCAACTGGTTTTGACCATGTGGATATAGAAACCGCTGAAAAACTTGGTATAACTGTATGTAATGTCCCTGAATATTCCTCAAACACAGTTGCAGAACATACTTTCGCCCTTATGCTTTCTGTATCTAGAAAAATTTATGATGCTATCAACAAAGTGAAAGATGGTACATTTGACCATGAAGGTTTAAGAGGTTTTGATCTAAAAGAAAAGACTCTTGGAGTTATAGGTACAGGTTCAATAGGTCTCAACGCTATAAGAATTGCGAACGGATTTCAAATGGAAGTTGTGGCTTATGATCCTTTTCCAAAACACGAAGAGTCCAAAAAACTTGGTTTTGAATACGTTGAATTGAATGAACTACTCGAGAGATCAGATATAGTTTCTCTTCACTGTCCTCTGAACAAACATACAGAACATATTATATCCGAAGAAGAGTTTGAGATTATGGAGGAAGTTGTCCTAATAAATACATCTAGAGGAGGTTTAGTGGATACTGAAGCTCTAATTAAAGCTTTGGATGATGGAAGTATTTTAGGAGCTGGTCTTGATGTCCTTGAAGATGAATGTGGCTTGTCAGATGATATAGATTATCTTGGTGAGATGGAGGATAAATGTGATTTACAAACAATACTCCATGATCATATATTGATCAAAAGAGAAGATGTCGTTGTTACACCTCATAATGCTTTTAACAGTGAAGAAGCTCTAACAAGACTTGTTGAGAGCACTATAGATAATTTGAAGGAAGAGAAGAATCCTGTAAATCTTTAAAAATGATTTGTTTCAATCAATTTTTTCTAGTTTATAGGGTCTGTGAAGGGTAAAATATTTAGGTAAGCTCCTACAAATAATTAGTTGTGGTGAAAATTTATGTCGAATACTTGTGACAGTTGTGGAATGGAACTGGTTTCTGAAGATGATCATGCCGGTAATTCTGTGGATATTCCTTTTTGCGGTGAATGTGCGGATCACAATGGAAACCTTTTTTCCAGAAGAGCTGTAAGAGAGAAAATAGTTGACAGGATAATGGATGAAAGAGAGGTTAATGATAGAAGAAGAGCTCGAAAATATGTTGAGAGAAAGCTTGAAAGTATGCCTGCTTGGAATTCTTGATCAAAAACTTCCTACTTTCTTTCCTTTATTTTGTAAACCTTGTCATTTCTTCTGACTCTTTTTTTAACCGGAACCGTTACTTTCTGACCTTTCTCACATTTTTCAACGTTTTTATCATCTTTTCTTATCTCATCCACTTTCTGATAAAGAGCTCCGGTTTTATTACCTGTGAAAAGGAGTTTATCACCTAGTTCGAAACAATTGGCTTTTATATCTATAACAGCTACTTTTTTATCTGTGAAAAAATGAGATACATCTCCAACCTGAACCTTCTTTGTGGTAGCCTTAGTCCCATAAGTACCTGACCACATATCTGATTTTTCTCCCATATAGTAGCCTCCATCCCATAATCCTCTGTTGAATACTTTTTTGAGATCTTTCCTCCATCTTTTGATCTTTTCTTTAGTATAACTTTTATTTTCTATGGATGAAAGCGCCTCTCTATAAACTTTTGTAACTGTATAAACATATTCTGGACTTCTGGCTCTGCCTTCGATTTTGAAAACTTTTGCACCGGATTCTACAAGTCTGTCTATTTCGCCGATAGTACATAGATCTTTTGGCGACATAACATAGTTGTTACCTAACTTCAATTTATCTCCTGTCTGAATATCTTCTACAAGGTACTCTCTCCTACAGGGCTGAAGGCAATCTCCACGATTAGCTGAGTGGTTGTACTGAGCAAGACTCATGTAACATTTACCAGAAACAGCCACACATAAGGCACCATGAGCGAAAACTTCTACTTCGATGAGATCTCCTTTAGGACCTCTTATATCCTGCTTCTTGATTTCTTCACATATGTTTTTAATCTGTTTTAAAGAGAGTTCTCTCGCAAGAACCACCGTATCAGCAAATTGGGAATAAAATTTAACAGCTTCTATATTGGAAATATTGGCCTGAGTGGACATGTGCACTTCAACATCTTTTTTATTACAACACTGCATAACCGCAATATCAGATGCTATTACAGCACTTATACCGATTTTTTTGGCTTTTTCCACCACTTTTTCCATCAAAGGTAGGTCTTCATCATACATAACAGTATTTAGTGTCAAATACGATTTCACACCGTTTTTTTGACATTTATTGACTATTTTTTCTAAGTCATCCAAACTAAATTTAGCGGCTCTTGCTCTCATGTTTAATTCGCCGACACCAAAATATACCGAGTCAGCACCTGCACGAATAGCAGCGGCTAAAGATTTAAAATCTCCAGCAGGACACATTAATTCCGTATTTTTTTCCTTCATTATACAACCCTTTCTATTTATCAAATCTGATTATGTGAAAACCAATTTTTTATAGTCTCTTGGTTTTTAAAATTATATCTGATGGCGAAATTCTATAATTGTTGGTTAACTATGGAGGATAATTTTTTTGAGGGTTTTACGCCTATCATGGCAAAAAGAAACTTTCTTACTTGAAAGTACAAACATTTATAAAAATTCTTCCTAATTTGGTTAATGATATCTATGATGCTAAAAAGTTTTGTGGGGGATAAAGATAGTATGAATTTTTTTGAAAACAATTTTGTTAAAAAAATATGTTTGATGTTAGCTTTTTTAGTGATAATCTCTTTTGTAATATCCACAGGTTCTCAAGTAGCTTTAGCAGGTAGTGTAAGAATTGAGACCGAAGGATGGGGATCTACTGATCCGATACCAGGTACATATGATTTTGAAGAAGAAATAGATGGTCCTATACTTGCTATACCTTATGATGGACATGTTTTAGATGAGTGGAGAGGTTGTTATGAAGTCGATGATGATCTTTGTTATGTGCATGTTGATCCTGGAGAGATAAGGACAGTAACAGCTGTTTTCATGGATGAAGATGATATAACAGAATATTTTGATCTTACTGTTGATGTTGTTGGTGAGGGTTCTACTGTTCCTTCTGTTGGTGTTCATTCTTATGAGGAGGGTGAGGAGGTTTCTGTTGATGCTTTTGCTGATGATGGTTGGGAGTTTTCTCATTGGGAGGGTGATTGTAGTGGTGTTAGTTGTAGTGTTGTTATGGATGGTGATAGGAGTGTTACTGCTGTTTTTGAGGAGGAGAAGGTT
>JALDAG010000046.1 GCA_022729255.1 Candidatus Nanohalarchaeota archaeon | reverse complement strand
GAGCCTAGTTTTGATGATAGTTGTGCCTATAGGACTTACTTCAGTTTTTTTCGTTCTTTTCTACAAGTATCCGTCTATGAACGCTTCTTCAAGAGCCAAAAACATAGAGAAAAACCTGCCTTTCGCACTGAATCAGATGAGCGCTGTTGCGATGTCGGGTGTTTCGCCTTCTAAGATGTTTAAACTTTTACAGAACTTTGATGAGTACGGAGAACTTTCCAAAGAATCCGCGAAAATTATAAACAAGGTTGAGTTGTTTGGTTCGGATGTGACAACAGCTCTTTCGGAGACGGCTCAGGAAACACCTTCAGAAGAATTTAAAGAGGTTTTGTATGGCATGGTTTCTACAATAGATACAGGAGGTAACCTAAAAGAATTCTTGGATCAGAGAGCTGAATCAGCGCTTTTCGACTATAAACTCAAAAGAAAGGAACAAATAGAAAGGTTGTCAACATTTGCAAGTTTTTATACGGCTCTTTTGATTGTAGCTCCCCTTTTTCTTGTCGTTATATTGACAGTGATGAACATAGTTGGGGGCGAGCTGATGGGATATGGTATAGAACAGTTGTTAAGAATCGGTGTTTATGGAGGAATACCGGTGTTAAACATAATGTTTCTGATAGTTTTAGAGGTTACACAGGGTGATTTCTAGATGGAAATATTAGATGATGCAAGGAAATTTTACAATGAAAACAGGAGCGTCATCCTAATCGCTGTGTTTTCAATAGTTTTAGGGCTAATCATACTTTCTTTAAATGTGTGGAATTATAACAACACCACAGATATTTACCGAATGTCTCCTGAGGATGTTCCTGCTGAAGGCAGAACTTTTTCTGAGAGCGAACCGTTCATGATGGCGTTTGAAGTAGAAGATCCAAGACAGCTTGATCACCTAGCAATAGAAATAGTTTTTGCTGATGCTGATGGCACTGAAAGTTTTGATATCTTGATGAACGATGAAGTGATTCAGGAGTCGGTTACGGGTATGTCTCCAGGATCTGTTCAAAACATTCATCCGGAGCCCGATATATTTGTGAGGAACAACCTCATAATGATAGAAGGAGAGTTCCCTCTCTATGACACGGCAAAAGTAGAAAGTATAGAGGTCACAGGATATACAAATGTTCAGAGATACGGGTTCTTAATACTTAATATAGTAGGCATAATTATAGCTCTTGGACCAATTCTGGTTTTAAAATACAGAGAATTTCAGAACCGTGCTAAAATAGAGGACAGATTTCCTGATTTTATAAGGGATGTTGTGGAAGGAGTAAGGTCCGGGATGTCTCTTCCACAGTCCATCAATAACACCACGATAAATGAGTATGGTGCCCTTACTAAATACGTTGATCAGATGAGCGCCAAGATCAACTGGGGCATACCTTTTGACCAGGTATTAAGGGATTTCTCGGAGGATACAAAATCTCAGATAATTGCCAGAGCGACCAATACAATAATACAATCCTACCAGTCCGGGGGAAACGTGGATGAAGTCTTGGGAACTGTTGGAACCAATATTGAGAAGGTAAAGCAGCTCGAAAGGCAGAGAAAGTCCGAACTTTACGGTCAGATGGTTGCAGGTTACATAGTTTACTTCATATTTTTAGGTGTGATGGTTTCGTTGATAAACTATTTGTTACCTGCCATGACCATAGGAGGTGACATACCTACTACAGGAATCGGAGTTGGATTTATGGAGGGAATGGGCAGCATGACAGAGATGATAAGTATATACACACCTATTTTTAGAAATCTTGTTGTTATACAGTCGGTTTTCTCGGGATTGGTCATTGGAAAATTGAGTGAAGGAGAATTGAAGGCCGGAGCCAAACACGTAGCGATTCTTTTATCGGTAGGATACACAGTTGCTATATTGTTTATGTGATTATAGCGGTGCCAACTTGAAATTCGTGATTTGTATGACAAAACGTTAAATACGGTTTGTACTTCTTTTTTTCCTAAACTATTTAAATCAGAAGATAAAATTTTTAATCAAATAGCACTAAGTAAGTGCACGAGGATTGATCAAAAAATGAAAAGAAAAGGTATTTCACCACTTATTGCTGCAGTATTGTTAATCGCATTTACAATGGCGGTTGCAGCTATTCTAACAGCATGGGTAACAACTTTCACAGAGGACACAGCAGACACAGTAGGAGAAGAAGGAGAGCAACAGGTATCTTGTGCCTTTGCAGGTCTTTCGATATATGATGCAACAGTGATAGAAGCGGATGAAGAGTTGGTTGTTTCAGTTGCGAACACAGGAACGATGGAGTTCCAAGAGGATGTAGTAGTTACTGCTTTTTATGCAGATGGAGGAACAGCGACTGAAACGATGTTTGATGATGAGGAAACAATGGCTAGCGGAAGCGTCGAAGACTTTACAGTTGGGTTAGAAGCTGATACTACGGCCGACGATATTGACAGAGTTAGAGTTGGTTCTGCTGAATGCCAAGATGTTGATGACGAGACAGAAAATATCAACTAAGCTAATCAACTTGTTATGAACTCTTTAGAAGATGCTGTGATCTGGAGAATCATCTTTTTACCCTTTTTTCTTTTTTTCTTTAATTTATTAAGTCTTATTTTCAAAAGTTATTGTTAATGAGCAATGGAAAAAAAGAGGAATTATCTAATTACGATCTTTCTGCAGGAGATAAAATAAGGATTAAGACATCTTCGGAAGAAGTTAGAGAGGGTTTTTTTATTCCCTCCGCTAAACAAGACGGAGACATAGTTTTGAAATTGGAGAGCGGATACAATATAGGTTTAAAAGAGGAGAATATTGAAAAATTAGAGGTCATCGAACGTAAAAAACAGGGAAAAGAAGACGTTGGAAAAAACAAGGATTTTAAATATTCCAAAGATGCAAAAAACGTTTTGATTCTTCACACAGGGGGCACGATAGCTTCAAGAGTAAGTTATGAGGAGGGAGGTGTTAAACCCGGTTTTTCAGTTGAAGACCTAAAAGAGATTTATCCTGAAATATTTGAAACAGCTAATATAAGCTCTGAAATCATTTCTCAGATGCTCTCAGAAGACATGGAACCTTCTCATTGGAAGAAAATTTCGGAAAAAGTTTTTGAAAACCTAGAAGATTTTGACGGCATAATCATAAGTCATGGTACTGATACCATGCAGTACACAGCATCAGCACTTTCTTTCATGATCAAAAACATTAGCAAACCAGTAGTTCTTGTAGGTTCTCAGAGATCCAGCGATAGACCGAGTTCTGATTCTTTCCTAAATCTTAAAGCCGCTGTAAAGTTTATAGAAGAAGGCATACCAGGAGTTTTCGTTTGTATGCATGGCAGTTCGGATGATGAAATTGTTTTTGTACACAGGGGAACACGCGTAAGGAAGATGCATACTTCGAGAAGAGACGCATTTAAATCCATAAGATCCGAACCGTTCGCTGAAATAGATATCGAAAAAGACAAACTGGTATTGAACGGCGAGATTCAAAAAACCGAAGATGAAACCGAGCTTTTGAATGACCTAGATGAAGAAGTAGGGTTTCTGAAAGTTGTTCCCGGCATGAAGAAAAAAGATTTAGAGAAACTAGAGGGATGCAACGGATTAATAATAGAGGGAACAGGTCTGGGCCATTTACCTGTGAACAGTTTCGATGAGCACACGAAACATCATGAAAAAATACTTGGAAAGCTGGAAGAAATTTGTGAAGACACAGTTGTATGCATGACCTCTCAATGTATCAATGGGAGGGTGAACCTCGATGTATATGACTCGGGAGTCAAGATTAAAGATGCTGGCGTCGTATCAGGAAGGTCGATGTTGCCCGGAACAGCTTATGTGAAACTTATGTGGGCGCTTGGTAATTCTGATACATTAGAAGAATCCAAGGATCTACTTCTAAAAAACGTCGCAGGAGAATTTATAGAAAGAGAGGATTACGATGTATTCAGGTAAGGTTCTTGGAGTGACCGGTCTACCTTTATCAGGTAAAACCCTTGTAGCCAACATGCTTGAAGAAAAAGGTTTCTCTGTTTTGGACATGGGCGACGTGGTCAGAAAAGAGATGGAATCGAGAGACATATCCTCCGGAAAAGAAGCGGAGTTTGTTAACAATCAGAGGGATAAAAACGGTATGGGAGCCATAGCCAAGATCAGCAGGAAGTACCTTGAAAAAATGATGGACGGCAGGGATATAGTCATTACAGGTATGAGGGGTTGGAGCGAGAAAAAAGTTTTTGAGGAGTTCTTAGAAGATGAAATGGAAATCGTGGCTTTATGGGCATCAAGGCAAACCAGAAAAAAGAGGCGCAACAAGAGAATGAGAAAAGAAGATTTAAAAGGTCAAGAGTTTCATGAAAGAGATTTGAGAGAAATCAACAACGGTGTAGCTAAACTTATGGCTCTAAGCGATGTTTTGATCATTAATGACGGAATAGATATAGAAAAACTTGAGGAAAAAGTTGATGAAAAGGTTTTGAGTCGATAAAGATGGATTATGATGAATTAGGTTTCAGGTGCGGTATAGAAATACACCAACAGCTGGATACAGAAAAAAAACTTTTTTGCAACTGTCCGACAGATAATGTTAACAAGGAAGCTGATGCAAGGATAAAAAGGAGTTTGAGGCCTGTGCCTGGTGAAAGAGGAAGCGTGGACGAGGCCGCCAAATTCGAGTTTTTGAAGGACAACAGCTTCTTGTATAATTTTT
>JALDAG010000006.1 GCA_022729255.1 Candidatus Nanohalarchaeota archaeon | reverse complement strand
ATTCCTAAACCTTCAAAAAGCTTTCTGATAAATGCTCCTCCCGAAATAATACTTGGAAGAAAAGACGAAGCTTCTGAAGAAAACATCAGAGATTTTTACAATGAGGCTAGAAAATTGTCCAACAGGTTTAAAATCGAAGAAATAAACAATTCAAAAGAGCTTGAGGTCGTTGTGGATGAAATCACAGAAAAGATCAAAAATACATGATGTTTTTGAGAAGTTTGAGAAAGAAGAAATTAATTATGCGTTACTAAGGAACTACGACTTATCCGAATTAGATGAATTAAAAGATATAGATTTATTAGTTGATGAAAAAGATATTGGTGAAGTAAAAGATATTTTAGATGAAGCAGATATGTTAAAAAAGAAATGGAAGTGGTTTCCATTCAGAAAAATACCAAAACTTTTTCATTTGCAACTAAAACAGACTTCTTCTAGTGCTTTTGAGAACAAAGATGTATTGAAAAACCGAGAAAAACATCAAGGAATTTATAAGTTAGGAAAAGAAGAAGAACTGAAACACTTGTTAGTTCACTGTACAGCTAAGAAAGGTTATTTTAAGGACAAGTACAAAAAGAGGATTAACTATATTATTTCAGAAGTTAATATTGAACAAGTGAAAAAAGATATGGAGGAATACTTTGGAAGAACAGGAATAAATATAGTGGAGCTTGCCGAGAAAAAAAGATTTGAGGAAATCATTGAAAATGGAGATATAATCAACAAAAAATCTTTTTCCACCAAATACAAAATTAAGAGAATATTATACAAGTTAAAATATCCTATACTGCAGTGAAGTTTAAAAAATTTTAATCAGCTTTTGAAAAACATATTTTTGTTTCAAAGACATCTAAATCCTGTTTTTAATGAACTCTAAGGTTTTTTCCACAAATATATCGAAATTTTAGAGCATCAATAAACTATTTTAGCCATAAAAAACCCTTCTCAGTTAAAACCATTTTTAGAATTTATAATGCTGAAGGAATATTTTTGTTTATATATGAAGATATGCCACGTTATAGGTAATTTAAGCCCACCTCTGGATGAAGGAACAAGTAAATCAGTGGTCAAGATAAACGAAAAAATGCTTGATAAAAACATAGATTCGTTTATTTATACTAGGCCCTGTGAAAAAAGCTCTGATGAAGAATTTGATAATACAAATGTGTATAGGAAAGATATATCTCCTTGGAATATTTTGGAAAATAAAAGAGATATCAAGAAATTGAACCCTGATATTTTACACATTCACTCCTCAAATCCTCTCATGGCTATTTACTTTGATAAGATACATAAAAACACAATCTGGACTGCACCCGCATTTAGAGGTACAGAAGAAACAATTAAACTTTGGGAATTACTCTGTAGAAACCAAAAGACGGTAGCCACCTCCAGAAAGATAGCTGGAAGCATACCAAGAGAAGTTGAAGTATTGCCGTACGGTATAGATACTGATAAATACAGATGCAAAAGAAAACCAGAGATTTCAGAAAATCCTAAAATACTTTTCATGAGCTCTCCAAAGGAGAAAAGAGGTTTCAAAGCTGCGATAAGGATAGTTAAAAAAATAAAAGAAGAAAAGAATCCTGATTTTCACGTTGCTGTAAGAGAGAAGTACAACAGGGTTGATAAAGCTAAAAAAACGCTCGAAGAGGAAGGCCTATCCGATATTTCTCATGTAACCGGTTTTGTGAAGGATTTGCCTTCATACTTCAACAAGATGGATGTAGTGCTTTACCCTGTAAAATCAAGTTCAGGGTTTACCTCACCGCCACTTATAGCACTTGAATCAATGTCATGTGGGCGTATCACAGTATGTACTGATGTGAAAGATTTTCTAGAAGTGATAGATGACGGAAAAGATGGATTAATATACAGTTATGGCGAAGAAAGCCAAATAGCTAACCGATTACTTAATATGGATGATAGAAAAACAAATGAAATGTCCAAGAAAGCACGTGAAAAAATAAAAGAGAAATTCAGCCTTGAAAAAACGGTTCAGAGATACATCGAAATTTACAAAGAAATTTTGTAGGATGATAAATGGATAAATAACTTGTTTGATGGTTTAAAACTTTCTTATTTTATCAACCGTTTTACAATATTCTTTATAGGTTTCAGGCTTCCACCGGTTTTTTTGTCAACTTTCCTCAATATATCGAGGTCGTGTTTGTTTATGCCGCCGAGCCTTAAGAACAACACTCCATAAATTAAGGTGAAAACAAGACCTCCTGGAACTATGGTCCAGATAGGAATAACATCAAATAAAGATTTTAAACCTAGATAGACCACTAAACCGGCTATCAAAGTTGAAAACAATCCTGGCACATAATTTTTAATTCTGTAGGGATTGACACCGAATTTTAGGTAGACTATTGTAGCGCCAATTACAGATTTAAGGACGGCTGCAACCGCTGTTGCGATAGCAGCACCATTTATACCTATTAGAGGTATCAAGAGGATATTAAGCAAAATGTTGAGCACGAAAACAGCCAGAGTGATCTTAAATATCAGTGCTGTCATATCCTCTGATTTGATAAAAGAGCTGTAGTGCCTAGTAAGGTTCTTAATCATGAAAGCGAGTCCTAGAATCGCTAAAGCATAAGATGCATTTACATAGGCTTCTCCAAAAAAGAACCTCAACATGCTACTTCCAAATATAGTCATGAATACGAGTACAGGGAAGGTAGCCAGAAAAATCCATTTAAGGGTTACAGAAGTTATCTCTACTGATATGTCTTTGTCACCACTGGAATAAAGCTTTGAAACCGTTGGGAAAAGCATGGCTCCAAACGCACCACTTATAACTGTTAAAATACTGGCTGTAGGGTAAGCAGCGTTGTAAAGGCCGGCGCTTTCAGAAGCTTCAAAGAAACCTATCAAAAGAGTGTCGGAATGAGTCATAAGTTTTGCGATCATACCGCTGAAAATAAGGGGGAATGAAAACTTCATTATGGTCGAGAACTCATCTCTAAAACTCCCGAAACTTTTCCTTATAAATGGAAACACTTTGAATTCAACGAGTAACAGTATAAGGACGGAGGAAGTGATCATACCTGCAAGCTGAGCATATATAGCTCCGTCAACCCCCCAACCCATCCTGATCAAAACCACAGCTACCAAAAGGGTTGAAAGACTAAGGTATATGTTTTCAATGACGACCTTGTACTTCACATCTCTCAAACCTTTAAGAAGAGAGTTCAAAAGCGAGTGGATAGCCCTAAAAGGGATCGCAATTGAAAACAACCTTATCACTGTGGCCATCTCCGGCTGGTTGAAAAAAGCGACGGCGATAAAATCAGAAGATAAGAATACCGCGGCTCCCAAAAGAACAGACCAGGGAACTCCTACAGAAAGAGCGGCCATCATGGAAGAAGGTATTTTTTCCATGGTCTCTGCTCCAACATGGTGTGAAACCCTTCTCTTTATTCCCGACGTAAGACCCAGCTTCGAAAAGCCGTATGTAAGCCAGAAAACCGATAAACCCATAGAAACAAGGCCGTAATCAAAAGGGCCTAACCATCTAGCTACTATAAGCCTGTAAAAATACATTATGAATTTAGAGATGAAAGAACCTAAAAGGATGATGGTAGCGCCTTTGAAAATAACTTCAAGATCTTTTGTTGCCTTTTCTACCATCTAAAACACATCACTAGCGAAGATTTCTTCCATGTTTCTAACAAGGTGTTTTTGTATCTAGATTTAAGATGTTTGACCAAAAAATATAACAGTGTTATATCACCCTCGTCCAACCTTCCAGGTTATAAGCGTCTCAAAAGTATAGTTGAAAACCACTTCCAGGAAGATGGAGAAAAGATTAGCCACTATCAGGTGCATACCAAGATCTATGAAAAACTGTATGGTTGCGACACCTATCACAAGACCCACAAGTCTGAAAGCATTCGATTTAGCCATTCTTTTCAGCACATGGTCTTGTCCATGCCCTTTGAAAGTCCAGTTCTCGTTCATCACGAAAATCGATATTATGGCGGTTTCAGTGCTTATGATCTTGGAAAAGGTCGCCGACCAGCCAACATAGTTCACCAAAAAGTAGAGAACACCGGTATCTATGAAAAGACCTATCGTGCCCACCACTAAAAACTTGAAAAGGCGATCGGGTTTCACGAAAAACGGTGTGAGATCGTTAAATTTGTTCACAGCCCATCTAAAAACTTTTTTCAGACCCATGCCTCAATCCTCTTTCGGAAAGATGAAACCCCTGTCAACATAATCGTTTTCAAGAAATTTTCTGGCGGTGTAAGCTGCTAAAACCGCTTCGAACTCCTTCATGTTTTTGATTCCGCTTGATTCTATTCCAAGAAGATCAAGGTCCCTGTCTTCCTCTATCCCAAGTACTTCGGAGGTTATCTTTGGACGGGTCTCTATAAACTGCGGTCCGTAACGGTTCTCCAAAACTTTTTTGATGTAAAAAGTCCTTTCGATCAGATTCCCATCGAACATGGAAGGTGGTAAAAAACTGTGTCCGTCATCAACAAGTTTTTTCTCCTTTTCTCTGAAACCTTTATCATTTCTCTTGGTAAATGGGTTCGTGAAAGCCACAACTGACGGCATCTCTTCCACAACAAGTTCTATAATCTCTGAATCATCTTTTGTAGATAAAGTTTTCAACTCCTCTCCTAGAACAGCTACAGAACATTCTTCTTCCTTGCTACCCGTCAACTTTATACCGCACACTTTTTCCACTGACATGCCTAACTTTTCGTCCACCACGTTTAAATTTCTGTAAAAAAGGAAAGTCCCTGTTTTCTAATCAACCAGGTGGAATCAATTTAAACCATCGACGATAAAAAAAGGGTATGGAACTTCTGAAACCTCTCAGGGACGAACTCGAGGAGAACTACCGGCTTGTCACATCCACAGAGGAACTGATAAAAGGGGAAAGGGACATGCTCCAGGGAGAATCGGACAAAAGAGTGGTTCTTTTAACACCTCACAATGATGTCTGGAGATCAATTGTGTTATCCGGAAGTGTTTCAGACTTTGAAGAAGCATCCGACTTGGTTTCAAAGGCTTACAGAAGGCTTTCAGAGCTTTCGATGGTGATAGAGAAATTCAACAGTTACGGTCCCAGCGTCATGTACTCCCCGATACTGAAAAAGACCTCTGAGAGCTATGGAAGGAAAAACCTAGTGGACCTAATACACTTGATGTGTTCGGAGGCCAAAACACCTGTTTACAAGGCTAAAACAGCTGTCGAAAAGATAATGGACACGGAATGCCCTGTATGCGAACAGAGGTTCGAATCTCGTACAGGTCTCAAATCCCACATGACACAAAAAACCGATCCAGAACATCAAGCGATGAGAGATAAGGTGTTGTAGGTGCTCGACGGACTTGTTCTGAAGGAGAGGGACGACCCATTGAAATTCATACTTTCGATGATCGCTTACTCCGCCTTTTTTACAATCGTATCGGTATACGCCACCAAAAGGATTATACCGTTTCAGGTGGACAACATAAACTTCGGAGGGCTCGTAGCTGTTTTCTTCGCAACTATAGCTGTTAGCTATCCATTAACCGATTTTTTAAGATCAAGGGATGAAGAAGAGCTTAAAAACAACTGGAAAGAATCCAACATCATATACAGGCACTTCGAAGAGCTTCTTGTATATATAGGAGTGTTCCTTGCTACAACATTGGCGTTCGGCATAACCTCGTATTTTTTAAACGATGGGTTTTTCACGATACAGGAGATGATCTTGGAAGGTATAAGAGGAGACTTCGCAGCAACAGGTAACATAACAGCCTCAGCAGCTTTCTACAAGATACTTTTCAACAATTTCTGGGTTTTCCTCGCCACCTTCGGAATCTCTTTCCTTATATCGGGTGGAATGGCATTTGTCATCATATGGAACGCATCCATAGTTGGAGTGCTGATCGGAAAACTTTCATCAAGCATAGTCGACATACCTATCCAGCTGATGCCATACATCGTACATGGAACAGTTGAAATAGCTGCATACGTCTTTGCCGGTTTCGCAGGGTATCTTTTCGCATACCACTTTGAGACGTTTTGCAAGCACGAAACACATTCAGAATGTTCATTTAACATTGTTATGAAGGACGGATTCGTTCTGCTTGTGCTCGGACTTCTTTTCTTGGTACTAGGAGCTTCCCTGGAGACGGGTTACCCGTTTGTGTTATAACCTGTTCACCGCTTTTTTAACTATTTCCTCGATGCTTTTATCAGAAGTATCTATAACTACGTCAGCATCCTCTTTTTGCTTCTCTATGTAGTTGAAACCGTACATCTCCTCCCAGTTCTTCACTTCCTCTTCTTGTCTCTTCTTCAAAGTAGTTTTAACCTCTTCGAAATCCATTTCATCCCTCTTAGAACTTCTTTTAGCCCTTACGTCTATAGGCGCGGTAAGAAAAATTTTGAGATCCGCATACTCTTTTATCATGTGAACCGATAATTTACCGTCTATCACCACATCTCCCTTTCTTGCGACCTGTCTCTGCATCTCATCTATGTCGTTATGAAAGGATTCGCTGGAAAGCTCTTCGCTCTCCCAACCCCTAAAAGCGGCCTCAGTTTCTTTGCCCCCTGCCTTTTTCTTCATGTACTGACCCGGAGAAAAGTATTTGATATCCAGTTTCTCAGCTATCTTCTTTGCTATTGTTGAGGTGCCTGCTCCAGGAGGACCCGATACAGCTACTACTGTCATTTTATTTCCTTTAGATTTTGTCTCTTAAATTTGTTGCCCTATCATTCATACCAAAAAAAGTTTGAAATAAGAAAGAAAGGGTTTTGACAGAGGTTTTCAACCCCTGTGCTTCTCTTCGGCATCAGCGACCTTAAGAATGGTCTCAAGAGCCACGTCGGGCGAGACAGATATGGCGTCGATTTCTGATTTTACAAGGAAATCAGCATAACCCTCGTGTGATGAAGGTGCATCTCCACATATCCCAACGTGCTTCTTGTGCTTGTGAGCCTTCCAGATCAGCAACTCAACGCTTTCCTTGACAGCTGGATCTCTCTCGTCGAAAAGATCGGATAGTTTTTCGCTGTTCCTGTCAACTCCTAATGTCATCTGCGTAAGGTCGTTCGTACCGATTGAGAATCCATCGAATACCTGAGCGTACTCTTCAGCTCTTAAAATGTTTGAAGGTATTTCTGCCATGACATAGACTTCTATGTCTCCTTTGTCAAGTCCGTACTCTCTCATCTTTTCTCTTACCTTCTTTCCTTCCTCGACGGTTCTACAGAACGGAACCATGATGGTGAGGTTGTCTAGACCCAGTTCGTCTATGCATCTTCTCAAAGCCTTACACTCAAGCTCAAAAGCCTTTGAGAATTCCTCGTCGTAATACCTTGACGCTCCCCTGAAACCAAGCATGGGGTTAGCTTCATCTGGCTCGTATTTCTCCCCTCCTTCAAGGTCTGCATACTCGTCGGATTTGAAATCCGAAAGCCTTACAACAACCTGTCTTGGATGGAACGCAGCACCTATCTTTCCGATTCCTGATCTCAGAGCTTCGACAAATTCCTCGCCTTCCCCGTCTTCGATAAGTTTCATGGGGTGTTTCCCGACATGCGAAGCAACTATGAATTCTTCTCTTGCTAATCCAACACCTCTTACAGGTAGTTGAGCCAGGTGGAAAACTTTGCCAGGTTCTCCTATGTTTATCTGCACATCCGTGTCGGTATCTGGTATGTCCTCTATGTGGTGTTCCTGGACCTCGAAATCGAGTTTTCCTTCCCATACACGACCTGTTGACTGAGAACAGTCAACTGTTACCGGTTCTCCGTCCTTGATCTTGGATGTGGCATTTTCAGTACCTACAATTGCAGGTACTCCAAGCTCCCTTGAAACGATGGCTGCGTGAGAAGTTGCACCTCCTTTGTTTGTTATGATAGCACCTGCTATCTTCATTATTGGTTCCCAGTCAGGGTCTGTCATGTCTGTAACTAGTACTTCACCCTCCTCGAATCTGTCAATTTCTTTAGGAGACTCCAATACGTGTGCCTTGCCTTTACCGATCTTGGAACCGATAGCCTGTCCTTCAAGCATCACCTCGGATTCCTCGTGTAAGATGTAGTCTCGAATGGTGTTGTGATCTCTTTCGCTCTGAACCGTTTCTGGCCTTGCCTGAACGATGTATAGTTCGCCTGTTTCACCGTCCTTCAACCATTCTATGTCCATAGGCATCTCGTAATGGTCTTCGATTTTTTTACCGTATTCGGCTAATTCTTTAGCTTCATCATCGTTTATAGAAAACTTTTCTCTTTCCTCGTGTGGAACGGTAACCTGCTTGTTTTCCTTTTCCTCGTCAGGGTCTTTAACAAGCTTAACCTTCTTCTCTCCGACCTCTTTCTCTATCATACCCAGATTTTTCTTGAAAATAGTGAACTTGTCAGGGTTGACGGTTCCACCCACTACATATTCTCCAAGCCCGTAGGAAGAGTTGATAACTATGGCGTTAGAGAAACCTGAATCAGGGTCGATAGTGAACATGACTCCCGCCGCTCCTTTGTCAGCTCTACCCATTTTTTGAATAACTGCGGAGAGCTTAACATCGAAGTGGCTGAAACCCTTGTCCTCCCTGTAGGAGATAGCTCTGTTAGTGAACAAAGAAGCGTAGCAATCCTTTATACGTCTAACAACATTTTCTTCACCTTCAACGTTTAGATAAGTGTCTTGCTGACCTGCAAAAGATGCTCCTGGCAGGTCTTCTGCTGTTGCCGATGACCTGACCGCAACGTTAGCATTTTCCATTTCGAGCCTTTCGGAAAGCTTTCTGTATGACTCTTTGAAAGCCTTTTTTAATTCTTCAGGCATCTCAGCATTCTTTATTAATTTCCTTACTTTTTCGCCTCTCTCCTGAAGATCCTTTACGTCATCTATATCGAGGTCCTCAAGAACGTCTTTTATCTCGTTTTTCAAACCTGTTTCCTCTATAAAAAGTTCGTAAGCCGTACTCGTGGTTGCAAAACCAGGTAAAACAGGTACGTCAATATTATTTGCCAGTTCACCGAGGTTTGCGCTCTTTCCACCGACCTTTGAAGTATCGTTTTTGTCTATGTCTTCGAAGAATAATGTGTGCTCTCCCATATTTATCTACCTATATATGTGTATTGTGGGAACCGGTTTTTCAAACTATCTATCAGCCCCCTAGAAGTTTTGTCACGACTTGTTAACAACGATTAAAGTTTTTGAAATGGTTTTTTGTCCAAATTTGCCCTGAAAAGCTTCTGAAAGGTTTTCTTACTGCTGAACTATTTTTTCTCTACGTCTTCCTCTGTGAGTTCTATGTTGTATTTTTCTGAAAAAGTATCGAAAGCAACGTGCGTTATGGTCTTTTCGACCATGTTTGAATCAAGAAGAAAATCGACCACGAAGTTCCCTAGTTCGTCCCTTTTCTTGAACTTGGCGATGGCCAGTATATCGGTATCTCCGGTTATCTTGTATATGGCGGTCACGTTTTTGTGTCCTTCTAGTTTTTCCTGAACATCCTGAAGACGGTCTCCTTTCACCACCATTTCAATCGCAGCTACAACATGGTAACCAAGTTTTCTGTAATCTATCTGGGTAGTGTATCCATTTATGATGCCCTTGTCTTCCATCTTGTCTACTCTGTTTATAACAGTAACAGCTGTGGAATCCACTTCTTTTGCTATTTCTCTGAAAGATTTTCTGCCGTTTTCCTGTAGTTTGGTAAGTATCTTCATGTCCAGCTCATCGATTTTGTAGTCCTCAACCATTTTTTTGACCATCTCCTATCAATAACTTAACATATCAAGCCTGTTCAAAAACTTTATTTAACAATTATTTAGTCTCGCTCTTTTAAAAGGTGTAGGGTTTTTTCATAAAAAAAACGCATCCAGAGGGAAAGATAAAATAGTTTGTTGTCAATCATAGGGTATGTCTCTAAGGGACGAACTCGAAAAAGCCAAGGAAAGGCTAGCCAAGACCCCTGTGAACAAGGCCACAGAAAAGGACAGGGGTAGAATCAAGGCCAAGATAGCGAACCTGAAACAGGAAATCGAGCAGAGACAGAAAGAAACGGGCGGAGGATATGAGGGCTATTCCGTAAAGAAAAAAGGCGATGCAACGGTATCCTTGGTAGGATATCCCAGTGTAGGGAAATCCACACTTCTCAACAAACTCACGAACGCTGATTCAGAGGTGGGAGATTACCACTTCACAACATTGGACGTGGTTCCAGGGATGATGGAATACAAAGGAGCCAACATACAACTTGTGGATGTTCCGGGACTGATAGGAGGAGCAGCATCCGACAAAGGAGGAGGTAAACAGGTCATATCTGTGATAAGAAGTTCGGACATGGTCGTTCTTATGGCGGATCCCTCAAGACTCGACGGATTTCAGAAGATGGAGGAGGAGCTATACGATTCAGGGATAAGGCTGGATGTAAAGCCTCCGAACATAAAAGTAGAGAAGAAAGGGAAGGGAGGTATAGATGTTAGAACTGCTGTGAAACTCGATAAAGTTGATGAAGAAACTGTTAAGGATGTTATGAAGCAGTGGGGATATATCAACGCTTCGATAATCATAAGAGAGAACTGCGACATCGACCGAGTGATAGATGCTCTTGCGAGAAACAGGAAATACATGCCATCTCTAAAAGTAGTGAACAAGTCTGAAAACATATCCGAGAAAAGGAAAAAAGAGATAAGAGAAGAGTTTGGAGAAGTAGTATTTGTCTCAGCAAAGGAAGAGAAAAACCTAGAAGAATTCAGGGATAAGCTGTTCGAAAAACTAAGGTTCATGAGGATTTACATGAAAAAACCCGGTAAAAAACCAGACAGGGAAGAACCACTGATAATAGAAAAGGGTTCAACGGTGAAAGACGTCTGCGAAAAGATCGGGGGCGAGATAGATGACAGGTTCAAGTACGCTAGGATATGGGGAGAATCCGCCAAATTCGATGAACAAAAAGTAGGCGAAGATCATTTATTGAAAGACGAAGACGTGGTAGAAGTAAGGAAAAGGTAGTACAGATCGATTAAAACTTCTCAACGAATTTCGAGAGGAATATAGTTCTCAGATGAAAGGATAAAAAAACTGGAGAAAATAGTTAAGAACCATCACTTCAATCCAGAAACTGTGGAGGGAAAAATTGTTCAGGACGCTGATATGCTGGATCGTTATGGGGTACACAGTTTTTGGAGGATGTTCCACTTTTCTTGTCAGAAAAAAAAGACCTTTTGAACAATCAAGGGATTACTTCTACGACAAGGCGGTTCCCGATTTGAGGAAAGGTCTCGAAGATTTCAACTTCGGAATCTCAGGGAAAGCAGCTGAGCAAAGACTTGAAGCACAGATAGAAATGTTTCAAAAATTCTGTGACGAACTTTCAGGATAGGACATCAGTAAAGAGACCTGAAAGAATAGAAAAACTGGTTGAGTTGGTTTTCAAGCCAGTTTCTTTCTTCCAAATGTTTTTTCGTTATCTTTACCGATTTCTCCAGGTCCTCTTCGAACCCTTTTTTCATTTTGTTAACCGATTCTTTGTTCTCTGTGAACAGGTTTATCTCCCTGTTGGTCAGCACCCCCTGGAAATCGAGGTTCATGCTCCCGACAGTCATCCAGCTGTCATCGATCAGACATGTCTTGGAGTGCAGAAAACTGTCTATGTATTCATAAACTTCAACACCGTTTCCGATGAGTTCTCCGTATAGATTCTTGGTGGCGTGTCTGGCAATCCTCACTTCGGAAAAATATGCGGGTGTTATGAGTTCAACGTCAACACCTCTGTCCACAGCATCGTAGAGGCTTCTCCTCACTATCTTTTGAGGTACAAAGTATGAATGAACAAGTTTTATGGATTTATCGGCCTTCCGGATTTTTTTGACGTACTCCTTCAGTATGCTGTCCTCGGTTTTTATGTTCCCTCCAAGTATCTTTGTTTTTTCTGGCTTCACATCCATAATCTCTAATTCTTTCTCTTTCTTCATAGCGTTCCACGACTTGGCGAATTCGTTTCTTATCTGAACAACAGTATTTTTTCCCTCAACTTCCAAATGAGTGTCTTTTATCACCTGGTTCCTAGGAGTATCCGTCTGTTCGCATGGTTTAAGATGTTTTCTATCTATGTTCATCCCTCCTATATACGCTTTTTTCCCGTCTACCACCATTATCTTTCTATGATCTCTCAAAATCCATTTCCATATGCCTTTGTAGAGCTTTACAGGGTTGTAATGTATCAGCTCAACTCCCAAATCTCTCATCTTCTTCTTCGCTCTCTCAGGGAAATTCCAGCTACCGAACCCATCGATTATCACTTTTACTTCTACGCCTCTTTCTGCGGCTCTGCAAAGACCCCTGAAAAATTCTTTCCCGATACGATCCCATTTCACTATATAATACTCTAAAAAGATCTCATTTTTCGCTTTATCTATATCTTCAAGCATTTCAGGGTAAAGGGTCGAACCAAACCTGTGGACTTCTTGTTTTTCCATCACAACCTCTTTTAAATAATTTTCACCCTATTTTTATACTTTTTAGGCTTTTTTATGATATTGGTCCAACGGGTTTGAACGTGTATAATAAAAGAGTTGAGGTCGATTTAATTAGGGTATGAAAGTACCTATATGTAATGAATGTTTGGAAAGTGATGAAGGTTTATGCGAAGAATGCGGAGACAAACTTGAAGATGAAGTTTTTTCAGAGGTCGCAGTAAACGTCTCAAGATTTTTGTACAGTCTAAGCGGCCAGATACCTACATTGAAAGACGTGGAAATAAAGAAAATTGAAAAAGCGACTGACGCGATCATAGTAGTCACATCGAAAGGAGACGGACCAAGAGTAGTGGGCAAAAACGGAGAAGTAGTTAAACAACTTGCTGAAAAGTTCGAAAGATCTATAAGAGTGGTTGAGGATGCCGGAGAACCCGAAGAAGTCATAAAGAACCTTCTGGAACCGGTTGAAGTTGCCAGTATAAACACGGTTTACAAACCCGAAGGAATAGAGAAAAAGGTCGTAGTATCAAAGGATGATGAAAGAAGGGTTCCAATCAGCAAGGAAGAATTCAAGAGCATAGTAAAAGATTTGACGGGTAAGTCGTTTTCTCTGAGTTTCGAATAATCCTCTCTACTTCTATTTTTTAATCATATCCCTGCCACGCCAAGCAGCATCGATAGGAAGGCTGTGACAAGACCAGCTATCAACATCTTGAGAGAGTACATTATCTTTGATTCCTTTGATATGTTCCCAAGAAAACTTCCAAATACAACAAGAAGAATCGCAGAAACGCCCATTGAAATAAAATAGGCGGTGTTCAACATTTCTATGACTCCGAGATGAGAAAAAAGGTAAGGTACGGTGATCAAAAAAGCACATAAAAGTGGTGATATGCCGTTAACTACAGCGATAAACGCTGACTGTTTTGACACATTTGTTTCATGGATCGAGCCCTCCATATTAGACATCATGCTCTTCTTCAGCTCTTTGAGGTCACCGGTTCTTTCAGCTTTCTCGGTAACATAAGCACCTGTAAATCCTGAAACCATTAGACCAACAGCTGTACCGGCACCAGAAGAAATAAGTATCCCAGGATCTGAAACTTGAGCCACAAAAGCACCAACGCTTATCCCCAAAACCGTTAATATCCCGTCAAAACCATTTAGAACAAAGTATCTTCTAGCAATTTTTCCGAACTTGACTTTAGAGTAATCAGACTTTTTTCCTGCCATTTATCATCCCTGAGGAGTTTTTACCTCGTCGATTATGTGTTCTCCACATACAGCTTCATCTATAGAATGAATAGATCCTCCAAGTCTCTGAATCATTCCTTTAATCTCCTCAAAGTCCAGTTTGTTACCCACAATCGTTATCTTGATGTTGGCAACTTTTTCATCAAGTTCATACAAAATTCCATTTACTGATTTAACTGAGTCAAGCTCTGATAGTTTTTTAGTGACATCTAACAGAGATGGCTTATGAGGTTTTAAAACATCCAATACAAGTCTTCTAGTGTTCGCCATTTTGGATTATATCTGTCTTTTAATCCAGTCTTTTAATGTTTTTCTGTCCTTGTTCCTTTTTTCTGCTTTAAGAAGTTTTTTCATGTCAATATCACTGTTTTGAGCTTCCTGTTTAACCTCTTCAACTGTTTTATTCACTATTTTGTCATAATCTATGTCCAGAGAAACTTCTTCTTTATCAGGCACGAACTCATCCCCTGTTTTATACTTTGATGGTTCGAAATCACTTTTTTCCAGTTCTTTTTGGACTTTTAGTTCATCAGTTTCTATCCATACGATGAATATACCTATTATGATTATGAAAACTCCGAATCCTCCTGTAAAAAGAACTTCTAAAGATTCAAAGTGTGTTAGACCTCTGGCTAAAAAGTCCTGTGTGTACCACCAGATTCCTCCTAATATCATGAACGCGCCAAGAAGTATTTTGTAGTGTGGTTTCATGATTATCTAGTGATATATTATCGAAGGAGTTATTTAACTGTTACTTTTTGAAATTTCAGCCAAAAAATAAAGAAAAAGGGAGAGGAAAAGCTAATCGTGGTCCTCGAACATCCTGTCCTGCTCAGGATCGTGTTTTCTGATGTATTTCATCAGCATCGCAACGTGTTCTTTCTCCTCATCACGGTTGTGTTCAAGTATCTTTTTGAGCTCTTTGTCTTCAGTAACTTCTATTCTCTCCTGATACCAGTTTATAGCTTCTATCTCTTCGATAAGGGACTGCCTAGCTCTCTCCATCTTTAGAGTTTCTTTAGACAGATTTTCTCTTCCTTCGTGTTCTCCAGTCATATTTTTTTCACCGAAAAGGTATTCCGGTCCGAATATAAAAAACCTTTGGATTTCACCGTTTTCTTTTTAAAGATTTATCTCGTTTTTTGGTATGCACCTTTCGATGTGGGAATTTTTTCCTGAAGGAAGAGGCATTAAGTTGCGAGGTGAATATAGATGAGTTTTTACAAATACGTAAGAGAACAGTTCAGAAACCCTGTCCCGGAGATGGATCAGATATGGAGACAGAGGCTTAAAAAATGGAGAAAACAGAACAGGATGAAGAGGATCGAGAATCCTACTAGGCTTTCCAAGGCTCGTTCTTTAGGATACAAAGCCAAACCAGGCGTTGTTCTTGTCAGAGGACGTATAAGAAGAGGAGGCCGAAAAAGAAGGAAGATCGGAAAAGGAAGAAGGCCAAAAAGAGCTGGTAGGAACAAGTTCACTCCTAAAAAGAACCTTATGCAGATAATGGAGGAACGTGTCTCAAGAAAATACCCTAACCTTGTAGTTCTAAACTCTTACCCAGTGGCTAAGGACGGTCAGTACAAGTGGTTTGAGCACATACTGCTTGATCCGGAGCACCCTGCAGTTAGTAACGACAAGGAGTATTCAAAGATTATCGACCAGAGGGGAAGATCACATAGAGGAAAGACTTCAGCAGGCAAAAAATCGAGGGGTATGAGAAACAAGGGTAAGGGAGCCGAAAAGGCAAGACCTTCCAACAGAGCTAATAAAAGACAGGCTAACTAGCGCCTGTCTAAAACTGCTTTTTTTCTTTTTTCAATTCCTTCAAAGCTTCTTTTTTACTTTCAAAGAATTCTTCTCTTTTTCTCAACTGCATGCCGAACTCTTTTTCATTAACTTTAAAGAATAATTTGTAGCCTCCTTCAACCTGTTTAACGGAGGCTGTTCCTTTCAGACTGTCTGTATCCAGTCTCCAGGAGTTTTTATCGACTTTTCCCCACATTTTATTTCAAAGAGGCTTTGTCTATATCCCTTGCTAACTTGTCTATGTCTTCTTCCATCGCTCTAAGATGTTTGATGATCCTTTCTTTTTCCTTAAGGATATACTCTATGTTTTCATACTTTTTAGCCGCTCTGTCAAGATCGGATTTCTCTATGTAAGCGTTCTCTGTTTTGACCATGTTTTCAGCTATCTCTCTTGCGATGTTCTCGAGCAAAAGGTTGAGTCCGAAATAGACAGACTTACGCACATACTGCCCTTCTTTAGTGTTTTCTCTTACTAGATCTACTACTCTTGCATGCGGAAGCAGCAAGTCCTTTTTTTCAATATCGTCGGGTACTTCTACCATCTTTTTTCACCAGAATACTATAATATTGGAAATGGAACTATTTTAATTGTTTTGATTGTCCCCACTTTTTTTCTGGTTACAAGCCTTTGAGATATATCGGGATTTTTTTCTTACGTATGCTTAATGGAAAAGTTTAAGTTGTGTGGATTCTAATTTTTCCAACATGGAAGAGCTGATTAAAAACGCCAAGATCGAGATAGAAGAAAATGAAAAAAAAGAAGAGAACAGCTCTGAAAGAAAGGAGAAAAACTCTGAAAATAATGATAATGAAGAACAATTTTCAGGCAAAAGCTTTCAAAAAAACGATGAACAAGAAACCAAGGAAGAGAAAATAGATATACTCGTAAATGCAGGTGAAGAAGACGAAAGAACCGAGGAAAATATTTCTAGAGGTGCACAGGAAAAAAAATCGTCGCCTGTGAAAAAGAATAAGGAAGAAAGATCTAAAGAAATGAGTGGTTTCGAAAAACCTGAAAAAGAACTTTCGGCCAAGAAACCCAAACTTTCGGATAACAGGGACAACCTGAAGAAAGCTATGAATCAAAAAGAAGAAGAAACAGCTTCTGAACGCTTTAAGAAACTCAAGGAAAAGGCCAAGGATGATTTCCTGAAAAAAGAGAAGAGAAAGAAGAGGGAGGAAAACGAAGCATATGTGAGCGATGGAGTTTACGAAACATCTTCAGATAAAAAGGACAAAAAAGGAAAGAAGTTCAAAAGCCTAAAGGAAAAATACGACAGCTACAGTGAGGGAAACATCCTTTACTGATCATTTCAATTTTTCTATTCTTGGAAACTTTAAAACACCGGCATCTCTATCTATACAGACAGCTTCCATGTGTTTGACACCTATGTCTCTGAGATGAGGCGACAAAAGACGATTCTTCGGAATGTTGTTGATGCTAGTGCCCGAAGCGATCTCAGAATACGCTGGCAAAACAACAGTGAACACACCTTCTTTTTGACCGTAAAGCAGACAAGAAACTTTTTCTGTTACTCCGGCATCGTCCTTGAGTTCCAAGGCAGGATGCTCATGACCTATAATTATGTAATGTGTTTCCTCATTCGCCTCTATTTTTTTATGGCCATGAACTATAAGGAAACCATCTTTCTCGATTTTTTCCATAACTTCCACGTTGTTGAAATCGGCTGCTCGGTATTTGATCGCGCTGTCGTGGTTACCTCTCACCACGTATACTTTTTCAAAGAGCATCGAAACCTTTCTTAAAAACATCTCAACCTCTTGGTTTTCTTTCTTGTTTTTCCCAGAAAATGAGTGCTTCAGATCCCCGTTTATCACAAGATTTGACATTCCAGATATCTTTCGTGCTTCTCCAAGCTCTTCCAATATGTTATCAGTCTGGAATCTGGGCATCAGAACCCCTGAAGAAGTTTGAACTATCTCTATACCGACGTGAAGGTCCGAAAGAATCAAGGAATCAAGGTCCGGAACTGCTATTAGAGGGTATGACTCAACGGTTTTTATCTTTCCCAGTATATCCATGTCTTTCTCTAAGAAAACCTATTTTTTAATAACTTAAAGGAATATGGGCAACAAAAGCGTTAAGAGGAACAGTCCAAGTGTAACAAGTGAGAGGTACTTTGGAAAGTTCTCCCATTCAGGCTTGTACTTCTTCACTACTTCAGCCATCATCCAACCTCCATCTAGAGGTATCAAAGGCAGAAGATTCGCGATCGCCACACCGGAATGTATCATGACAAGAAATATCATCAGATTTACAAAATAGGTAGCGATAGGCTCCACGGATTCAAACCTTTCTTCCACCTTTTTTTCAGATAATATGTTTATACCAAAATAACCACGTGGTTCCAAACCGTCTTCAAGTCTTCCTATCTCTTCATCCGCTCTTTCCTGTAATATGCCTTGTTCTTTGATCCATTCCCATCTCGCAATTTTTTCGTAATCAGAGTAATCAGTGAAAAAATCTTGGAAACGCATATAAGTTTCATAAGTTCCGGGTCTGATATTTTCAAGCCTCAAAAAAACATTGTCAAGTATAGCGGGTTCATATGTCATGTTGGTTTCTGGAAAATCTCCCGTGGTCAGGTTTATTTCAAAGAAGTCGCCCTCAAAATCGCCTGCCACATAGATGGATTCATTGGGTTTTAAACCTCTTGTGGCATCCCCGAAATCCATCAGGGTTTTGATTTGTTTACCATTTATTTGATGGATAACCATGTTTTCTTCTAAACCCTGCTGGTAAGCTGGAGATTCGTTGACAACTTGAGCAACTCTAACACCTTCATGTTGATACATGTTTCTGACTTCAAATTCTCCCGATGCAGTGGTGGTCACTGCAAAGAGAGTGAGTCCAACTATTATGGCAAAACAGATGTTTGCCCAGCTACCTGCTGCTAGGACACGGAGTTTGGACATCACAGGTCCTTCGCCCCATGGATCTGTGGAAACGTCTTCATCATCCTCAGAACTTTTTTCTCCCTTCTCGGGCAACATCTCTTCTCCTTCAGGTTCAACAAAAGCTCCTGGCAGAATAACAAGAAGAAGCCAGCCAACGGACTTTATTTTGAAACCTTCGTTTATCCCTACTACACCGTGCATCATCTCGTGGACAACCATGACAGTTGCTATACCTATTATCCAGTACCAGAAAGGTATGAAGAAAACTCCTGGAGACATAGAAGGAGTCTGAGATATTGTGGGTAAAACAAGACCTATTGCAGGATCTATGCCTGCTTCAAAAAGAGCTTTAAGCACGTTGTAACCGAGGAAAAGGAATCCGAAAATAGTGACGAGAAAAGACAGGAAAACTCCTGCTGTGGACCATCTCTTCCACAGCTTAGGAAATTTGCCGGCCACACGCTTTATCAACTCTATCCCTTTTTTTGTTCTTCTCACTATAAGCAAAGAATGCCTCTCGATGTTATCCCTGTCCTTCCAGATAACTACTGCTAAGAAGATAAGAAAAATTACTATGCTAGCGATTCTTGGTGTTATCATTTCCGAGAACATCTATTTTTCCCTTGTTTCTCCAAGTTATAAAAATATGTTCCGAATGATACTAGCTATATCAATTAAATGTTTTTAACTGTTTGAAGAAAAATCATTTGTTTATGGAACAACCAATTTTCTGGTCGGATCAAATAGCTTTCGGAGTGACAAAGAAATTTGAGGAAAGAGAAAAACACACATGTGCGGCAGGGGTATCACCATCCGGTATCGTTCATGGAGGGCATCTTAGAGAGGTTCTAACAGTTGATTTTGTGGTTAAATCTCTTAAAAAAAGAGGGGAAGACGCAAGATTCATATATTCCTGGGATGACTACGACAGATTCAGAAAAGTTCCTAAAAACGTGCCTGAAGAGTTCGAGAAGTACATAGGCCTACCGCTCACAAAAGTCCCTGATCCGTGGGAATGTCATGAATCATATGCAGAGCACTTCGAAAAGAAATTCGAACAATCAGTTAAAGACATGCATCTCGACATAGAATTTATAAGCCAGACAGAGATGTTCGAACGATCAGAATATGCTGAACTGATAAAAAAAGCTTTGAATGAAAAGGACAAGATAATAAATATACTCAACAAGTACAGGAAAGAACCTCTGGACGAAGAATGGATGCCTCTTAGGATTTACTGCAGAGAGTGTGGAAAGGACTTCACAGAGATATTGGAATACGATGGAGATTACGAAGTCAGATACCTATGTAATATGTGCGAGATAGAAGAAAAAATTAATTTTAAGGAGAACGATTCAGTTAAACCTCCATGGAGAGTTGACTGGCCTATGAGATGGTTTTTTGAAAAAGTGTCTTTCGAGCCAGGCGGTAAAGAGCACTCTGTTGAGGGAGGATCCAGGACTACCGGACAAGAAATCATAAGAGAAGTGTACGAAGAAGAACCACCGGTTTACCAGATGTATGATTTTGTGACAACAGCATCCGGACAAAAAATTTCTTCTAGCAGCGCCGAGAACATATTCACGGTTGATGATCTTAAAGAGATATATTCTCCTGAGATGATTAGGTTTCTTTTTACAGAGACAAAACCCAACAAGGAGTTCGTCATTCCTTTTGACGAGAACACCGTTCAGAGATACTCAAAGTTCGACAGAGTAGAGGACATCTATTTCAATCCTGAGAAAGAGGAAAACGAGAAAAAGAGGAAACATCTAAGAAGAGTTTATGAACTAGCGATGGTGGATGTGCCTGAAGAACAACCTGTAAGACCTCCTTTTGATCATCTAGCATTTTTGACGCAGATAAGATCGAGAGAAGAATGGGGTACAACCTGCATAGAATCCTTGAAGAAAACAGGTCACATTGAGGGAGAACTGACATCAAAACAAAAGGAACTTGTGATTGAAAGGATGGAAAAAGCCTTCAACTGGGCTAGAAAACACGCTCCTGATAGATACGTCTATGAAATCAACGAGGAAGTGGGAGAGGAGCTGAAGAAAAAGCTTTCTCAAAAAGAGAAGGACGCGATGATCAAAATAGCCGAAGTTCTTAGAAAAAAGGATTTCAAAGACAGTTCAGAGCTTGATGATGCATTGTTCGGTATAAAAGACGAATCCGATCTCTCAACCAAAAATTTTTTCAGGTCAGCTTATCTGTGCCTCCTTGATAGGGAAAAAGGACCTCGGCTTTCAAAATTTATATTGGGTGTGGGAGAAGAAAGAATAGCTTCTATACTAGAGTCCCTAAAATGAAAAATAGGTATTTAGCTTTAAAGCTCAGCGCACTGATGGTATTCATCTATGCAGTCCAACTTATAGCTCCAGAAATAACTTCTGTACTTGGTTTTAGAGCTGCAGAATTTCCATCAGGTTTTTGGACGATTATAACCTCGTTTTTCATACACTCTACTCAGAACTACATGCACATCGTGAACAACCTTTTCTTCTTAGCTATTTTCGGCACTGTTCTCGAGCATTACATAGGTTCCAAGAACTTCTTGATATTTTTCTTTTCAGCAGGTGTTTTTGCTAACTTATCAGCCTTCTTTTTCTACTACGATTCGCTGATACTTGGTGTATCCGGAGCAGTCTCAGGTATAATAGCTTTACTGGCAGTTTTAAAACCCAAAAAAATAGGGTTATTCTGGGGAGCCCCTCTACCGATGTGGCTTGTGGCCTTCATGTGGTTGTTGACCAACTTTATTGCTATAGGAGCGGATTCAGGTGTTGCTTATGAAGCACACCTTTTTGGCCTAGGATTCGGTTTGTTTCTAGGATCTATCTATAGGTTGTCCTCCAGGGCTGAAAAAGTTAGGTATAAGGACGAATTCGAGATATCTGAAAAGGATTTAAGGAGATGGGAAGATAAGTACATGAACTAATCTTCAAGCCAGCCACCTATCTCAACATCTTCTTCTTCGGATTTCCTCCTGTTCCTTCTTGGCTTGGATCTCTTCCTGCGCTCACTCCTATTTTTTCTCCTCTTCTTTCTTTTTGACCTACGATTTTCTCTTCTTTTAGAAGCTCTTTTTTTCTGTTCTGTGGGTTCAGAACTCTTTTTAACCGGTTTTTCCGTTTTCTCTACTTTCTCAGACTGTTTTTCGGCTTGTTCAGAGATCTCTTCGATGTATTTCTGTATGTTAACACCTTCATCTTTCAGCTCTTTTGCGTGTCTTTCTATAAGTGCATCAACAATTTGGAGAAGTCTTCCTAATTCATTTCTCTCGTTTATAAGTGATTCAAGAGCGCCTTTGTGGTAACCTATTTTTTCTTTTCCTTCCATGGCTTGGTCACGTGGGAATGTTTTTTGTGGAACTAAATAAAAGTTGGTTGGTCAGATAAGGTACTCGTCCTTGGCTTTCTTGGTCTGTATCTGCCACAGTTTGTGATAATAACCTTTTTTATTTAGGAGTTCGTCGTGTGTACCTTCTTCAACTACCTTCCCATCTTTCAAAGCCACAATCTTGTCTGCTATCCTAGCTGTGCTTAAGTCATGAGCTATTATCAAGGAGGTCCTGTCCTTTATCAGATTTTTGATCGCTTCCTGTATCTTTAATTCCGTTATCGCATCGACGTTGCTGGTCGCTTCATCCATGATCAGGATAGGAGCGTCTTTTAATATGGCTCTGGCTATCGATATCCTCTGTTTCTGACCTCCGCTCAGCTTAACTCCGTCTTCTCCCACCACAGTATCGTATCCATCTTCAAGTTTTTTGATAAAACCGTCAGCTGCAGCAAGTTCCGCGGCTTTCCTTATTTCTTCCTCTGAAGCATCGGGCTTCCCATACCTGATATTGTTCTCCACTGTATCGTTGAAAAGAAACGTGTCCTGAGATACTATGCTTATGGCTTTCCTTAGACTCTTCAATTTGATATCTTTTATGTTGTGGTCATCAACGGTTATACATCCTTCATTAGGTTCATAAAACCTCATTAAAAGCTTTGTAAGCGTGGTTTTTCCTGAACCGCTTTCTCCAACAAATGCAATGTTTTGTTTGGGCTGTATATCCAAGTTAATGTCTGAAAGAGCTTTTTCGCCTTCTTTTTCGGGTTCGTACTTGAATCCAATTCTTCTGAATTCTATTCTTCCCTCAACATCATCTAATTCAACCGTTCCTTCGTCCTTTATATCAATTGGTTCTTCCAGAACACCGAAAACTCTTGCAGCAGAAGCAGCAGCTCTTTGATAGGAGTTGCTGAGCCAACCAAGCATTTTTGCAGGTGAATAAAACTTCCATATATAACCATTAAAAGCAACAAGTATTCCTAAAGACAGGGTTCCCTCTATAACTTGTCCTCCTCCGAAAAAGATTATCATGACAGAACCTATAGATATGATGAAAGATAATACAGGGAAGAATTTTGTCCACATATCTATGGACTCCTTGTTAGTGGTTCTGTACTTATCACTGACCTCTTCAACCTTTTTCTGTTCGTAGTTCTCCATCGTAAAACCTTTTATGACGGATATACCGGAAATGTTTTCATCCAACTTAGAATTCACATCACTTACTGATTCCCTTACTTCATCCCATTTAGGTCTTATCCTATGAGCAAACTTGTAGGTCATAAACCCTATCACCGGTATTGGCCAAAAAGCGATAAGAGCTAATCTCCAATTCATCCAGAAGAGAACGATTCCTATAAGGATGAACATGATAGTATTTCTAAATATGTCTCTTAGTGTATGCGATAAAAATCTTTCGAGCCTGTTAGTATCGTTTGAAAGTTTAGACATCATTTTTCCTGTAGTATTTCTGCTGAAAAAACCAAGTGAAAGCTGCTGCAAATGTTGGTAAGTCTCTATTCTTAACTGGTAGATCGTGTCCTGTGCGAACTTGAATAAGAAATTGTTCTGGATATAATCGAAAACAGAACGAGCAGCGTATGCAAAGACCAGAGCTCCTCCTAACATGTATAACAATTGTGTATTGGATTCCGCTATTGCTTCATCAATGACGATAGAAACTATGTAAGGAGGCATAAGATCGAAAATTATCGAGAAAAGAGCGGCAGACAAACCGATAATTATCTTGTTCTTGTACTTCTTGGAATAGGAGAGAAGTTTTTTTATGGGCTCTTCTATCCTTTCCTGCTGTTCCTTGAGAGTTTTCACATCTTCATCCATAACCATAATTTATGCTGTTGTAAACTTTTTATTCATGTTTGAATCCTTACTTTGAAAGGGACTGTTGGAACAACCGAATTTGAGAAGAGTTAATAAGAAAAAATCAGATTTATAAATGTAAACTGTGTCTTTTTTTTAGTACGTGCCGGGGTAGCTTAGTAGGTAGAGCGCCGCGCTGTTAACGCGGTGGCCGCAGGTTCGAGCCCTGCCCCCGGCGTATTCTTAAGGAATTTTCCAAGGCAAAAACTTTTTTAGGAATACGTTTAATACTTATTTGTTCGTTCGAGGTGTAAATAATGGAATTTTTTACAGGTTTGGTAGTGGGTTGGATTAGCTGTGTTTTATCCCTGTTCATAATCAAGATATCGACGGTTTACAGGTTACACAAGAAACTGCTGGTTGAACTAACCCGGGAACTTAAGATCATCAATGAGATAATAGGATCTAAACTGAAGGAATCCGAGGGAGAATTCATATTGAATTACGAGCTTCTATTACCCGATAATGCTTACAAAAAAGCGATGGGTTCTGGTACAAGCATGTACCTAAATAAGGATTCTTTAAATGTCTTGAAACATCTGTACTCAGAAATCAACATGTTGAACAAGTTTTTTGAGGTCGATGAAGTAGCTGATCCACACAAACTTTACTCAGTAATAGAAGATGTGTCAATTAATTCGTTAAAAGCCGAAAAATTTGTGTTATCTGAGCTCAAGGAAGGGGTTTACTCGTCATTCTTTGATTTCATGAAATTCCATATACCTGCTAAAGGGTTAAAACGATAGGTTTCATATAATTATTATGGATGTGAAATTTGATAGCGCCAACATTCTTTTCGGGGCAGGCGCAATATTAGGAGTGGTTGCTTCTATATACTTCGTTCAGGAAATAATCTTTGGTTTATCACCTATCACAAGATCTTTGTCTTTGTTCATAGCTTTTTCGATGTTTTTTATACTTGGAAACAGCATCTCAGAGAAGATTCTTGGAAAGTTTCTATACTTTCTTTCAGCAGCTACTTACACAGTTTTCCTTATATTTACCATTTCAAAGGTTTGATTTCTCCTCAAACCAAGTATTCACAGTACTGCTATTTTCCTCTTTCCTATTCATAGGTTTAGGTTATGCTGTGAAGAAGAGAGACAGGATTTTCTCGGATAAACTCTTTAGACTAGCATTGTTGATCCTGACGATACTTCTTTTTTCCTTCTTAATATTTGATATCGTGGGAGCTCAACCGGTTTACAATCTGAGAACCTTTGAAACAGTGGATTTGGAGGAAGGTGTTAGCGAGAAAGTTGGAGCAGTAGAGATAAACAACGATTTTGTTTTACCTAGGGACTATGATGCGCCTAGTTATAGGGGATGTTTTTTCATTGAAGAAGACGTCATTGAAGTATCTGTGAGGTACAGCGATTACTCATTATCTTCAGGAGTGATTGTGGGTAAAAGCAGTCTTGAAGCGGATATAGAGGTTTTTGTCAGGGATTTCCAGGATTTAAACGTCACTAAAGTTGAAGCCATGTCAATAAGGAGCGGTGATAAATGTCCTGAGGAATATGATGAAGGAACACTGCACATATTTCAGAACAGCGACCTACCAAATGCTGAGATACCTAGACCTGTAAGGTAACCTCTCAAAAAAAATATATAAAGAAAAGGAAGGCGAAATAATTCACCTTACATGATAAATATCGCTTCTGGAGTAATCTTCTATCTCTTTTTCATCGAACCAAAGCGCTATTTCTTCCATGGCTTCATTTAATTCTCCTGAAGCATGTATCAAATTTTTAACTGCTTTTCCTTTTGCATCAGCGTGCTTAAAAGACATGTGTGCGAAATCTCCTCTTATGGTTCCTGGCATAGCTTCTTTTGGCGATGTTTCTCCAACAAGCTTCCTGACATTTTCCACAGCATTTACACCTTCCCAAACCATCGCTATAACGGGTCCTTCCTGCATGAATTCTTTTAATCCTGCGTAAAAATCTTTATCGACGTGTTCCGAATAATGCTGTTCCAATAGTTCATCGTCAGCTTTAAGCATTTTTATGGCTGATAGCCTCATACCTGATCTCTCAAGCCTGTTTATTATTTGGCCTGTTATACCTCTCTGTACCGCATCCGGTTTCAGAGCCACAAAAGTTCTTTCCAAATGTTCTGTCATTTTTTATCACCTAATATCTTCCCATTTATGTGTTGATGGACTCATCTCTTCACATGGTAGCAAAGTGAATTCGGGGTAATCATTATCCCAGTCTTCACAGGACTTATTGTCGTAATCAGCTTGTTCAACCCATTCATAACCTTCTAGATCTTGGTCTTCACATAGGTTGTATGCCTCTACAGCACACCTTGCCTCTGCCATCCTGTACTCTTCAGCTGATTCAGGATCATAACATTCCGTAACTCTATGTTTGATCCCTACACAAAAATCATTTAATTCGTAGCCTGCACACTTTAACTCTGTGTCGCACATACCGATGTTCAGAGCATCATCTTCTGTGATATACAAATTTTGTGCTGTTGCTATCCCTGCAAGCATCAGAAAAATTATTAACAAGTATTTTAAATCTTCATCCATCAAGTTATACTTGAGGATTAAAGGTTAAAAATCCTTTTTTCCGGACTTTTTTTGGTAAAGAAAAAATACTGTTTATGAGTTGTTTTTTATGGAGATAGGAACTGTTGAAGGATCTGTTAACACTGAAAGATTCAGTTTCGAAGCGCACAGAGATGTAGAGAAGTTTGACTTCGTAACTGTAAAGGCGAACACAGAAGAATCGGAATGGTTATTAGCACAAATAAACGAGGTTGAAAAAAAACCTATCAGCGATTCTAATGGGCCTGAAAGATATAAAACGGTTGCTGATGCTTCAATAATAGGTTACCGTTATAAAGGGATGCTGAAGAAACCCAGATCCGTCATTGAACCGGATTCTATTGTTTACTATGCGGACCAGAAGCTTATCTCCGATGTATTGGGGCTTGATGAGAGCGGCCTCTATATGGGTCATCTGGTAACAAACCCGGATATAAGTATATACCTCGATTCAGAGGAGCTCTACAAGCATTTCGCGGTACTTGCAAAGACAGGTTATGGTAAAAGCTACACAGTGTCTGTAATGGTCGAAGAACTACTTGAACAGGGCTATCCTGTAGTTGTGATCGATCCACATGGCGAGTACAGTAGCATAGGTTTTGAAAATCAGGAATTAAATGGCGAGATGAAAAAGAGGTTCGGCATAAAGCCTAGAGGATTCCCTGTAAAAGAATTTTCCACAAATACGATGTTGAATGAAGGAGCAGAAAGCCTGAGCTTTTCATCTAAGAACTTGTCGGCGAAGGAGATACAGCAGGTAGTGCCCACGAACCTGACTAATTCACAACTAGGAGTTCTATACACTGCTTTGAAAGATTTGAAGGAAAGGGAGGAATACACGTTCAACGATGTGATTGAAAAATGCATGGCACAGGATTCTAAGGCAAAATGGAATCTGGTTAATATACTTGAAACCGTTAGGGATGCCGGAATATTTTCGGAAGAACCTACAGGCCTTAAAAATTTAGTTGAAAGAGGTAAAGCTTCTGTTATAAATTTGAGAGCTGTGGACCCTGATGAACAGGAGATAGTTGTTTTTAAATTAGCCAAGGAAATGTTCGAGTTGAGGAAGAGAGGAGAACTCGAACCGTTCATAATGATACTGGAGGAAGCTCACAACTATGTTCCAGAAAAAGGCATGGGGAAAGCAGTGTGCTCAGATATACTGAGAAAAGTTGCTTCCGAAGGCAGAAAATTCGGATTGGGTATAGGAGTGATAAGCCAGAGACCTGCAAACGTCGCCAAGAACATATTGTCGCAGTGCAATACACAGATAATATTGAGGGTTACAAACCCCAATGACTTGAAAGCAATTTCAAAAAGCTTTGAAGGAGTTACTACACAAGTAAAGAATTCTATCACAGGTCTTCAGACAGGTGTTGGTCTTGTACTTGGAAAAGAGTATCCCATACTGACGAACATCAGACCTAGAAAATCAAAGCACGGCGGAACCACACAGACACTTGATAGAGAAGAGGTCAAAGAGGAGATAAACTCCGAAAAAGTATTGGGAGACGAAGAGGAGTTTGAAGAAGAGGAGGAGGAAGAGTTTGTTGAAATAGAGGAAGATGATGCCGAAGTTCTGGAAGGTTTTTCAGGGGATGCATCGGATTCAGAAGAAAAAGAAGGACCCACGGTTGAAGTGTATAGTCCTCCGATTAACATAATGGAGGTCGAAGGGTTTCACGACGGAAAAAAAGTTCTTTATCCTGTATGGGAGATCATGACAAATGTGGGTAAAGTGGCTGTGGATGGTATAGAGGGCAAAATAATCGACAAAAAACTGAATTTGACAGAATCCGCCGAAAAAGTGCTGAGTTCAATGGATGACTTTTCTTCAAAGGCAAAGATAGCTGATAAAACAGGTATGTCCATATCAAAAGTTGATAAGATACTTGGACAGTTGGATGAACTTGAAATGATAGTGATAAAGGACAATCTTTACAAGAGGATCGAAGGAATATTAAAGTATCCTAGGAACCGAATAGACTCTAAAGATATCAGCAAGGTAGATGAGAGGATCAGTGAAGAGGAAGCAGAGAAAAAGGCAGCTAAATACTTGGATTCGGAAGTTAAGAGATCTGAGTTGGTTTACAAGATGTATTACAGGAAACGAAAAAACGTTTATGATCCATACATAGGAGAAGAGCTTTGAGTTTTTAAAGTAATATTTTTAACTTTAAATCCTGAAATGGTTTCATGGACAAGGGTCGTTAGTCTAGTTGGTCAGGACGTCGCCTTGACGTGGCGAAGATCGGAGGTTCGAATCCTCCACGACCCATTTTTTCTTAAAATGAGGTGGTCTGATAAATACTTTTAAAAGGATTTGTTACAAATAAGTGATTGCCAAAAGTAGTTCTGTTTTTTTCAAGAAACTTTTTTAATCAAATATATCCAACTTTTTAAGGTCAATGAAAAGTTTCAAACAGGTTTTGGTATTGCGGTCTGATTTAGGGATGAGCGAAGGCAAGAAAATTGTTCAAGCTTGTCATGCAAGTATCGGAGCTTATAAGAGAGCTGATAAAAATAATTTAGAGAGATGGGAAAAACAAGGGATGAAGAAAGTCGTCCTGACCGTAAAAGATGAAGAAGAATTGGAAAAAAACTATAAACATGCAAAAACAAAAGGTATACCTGTTTATATGGTGAGAGATGCGGGATTGACCGAGCTTGAACCCAACACTGCGACATGTGTTGGTATAGGTCCGGGTAGTTCCCGGGAAATAGACAAGGTTACCGGAAACTTGGAAACTTTGTGATAAAATGGTTGAAGAAAAACTGCCTGAATGGTCCTATCTATCTGAGACAAGGGGGATAGGAGGGAAGTTAAAAGAACAGATAGAAGATTTCAGAGTCGTAGAAATAGCGGATCATGAAATAGGAGAAGGAGACGATCTGATAGTCAAGGTTACAAAGCATAACATGACCACTCTTCAGGCCGTTCATGAACTATCGAAAATACTTCATATCTCAAGGAAAAGGTTTGGTTATGCTGGAAATAAGGATAAAAGAGCGACTACCACACAGTACATGTCTATAAATGGAGTAGAGGAAGAAGACCTTGGAAGGGTTTTTATGCCTGATATAGAACTTGAGGTAGTTGGTAGAGGAAACAGAATTAACATAGGAGATCTTGATCACAACGAATTCGATATAGTTGTTAGAGGTATAAATCTTCCTAAGGAAAACATAGAAGAAAGAGTGGGAGATATAACCTCTGAATTAGATGGTTTTTTCCCTAACTACTTTGGAAATCAAAGATTTGGTTCTACAAGACCTATAACACATCAAGTAGGCAGACATATTTTGAGAGGAGACTTTGAAGAAGCTGTATGGACCTATATAGCTAAGCCCTATGAAAAAGAACATGAAAAGGTTAAGAAGGTTAGAAAAGATCTTTGGAAGAGCAGAGATCCTGAGAGAGGAGCTGAGAGATTCCCTTCAGAATACCGTTATGAGAAAAACCTTCTTTATCACCTGGCAAATAAAAAGGAAGATTACGAAGGAGCTATCAAAAGACTTCCACAAGGACTGCAAAAACTTTTCATACACGCGTACCAGTCTTACGTATTTAACAAAGCTTTAAGTTACATGATAGACGAAGGATTCAGAGATATGGATGGAGAACTTCCTCTTGTAGGATATAAGACAGCTATTAAAGACACAAAGGGAGAGGAAAAGATAAAACAGGTTCTTGAAGAGGACGAAGTAGAACTTGAGGATTTCAAATTAAGAGATCTCAAGCATCTAAGAGTTGAGGGAAGTTACAGGAAATGCTTCAGAGAAGTAAAAGACTTTGAACTGGTTGAAGTGGAGGAAGACGATCTCAATATCAACAAGAACATGGCAAAGTTTTCTTTCGGTCTTTACAAGGGCACCTATGCAACCACTTTCTTGAGGGAATACATGAAAAATTAAAGTGAACAATATGTTCTCTAAAAATCCCAAAAAAAGTCTCGTTTTACTTTTAACAATCTTTTTGGTCGTATCCGCATATATAGGGTATACCGCATATCTGGAATGGGATGAAGGCTCTTTTCTCATGAATTCTAGAAACATAGCCGGGGATACGGTAAACTCCGAACCCAGTAGGCCCATGGCCTTATCGTTTTTGATATCTTTTATATGGAAATTCACGGGAGAAAGCATTTTATTTGCTAGATTGCTCACAACCGTGTTTGGCCTAGGGTGTATAGCGTTATTTTACAGCATTTGCAATGAAAAATTCGAGGATCCTATCATACCAACTTTAGTTTTTTCTTTATCTCCTTTGATCCTTTTCTGGTCTTCTCAGGTCATGACAGATATACCAGGCCTATTTTTCTTGTTATCAGCTTATTATTTTTATCTTAAAAGAAACGATTTTATGACAGGTATCTCAATTAGTTTTGCCATAACATTCCGATACATATACAGCATTTTTGCGGTACCGTTCTTCATAGCCTACCTTTTAGATAGAGAGGACATTAAAGATGTTTTATTCTATGCAGGAGGAGGTATACTAGGCGCAATGCCTTTTTTTATCTACAGCTTTATCTCTCACGGAGGACCATTGGAAAAAGCATTTCTATATATCGGCAACGTATCTGAATGGAGTGGAGCGAGTTTGTTCGCATCAACATGGGAAAACCTTGTTAAAATGATCCAAGTGTTCTTTGCACTTATACCAGGTGTTTTGAAGGGCAGAAGAGAAACAGGTTCGCTTGAAAAAATAACAGTTGTTTTCTATTCTCTATTCATACTTTTATTCGTAGGGATGAGTTTTTACCGGTACTGGGTGCCGATGATACCTTTTGTTATAATAATAGCGTATAAAGGTCTTGATAAGAAACACTTTCTTGTTTTTTCCGCGATATTTTTAGTAGTTTCCGGCAACCTTGTTTACGAAGAATACCAGGAAAGAAAATACTGTTATCAAGAATTTATGGAAGGCATCGAATATTTGAAGGAGTTTGATGGAGGTGTTGTGAGTGATAGATGGTCCATCACAGGTTATATGTTGGAACAAAAAGTTCTTTCTCCCTACAAAGATTATGAGTTGTTTAAAAATAGAGGTATGGAGTATATATTTACAACCGAAAAACTTGATTACCCGGTTAAAGAAAGTTTCAGGGGAGATGTATGCACATATTACGTCTACCAGCTTGAATAGTTTTTTTTAATAGTGTTAAATTCAAATCATCTTGTGAAGCATTATGGCGGATAAAATATCTGTTGTCGTACCGACATACAACGAAGCAGAAAATATAGAGGATATATTAAGGAAGATATATGAAGTATTGGCTGAAAGAGAGTTTGAGATACTGGTTGTAGACGATAATTCTCCTGATGGAACAGCTGAAATCGTTAGGAAAGTTCAGAAGGATATTGATGAAGTCAGATTAATGGTTAAGGAAGGAAAAAGCGGAATTGGTGCAGCATACACAGATGGTTTTGATGAAGTGGATGGCGACATACTTTTACAAATGGATGCTGATTTTTCACATCCTGCTGAATCTTTAAAAGATTTGATAGAGGAGATAGGCGAATACGAAGTTGTTATAGGTTCCAGAAATGTTGAAGGAGGAAATAGAAGGGACAACATCTTGAGGCACATACCCGCCAATATAGGCAGTTTTTTATACACTACTGTTCTCGGAAGCCCTGTTAAGGATATCACAAGCGGATTTAAGGCGTACAAATCCGAATGCAAAAAGTTTTTGACCGCTTCTGACAACCCTAAAGGATACAGTTACCAACCTTACACTCTTATGAAGTTGGTATGGGCGGGTTACAATGTGGTCGAGATACCTATAGATTTCAAACCTAGAAGAGCGGGTGAAGCTAAATTTAGTTTGCTTGATATCATCGACAACGTATTTGTGCTGTTGAAACTTTTGAAAACCAAGTTTTTTAGTAAGACTTAACGTCTTTTAATAAATAAATCAGGGTGAAAAATTCATACATGGATATTATAGATATGACCTATATTTTGTTTTTTTTCCTGATGATATTTTCTGCTTCGCTTTGGCTTATAGTATATTACTCCAACTTGGGTAAAGTAACCAAAGATCCTGAACCCGAAGAATACAAGGATTTAACTTTTTTAGTTCCTGCTTACAACGAAGAAGATTACATAAAAGAAACAATAGAAGCTCTAATGAACATAGATTATCCTGAAGATAAGCTAAAAATCATTGCTATAAACGATGGTTCGACTGACAAGACTCTCGATATTCTGGAGGAGTACAGGGACGAAATAACAATTATAGACAAGGTTAACACCGGCAAAGCGGATTCCATGAATCAAGCCCTTGAAAAAGTTGATACAGAGCTTGTGGCATCGATGGATGCGGATTCATACCCGGAAGAGAAATTCTTAAAGTGCATGGTAGGTTATTTTAACGACGAAAATGTTTACGGTGTCACACCCGCATTAAAAATTTTAAGGGATGATAGGATAGTTGAAAAGATACAGTGGACGGAATATATTTATCAGATATTTCTAAGAAAGGTTTTCGCGCTTTTTGATGTGCAGTATGTTCTTCCGGGCCCGGGAAGCATTTACAGGACAAAATTCCTAAAAGAGACAGGGGGCTGGGATCAAAACACTCATACAGAGGACATGGAGATGGCTTTTAGGATGATGGACGCTGGTAAGAAAATCGAGAACAGCACTAATGGAACCGTATATACGGATCCTCCATCAGATCTGAAATCGCTTTTCAGACAGAGAATAAGGTGGTATAGGGGTTATGTCGAGAATTTCTTAGAGTATCGTAGAATGGTTTTTAATCCTAAAAGTGGAAACCTGGGGTTTTTCTTACTTCCTTTAAACGTTTTGTGGATTTTCATGCTGGTTTTTATACTTACTCATGTTATATACAATGTTTTCTCGACTTTTATTGAATGGATCCAAACTTACTTCCTCTTAGGATACTTCCCTATTGAATTCACATTCTCTATTCAGCAGCTACATCTTTTTCATGTTTTTATATTGTTTTTCATAGCTACAGGATTGGGCATGGTTTTTTTGAGCCTATTTTCTGCTGGAGAACATCTGAATTTAAGGGATAAAAAGATTAATTATTTAACTTTCTTTACGATATATCCTTACCTGTTCGCGATGTTTTGGGTGGCCACGTTTTTTGAGATGGCCAAAAATAGAGGTAAAAACAAATGGTAGAGAGCAACTTGAACATAGGTACCGTAATAATAGCAGTTGCATTGACAGTTGCGGTGATGAGCGGAATTTTTTATTTAGGATTGGTTCTTTCAGATGAAAAATTGGTGACTATTGAGGGAGATATTAGAGAATTTGAAGTTGAGAGGAGGTCTCAAGAGATTAGCAGGAGGATAGCTGAAAACCTTCCTGAAAGAAATTGTGATGCATTAAACCTAGCTGTTGAACAGACCATCCAAGACACTCAGGAACTTGAAAATGAGGTTATCAGGTATGAAAGAAACAACAAAATCGACAGAGAAGAATTCAATTTTTTAAAAAAGGAGTACACTAATGTTTTGCTTGAATACTGGCTTATGACAGAAAAGGTAAAGGAAATGTGCGATTCTGATACTGTTACACTGCTTTATTTTTATTCGGATGAACAGGATTGCCCTGAATGTGGGGATCAAGGAACCATACTATCTCATTACCGGGAAAAATACGATGAAGACCTTTTAGTATTCCCACTTGATACAACTCTGGATATGAGACCAATCAATATATTGGTTGATACCTACGAATTCGATGTTTTTCCAGTTATAAAGGTAGAAGACGAGATATATGAAGGATTTATGGACAAGGAAGAGCTTGGCGAAATCCTTGAATTGCATATGGAAAACTGATGTGATACAAAATGAGCGAAGAAAATATGAAAGAGAACCTGTTGGCTGTTTTACTGATTGCTGCAATAATTGTTGGAGGAGCGATCTATCTTAACTTAGATGAAGATGTGAATGGAGACTATACACCTTCAGAAAGATGTCTGGAGATAGTGGAACATGAAGATCTTGAAGAATCTATCGAATGTAGGTGCGAATCTCCTGAGAACTATGACGTCGACTTAAATGTTTCTGAAAGGATAAGGGATGTAACTTATGTAAATGATGTTGTTGTATGTAGTACGGAGGTAGGCGAAGACTTAGTGTTCCCGCTTAGAGAGATCAATGAAACGGCTTTAGAAGATACGGATCTAAATGTATCTGATATTGAGGAAGATTTGGAAGTACTGGATTAATCTTTTCTTTCAATGTTCCCTACATCTTTTTTAAGAACAATCCTGTTTTTTCTTCCTTCTTTTATTTTTTTGATGAGGTTACGCTCTTCTAAGTCTTTTACAAGTCTTGAAATCTTTGCTTTAGAATAATCAAGTTCCCTGACTAAGTTCCTCTGTTCACATTCTCCTTCTTTTTCTATTATGTTTAGAAGGACTTCTTTTTCATCTTCTTTTAACAGAGGAAGTATGGACGAGATGGTATCCTCCTTTTTCTTGAACTTGAAATAAACGGAGATGCCCAAGGAAATCAACAGGATGAGTATTATTGCAAGCGTTGTCATATCTATGGGGAAAATATTGCTTAGTACATCCAATTCTTGGTACCTGACAGAAAAATCACGGGTCTCTCCCAATGATATTTCATCCACATCCCATCTAACAAAAATTCTACGTCCTTCGCTTCCAGTAACAGCGTCTTCCGGTGAGAAAGGTTCTAAATCATCTCTACTTATTATACCGGATCCTTCAGGCAGTATGACTTCAAGAGAATACTTGTCGGTTGGAACCAATACTCTTTTTTGGTGTTCAAAAAGCAGATATTCGTCCTTGATAGTTGAAACACTTGGCGTTTCATAAGATATTGTCGCCGAATAATTCTCAGGTATGTCGTCAGGAATCTGACAAACTATCTCCTTGCCCCAGATTTCTCTGTAAACACATTCTAGACTACCATTTTCGTCGAATCCATCGATATTTTCTGGTTCATGCATCTGTGGAACGGTTACAGAAACTTGTGATGATGTCATCCCATGGTAGTTCTTTGTGATAGATACTTTTGTAGGCTCGCCTAGTTCTATAACCTCTTCTTCAGATACTATATTGGCTGAAACGAACGTGAAAAACACTAAAAATGAGATTAGCAATATAGAAACTTTTAAAAAAGATCTCTTGCTTTTTTGTTGATACATGTTATTACTGGTGAAACGTTTCATCAATTGATAATGAGGGATGGAAGATATAAAACATTTTCCCCTTTTTCAGCCTTAATTGTTCATTCTTTTCCAGAAATCATCATACCACCAGCTCCTGCTTTCAAAAACTTGTGCATCATTTCTGCAACTAGATTAAGAGAATCTTGCATTTCTCCCATATCCATTTCAATTTTTTCAGGTCCTTCTATCTCTATCATCGTGGGTCCGTAATTAAGAACTATTTTTACAAGCTCTGAAAAGCTTTCTACCTTACACCTTATCTCACAAATCTGAGAAAAACCTTTTTTTATTGATGGATGAGGGTCTTCAACTTCTTTTATCTCGTCGAATTCTTTTTCAAGACTATCAACCGATTTTTCCTTCTCAATTTTTTCCACATGCTCTTTAAGTGATTTTTCCGCCACGCCTTTCCTGGATGCAAGAACCTCGAATATCATCCATGTATCGATTTTTTTGGCCATAAAATGGTATTGAAGCGAATTTTTTTAAGAATTTACTGGTTTTGTTCCAAGATACTTTTATATTAAGGAAGAAAATAATGTTTTTCTATGGACAAACTAAAGGTTATATCGTTAATCTCAGTTTTTTTAGGACTATGTTCGATAGCCTTTGCAGGTATTTCAGCTGAGACATATATGAGTTCTCACATCATGGCATCAGGAGAAAATAGGACTTATAACCTTTTTGTCAGGGATTTTCAGGGCGATGTTTCCGTTGATTTTTCAGGAGAGATATCTAATATTGTTGAGGTTTTTCCGATAGAGGAGTCCGAAGAGATGAAAGTTTATGAAATTAGGGCGAATGCTCCAAATTTATCCATAGAAAGAACTTTTTCGGGTTCGATGATAGTTAGCGATGAAGTTTCTTCAGAAGATTTTCCGGTTTCAATCAGCATAATACCAGAGTATGGTATCGAGAAGAATCTTAATGTAGGTTTTATTTCAGATACTATCGATGTTGAAGAGAACCCTGCTATCCATATTAATATTGAAGCATATGAGCCATTAAACGAGATTTACGATATTAATTTTACACTTATAGAATCTGAAACCGGTGAGACAGTTAAAAACTTCAACGAAAGTTTTTTTGTAGAGGAGACTTTTTCAGAAATAATCACCATAAACCTTTCCGGAAAGGAACTTTCCACAGGATTTTATTATATTGAAGCGGTGATGGAATTAGAGGACCAACACATCAGTTCCCTTGACACCATCGAGTTTATCAGACCTTTCTGGACTCCTACAAGAATGAGGATTTCTTTGTTCTTGGTTGTCAGCATAGCTTTTGTTGTAGGATCCGTCAAACTATACAACTGGTATCAGGACAAAAAAGATGAAGAAGCTCGTTATGTGTTCCCTGTTGATTACAACATGCTTCCTTCCGAAGAAGACACTTTCTGGGTTGGTAAAGTAGCAGAAACTTCTAAGGAAGCTTATGTAGATCCGGCAGATCTTACTACTCACGGTATTGTTGCGGGTTCAACGGGTTCCGGTAAATCCGTGACAGCTTCTGTGATAGTGGAGGAAGCCCTTGAACAGGATATACCTGTTGTTGTGTTCGACCCAACAGCTCAGTGGACAGGGTTTGTAGAAAAATGTAGTGATGAAAATCTTTTAGAACACTATGAAAGGTTTGATATGGATCCTGAAGACGATCCAAAACCATACAAAGGACTGATTAAGAAGTTAGATTCTGATAACCCTAAGGTAGATTTTGAAAACTTGATGAATCCAGGAGAGGTTACAGTGTTCACGTTGTCTCATCTAACAACAGAAGAGTTCGATGACGTTGTTAGAGAGATAATCGATTCCATGTTTGAAGTAGAGTGGGAGGAATCCATGACT